>DATEUF010000291.1:0-3581 GCA_035283325.1 Pyrinomonadaceae bacterium | reverse complement strand
AACCTATATCTTCATAATGCAGTTCGGCAATCCGTCTGGCAGCGTCAGAGAGCTCCAGATCATTCGCCTTGACGCGCTCAAGAATCTGTTTCAATTCTTCCTGTTGCATAGCTTCTGAATCATTTGGAAATGAAAGCCCTGAAGTGTGTCCGGCATTCTAGCATTCAACCACTGAGACTCCCTAAATGTGGATCGTGACACTTTGCTTGCGGCAAAGACTGATGCGGCACTGACTGCGGTTGCGATTGACCTACGCGCAAAGTAAGATCTCATCAAACAACCATGGAATTCACCGTAGCAATCACAGGCGCTTCTGGCGCAATTTATGCACAGCGCACGCTGGTTCATCTGGCGGCCAGCGCGGTGGTTGATCGGATCAATCTGATAATTTCCGAATCGGCTGCAGTAGTTGCCAGGGTTGAATTAGGGGTGGACTTGCGGGGAGTTGACAGGGTTACGGTAAACAATTGGATTGGTTTGCCTGCCGCCTCCAATCTGATTCAACTCAATAGGCTCGACAACATGGCGGCGCGCCCCTCTTCAGGTTCACATCCGCAGGAAGGGATGGTGATTGTTCCTTGCTCAATGGGCAGTTTAGGGGCGATTGCTTCCGGAGCCGGAACGAACCTCATTCATCGTGCTGCTGATGTAACACTGAAGGAAGGTCGGAAACTTGTCCTTGTGCCACGCGAAAGTCCGTACAATGAGATCCATTTAGAAAATATGCTACGACTGTCCCGGGCCGGCGCGCGCATACTACCGGCAAGTCCCAGCTTTTATCATCAACCCGCAACGATTGAAGCCCTGGTCGACCATTTGGTCTTCCGCATTCTCGATCATCTGGGAGTGCCTCACTCCGGAGCCACCAGGTGGAAGGGAATGCGAGAACCGCAACTCATTTCCAGCGTTCCAGAGGAATAAATTCGAAGTGAGGACTTTGCTGCGAAACATTCGCTTGACGCTCGAGATAATTAAGATCGAGCACACGTTGTTTGCACTGCCCTTCGCTTTTCTGGGGGCAGTACTGGCAGCAAACGGGCTTCCGTCACTAACACAGATTTTTTGGATTACGGTGGCAATGGTCGGTGCGCGCTCGACCGCAATGGCTTTTAACCGCATCGCCGATCGTAAGTACGACGCGCGAAATCCTCGCACGAGCATGCGCGCCTTGCCGGCAGGCTTGCTTTCCACCGGTTTTGTTTTGGCATTCACAATCATTTCTGCGGCAGTTTTCTTTCTGGCTGCGGCAATGCTGAACCGCCTCACGCTCATTTTGGCGCCGCTCGCGCTCGCCAGCGTTCTCGTTTATTCGTTCACTAAACGCTGGACAAATCTCTCACATCTTGTTCTTGGCTGGTGTCTGGGGATTGCGCCGACCGCCGCCTGGATAGCAGTACGTGGCGTCATTGACAACCCGGTACCGTTGCTGTTGTCTCTGGTCGTCCTTTTGTGGACCGCGGGCTTTGACGTGCTTTATGCGTGCCAGGACCTGGAATTTGACCGCCAGGAGGGTCTTCATTCCTTGCCGGCCAGATTCGGAATTCGTCGCTCGCTGAACATTTCGCGCTTGCTTCACGCAGGCGCTTTCGGAGCTCTGCTCGCACTATACTTTGCCACCGGATTGGGTTCGCCGGCGCTGCTTGGCGTGCTGGCGACTGGGGGCCTGCTGCTCTATCAACACACCCTGGTAAGAGCAAACGATCTTAGTCGATTGAATGCGGCTTTTTTTACGACTAACGCCCTTGTAAGCGTAATCCTGTTGGTCACGTTTGGTGGAGCGGTGTTCTTGCATATCTAAAGGACGATGATTAAAGACAAACTCATGAGCTTTTCACATGATGAACGACTGAACGAAATTGCGGACAGAGTGTTTGCAAGCAAACGCCTTACGTTTGAAGACGGACTGGCGCTCTATTCAACAACCGAACTTCCCGCCTTGGGAAAACTTGCCGACACTGTCCGACGCCGACTGCATGGCACGACCACATATTTCAACGTCAATCGACATTTCAATCCGACAAATGTCTGTTATGTGGACTGCAAGTTTTGTGGTTTCTATCGCACGCCCCGGCAACCAGACGCATATACGCACAACATCGAGGATAGCCTGCAGATTGCCGGGCGGGCAGTTGCCGAAGGCGCCACTGAACTCCACATTACCGGCGGATTGAATACCAAACTGCCTTTTAAATACTTCACTGATTTACTGTCATCACTGAAGCGCGCATACCCGCAATTGCATTTGAAAGCCTTTACGATGGTCGAACTTGATCACTTTGCGCACTTCTACAAGATGGACGACGAAACAGTTATCGGGGAACTGATTGCCGCGGGCCTGGATTCCTGCCCCGGAGGCGGTGCGGAAATTTTTGCCGAGCCAACCCGTTCAATGATCTGCGCGCATAAGTGTGACGGCGATCGCTGGTTGTCGCTGAGTGGAAAAGTCCATAAGGCGGGCTTTAAGACTAATGCCACGATGCTCTACGGGCACATCGAAACGATTGAAGATCGCGTGGACCATCTGGTCCGGCTTCGCGAACAGCAAGACAAGTCGGGGGGTTTTCAATGTTTCATACCTCTCGCCTTCTATCCGCCTGATACGCAGCTGGCACACTTGCCCGGACCTTCAGGAGTCGATTCTCTTAAGACGCTTGCACTGTCGCGGCTTATGTTGGACAACTTTGCGCACGTGAAAGCCTACTGGGTGATGCTGGGCAAGCGGCTGGCTCAGGTGGGTTTGCACTTCGGCGCTGACGACTTGGACGGGACCATCACTGAAGGCGGAGAGTTGACAGAAAGCTACTCGGTTGAAGCGAATAATGAAGTGCGCATGACCAGGAATGAGCTCGTGAGCCTAATCGAGGACGCCGGATTCTCCGCGGTCGAGCGAGACACCGTTTACAACCGTCTGGAAAGCAAAGTCAGCCTGGCTTGATGTCTCCCGTCTTCACGGGTGTGAAAAACTGCATGCAAACTGAAATAGAACAATCAACCATTACTGTTGCCCACTCGCCTGACTCAGATGACGCCTTCATGTTTTACGGCCTGGCGACAAATAAACTGGACACCGGCGGCATTACCTTCAAGCACGTTCTGAAGGACATCCAAACCCTTAACGAGGAGGCTATCCGTGGAACCTTCGAAGTTACGGCCATCAGTTTCCACGCATACGCATACGTTTCGGAAAAGTATGCTTTGTTGCCACACGGAGCTTCTATCGGAGATAACTACGGGCCAGTTCTCGTTTCCAGTAAGCCCCTAAACGGCGTCGACGTTGGCAAACTAAGAATTGCGATTCCTGGCAAGTTAACCAGTGCCTTCCTGGCGCTACGCATCTTCAATTCGGAGTTTTCCTATGAGGTCGTCCCTTTCGACCAGGTGATTGATACTGTTTTGAGTGGTTCATGTGATGCGGGTCTGCTGATTCACGAGGGGCAACTCTTTTACGAATCCATGGGCCTGTACAAGCTCATCGATCTGGGTGAGTGGTGGCACCAGAGAACCGGTTTGCCGTTGCCTATGGGTGGCAATGTAATTCGGCGAGACCTTGGACCTGATCTCTCCAGAAAAGTTTCCAGACT
>DATEUF010000290.1:0-3130 GCA_035283325.1 Pyrinomonadaceae bacterium | reverse complement strand
TTCAGTGGCTATGAAGTGAACTGAATCGGTTTGGTCGATCTCATGGATGGTGATGATGTTGGGATGGTTCAAAGCGGAAGCAGACTTAGCTTCCTGTACAAAGCGGCGCATGCGCTCCTGATGAGCAGCCACATCAGCCGGTAGAATCTTCAGCGCAACCTTTCGATCGAGTTTAGTGTCCTGGGCCAGATAAACCTCACCCATCCCGCCCTCGCCTATCTTCGTGCGGATTTCGTAACGGCCGAATTTTGTGCCGGGCCGAGAACTACCGCGCCGATGGCCACGATTTTCGGCGTATCGTTCAATCCACGCGCGAAGCCAACGGCGCCACTCGAAAACCAGTGGAGGGTTTCCGTATTCAGCCTGAGATAGCCGCGAGCCGAAGTGCACTCCTGTACTGTTCCAGTCATGACGTTGATGTGCGTCATTTGCAACATGCCGGCATCAAGCTGCTCTGCTCCAATGCAAAGGCAATCGACCGCCTCCGCGTTGCGCCTGGCGAACACTTGATTAAAACCAGCAGAAACCGCGTAAGAGACGCGATACTTAGCAGGAGAGGCACCGCCAATCTTGGCGCCAGCTTGCTCCACGCGATCGCAGTTGGAGCAAACAACCATCCTGCCCCGAGCAGCGACCCGGCGATAGCATGTGTAGTCGATACGGGAAGGTGCGTCACCGTAGCGATTATTACCCAACCGACCGTTCCGCAAATCACCGCCAGCGTAAATGCCGGCGTCGGTTTTGCAGAGACGATTCCGCTGGTGAAGAACTTCATCATCCGCGCCGCGAACAGACCAAGGACCAGTGCCCCCGCCAGAGTGGTTAAAGCGCCCCAGATTATCGCGGTCCGATAGTGGGCATCTGTCTGCTCTTCCAGAAAGTAAGGCAGCGAGCTGACAACCTCGACCGCGTGGTTGCGAAAGAATTCGGGAAGATCCGCTTGTCCCGATTCGAACATTACCGTCAGGTTGTGCCGCACGATCACGTGTGCTCCCGCAGTGTGCCCTTCTGTGACGAGATAACGAAAGGAAGGATTCAGCTCAGGAGCGCCTCCTGTGATGTCTAGTGTCGGAATACGAAACCGGTGCACCGCATCAATAACGGCTTCCGCAGTTTCTCGCATCATGATCTCTGTTCGTTTCGGACTCGCATCGACGTGACAATGCTTGCACGCCTGATTGCAAAGCTTCCCCACATTGACTTGCAAAGTGTCTACCGTCACCGCACGCAGCTCTAGGCCATGTGCCGCCAACTTCTCGTCAAAATCAACATCAGTGTGCGGCTGCGGTTTTAGAGCTGGCTCAATTACCGGTAGAACAGTCGACATTACATTGGCAGTTTCTTAACTGAGTTATGAGCTTGCAAACCTCTCAACACTCAATCATTCTGTACTTTCAATCCTTGCCTGCCTGCTGCGAACTGGCGCATAAAAGCGCCCTAGAGTATTCGCGGTTCGATGCCCAACCAGTAGAGCGCCTGCATAACCATCCACCGCGCAAAAGTAAACGCAAACCTGCGTCCTTCAAAGCGGCGCGACGAAGTGACTACCGTAGCGGGAACGTGAACGATGTCGCCGAGCTTTCTCAACTCTCGCAGTAGCTCTAGATCTTCAAAGATCGAAAAAGACTTAAGCCACCGACCTGTTCATAGGAATCACGCCGGACGAAGATTGCTGAATCGCCGTAACAGAGTCCAAGCCGACGTAGCTGCGGGTACAGCCAGGTCATGAATCGTGCGACCCCTCCTCGGCCATCGAAGCGAACCTCGAAGTTTCCGGCCACCACCTGCGGGTCATGCAACGCTTCAACGATCAATTCAACGGCGTCTGCGGGCACAATCGTGTCTGCGTGCAAGAACCACAATACGTCACTTGCGCAACGCAAGCGCCTCCATACATTTGCACGCCAGGTCCGCGTTTCGCTGTAATGACTATCGCGTGATGGGCATTGACAATTTCGCGCGTATCGTCATCGCTTCCGCCGTCAACGATTATTACCTGAACGCGCCCACGCACATCCGCCAGAGAATCGAGCGTCGAGCCGACAGAGCGCGCCTCGTTAAGCGTTGGGATGATGACGGAGACCGGTTCCATTGACTACCACGCGTTCCCATCCATTAACCTATGTTCAACAAAGCAGCCGTCCGAACGAACATCAGCTTTCCATAGGTTCCTACACGTTCTCATCCATTTCCCTGCAGCCGCGTCAAACTGACGCCAAAAATGCTAAAGACGCCGGTCCATCTTGGCCCGGTACTTCGCGACGCACTGCTTCGATATTCTTAAATGTAGGATCATCGTAAAGCAGGAGCGCCGTTGGCCACGGGCTGGTAAGCCGCAGCAAAGACTCGTGTTATCCGCTCACGGCCGCTCAGCCCTTGGCTGTTGTCATCTCGAAGTCTGTATAGCCAGAAATCATATCCACCTTGATCTGGCTCACGCAACAGGAAGCCCTCGCACAAGTCAGTTATGAAATCCTCGTCGCTTCGGTTGCGGTTCGTGCAACTTATCTGAATTGGATGCACCCGCATCTTGTCCTTGCGATGTTATGAGGACTTGGAGCTTTACGCGTTAGTCGTGCCTCACTGTTTGATGGCCTGAAGCATCACGAAGACTTCACTAGTGATCAGCTCGCCCTTGAGATACTGCCCGGCGCGTTGCAATACGGCGTCCAAGTTATCGCTCTTGATGTTCTTCTCGTACCAGTGACGTGCAGAACTAGGCGGCGGTGGCGGGGTACCCACGAGCGGAATCGCACCAGGGACCTTGCGCGCTAGAACCGGCTGACTGGATTATCGCGAGTGTTTGATACTCTGAATTATCGCGAAGACCTCGCTGGTTATCTGCTCGGAGCCGAGATCCTGCTCTGCTCGCCGCAAGACAGCGTCAAAGTTATTGGTCGTGAGATTCTTCTCGTACCATTCACGGGCGGAAGCAGTCACCCATCCGAGAACTTCGAACTGTGGGAGCCTTTCTTGAATGTACTTGGCATGGTCATTTGCCGACAGAGTATTCAGGCTATCCACGGGGCCAATGGTGTAACCTTTTGGAAACTCCTCGTAGCCAGGTATTACAGCTTCCAGCTCTGTCGGCATGTCTTCACCGACACCCTTCAGCGTTAGTTCACCACCC
>DATEUF010000289.1:0-12342 GCA_035283325.1 Pyrinomonadaceae bacterium | reverse complement strand
ATCTCCCCAGGAGAGGATTCTGTATGCGGCAATGTCTTATTCACGATTTACGATTCACGATTTTCCGATTTACGAGTCAGGCGTATCGTCCTCTTTGCCATGAACAGCGTACCAATAGATGCCGTTCATGTGGTTCCAACGTTTTCGAGCCGCAGTTCGGACAGCCTCAACAGCCGCTCTTCTGAGCTCAGGCGTGTTGCAATACTTTTCTGTCATTTGGAAACCGCGAGCACTGTGGATCTCATCGGCTGCAACATGGCCACGGAAGAAACGGATTTCGTGATCGCCAGGATTCCAGCCGTAATTACTGTGCAAACTGGGAATTACCCGGGTGTAGATTTGAGGAGGTTGGGATTCAAGTCCGATCATCAACCCCGCACAAGAAACTTCCCAGGGTGATTGATAGACCAACCGCCAGCCCCAGTCTTTCAAAGCCTCTGTCCAGGGCAGCACCTTCGCCTCAACCACTTCCTCACGCTTGAGTCCACAGGCGGCAGCATAGTCGATCAACATCTCCAGATGGCGGTCCTCGGGATCCTCTTCTTCCTTCAGGTTTTCGAGGATGCTGTCTTTGACATCCTTTATCGGACACTGAGCCCAGATGAAAGCGAGCCAGTTAAGGTAATCAGTGACGAAATGGTAATGTTGGACCACATACACCGCAGTCTGACGCTTGGTAAGTTCCCCTTTCTCCCACTTATCTATGAACGGATGATCCTTGCTATGGCGTTCATCCCTGGCGGCCTTAAGTTCGTTGAGAAATGAAGCTGTTTGTACCATTTAGTTTTCCTTCCTGTATGTAGCGCAAGCTGTTAGCTTGCGACGGCTTGCGACGCATGCAAACTAACAGTTTGCGTTACTTCTTGGTGAAATGGCGCGAGATAATGCGCTCAGAAGCAAAAATCGAAACAATGCAAATAGTCAGGAATAGTCCCAGCGTAGGGGAACGTGGGATCGCCCCGACATCGACCACGAAAAGGTTATCGATATCATGCGACTCGAAGTACTGGTTGATCACTGAATTCTTTGGGTTAACGCCGGCGCGGCATCCGCCGGTTAGCCATTTAAATGTCAGGCCGCCCCGAGGAATAATAGGTTCAGGTATAATCTTCTTGGCTCCCATCTTCGCCAGAATCTCTTTCGCGATCTCCTGACCTGCCGCAAATACTCGTTTGACCTCGGGATGAATCGCCTTGTAGTTGCGCTCTTCTTTGCCAGTTTCACGGCTGTAGGCGATGATCTCTTCACCAAATATCTGCACGCGGCTGTCTTTATCGATGCGGCCTCGCGGAGCTGCCCCAGGCAACTTTGTATCGACCGCAATGCGGCCAACTTTGAGAATAGGCTCCCGCAATTTCACCGAAGCCTCTGAGGCCTCGGCCCAGGGATTACAGATCTGCCGCATATAGTCTTTATGTTGTTGGCCAAATGAAGGAGCAAAAGGATAAAGGGCGTGCCGTTCAGGTTGCCCATCCCAGAAGCTATAACGAGGAAATGAACCGTAACCGTTGAGAAGTACTATCCGATCCTTACCAATTCGAGTTTGAAAATGGTAGAGCGCGTCTACCCCCCAGCCGCCATCCATGCCCCCGACGTCTTCGTCAAAGATGCCGGTCACTCCCACTTGCCCACCCTCGCCGTAGTGTCCATCGATATTACGGCCAACATTTGGGTTTTCTACAATGAGATTAGCACCGCAATCTTCTTTCGAACCATAGCCTGAAGCATACATGAGAGGCGGGGTCTCCAGGTCCCCACAACTGACGATGACTTTCTTTGCTAATATTGTGATCTCTTTCGCCCGATCCCAATCGGCAAAGTCATCGCCGGGATAAACCTCATCTGGCAGATCGAGTTTCTTGATAAGGACACCTTGGGCGATTGGTCGTCCTGCCTTGCGATCGATCAAGATCCGCAACGCCCGCGCGTTGGCGATGATCTCCACACCATTACGTTCAGCTATGGGGGCATGCGTGACAAGTGTTGATTGCTTCGAGTCGTACTTGCAGACTTGCCGATCGGCGCAATGCCCGCAAAAGATGCAGTTCTTGACGGCGCGCGAGTGGCCGGGCCTTACCTCATGGCCCATGGCCTCTGCCGTGGCCTTGAACAACGCGGAGCCTCTCCGATTTGAGAGCGTCTGCTCGGGCTGAAGGCTGACGTTAAAGACCTGTTTGGCTTCCTCAACCGCTGATCGAAAATTCTCCTTGGTCCAGTCGATCCCGGTCTCTTCCTGCCACTCTTCGTAGTCCTCATCAAAGGGGAACCAGGCCGCGCTGCCAAAGATGAGCGAGCTTCCGCCGATGCCGCGTCCACGGCCCTGAGGTGTGACGAAGTTGCGACCAAACTTGATGTCCTGCGGAATGTTCGCATACATCTGCCGCCGCAAAGGTATGCCGTAACCGGGCTTGGCATCTCCTTTTAAGTATGCGCCCGCTTCGATGACGGCGATTCGCAGGCGCGAACCGGTTGCCGGATCAACAGCTCGCTCTGAAAGCTTGGCGGCAAGGATACACCCGGCAGTACCACCGCCCACAATAACCACATCGTAGTTTTTAACCTCTGTCATCGTCTCGCTCCCTATTATTTAATGCGAGTCACAGTGCAATTAAATGTCTCTTACCAATTCAAGCAGGCGCTGATAGCTGATCGCCGGCCATGTCTCGACGGACGAGGCCATGCCGGTCGAAAGAATGACTGCCGCCATCTTGAAGGCACTTTCAACGTCCGGAGATTCATAGACGTGCATGAAATCGTAAGGCCCAGACAGCCAGTAATGATGCGGCAGCAGATTAATGTGTGGACAAGCTTTCATGTACTTCTCGCGTACCTCTTTCCCCATTCGCTCCATAGCCGCAAAATCCTTCGCCAGCTCGGGCGAAAACTTGATCAGAAGCACGTAAGTTGTCATGGCGATGTACTTTCGATTTAAGTCTAACTCCAAGAAACCGTCCGAAACGTCTATTTCCCCACCGCAGGCATTGACGACTCGTGCAGATGAATGATCACCCATGCTCCTGCGCGTTTCTCAAAGACATAAGTGCCGCGTCCATTACCAATCTGCGGCTTACCGCCTACTGCCGCAGCAAAACTCCAATGGCAACTCAAGATGGCCAGAGGTCCATAGACTTGAACCACTGGCTGGCGGATGTTAACGGTCATACTGTTATCAGGTTAGCTGCATAAGATAATCTTCCCATGTTGCATCCTTCTCTCCTGTGCGGACCCAACGCGCTGAGGTCAATTAGACGAACTTGCAGCTTGCGCGCTTTCACGTTCCGCTAGCCGATCTGCCACCCAGCTAATAATCCTCTGCTCAAGCCCTGGATCAACCTCGAACAGTTGATACCCAATAGCGCCGCCATCATAGATGATGATCTCACTGCCTCGGTCGCGGGTCAGTTCATAGAGGTCGGTCATCGCATTTGCGACCGGAGCAAATCCCCTGCTGCCAATGAAAAGGATTGGAAAGTGAGAACCGGTGATTTCTTCACGCTCTTGCCCGCTGGGTATATACCCTGAAAGCATGACCAGGGCCCCGATTCGCTCGTCACCCAGTGCTGCCGTGGTTGCATATTTTGCGCCGATGTACGTACCGAGAATAGCCATTCGCTGCGGGTCAACCTCCGACTGAGCAGCAAGATGATTGACAGCGGCCTTTGCATCCAGATAAGCGCGATCGCGTTCTTCTCGTGAAAGTGTAAAGTAGTTGCCTTTGCCCCGGCTTTTGCCGCGCCCGCGCCAATCGATATTGAGTACAGCGAATCCGTTCTTGGCGAAAAGTCTTTCCAAACTGTTGAAGACGAAGCGGTCGCTCCAGCCGGAATGCAACAACACAACACCCGGCGCCCGTTCACTATCCGGAAGATTTTCAGGACTTAGCAGATTGCCATAGATCGTCCACCCATCTTCCGTTGTGAAAGAAACCTCTCTCATGCGTCCTAAAGACTTCAGTTGGCGAGTAAGCCAGTGGCAGATAACGTCCTCGATGGGCTTTTCGTCCCCAGGATCCTTTGGCACGAGACCAATCTTTTCGGTATCCACACCTAACTGTTTGGATAGGAAATCGACGCCCTTCTGATCTGGATATTTGTACCGCCAGAGCGTAAACATTGTCGTTCCGATCCCCATATCCTCGTAGGCCCGGAAATCGCTCTCCGGATGGTTCGATTCCCCATAAACTAAAGACATGTCAGCAAATCCCTGGTCGTCGTCTTTGCTCACAACGCAGAGAGTAGGAAGCTGTTCGCGTCGCGCCAGCATCTGCCGGGCCGGCTCGCTTAATCTTCCGGAAATAAATGCAAGCGCCTTCACGCGCGGGTCGCCCGCTGAGCCGGTGACAGACCATTCAGCACTCACCTCTTCGGCACAGATGGCAAGTCGTTCCCCATCAACTTCCGGTTGTGACGCTAAGAAGTTCAAACCGGCCTTGACATCAAGATGGATCCGGGCCCTTTGTTCTTCAGTAAACGAGTGATATTCCCTCTCACCGATACTCTGGCCTCTTCCCCGCCAGTCAATCCGGAGGGCGGCCACACCCTGCTGCACAAGAATCTGGGCCATGCCGGGATAGACAAAGGAGGTAAAGGCATCACGGTCGTGTCCGGCGGCATGCAGAAGTAGCACCGCCGGCGCCGGATGATCGGGGCTCGCGCCTGGCGGGAGATGCATCGATCCATAGATCTTCCACCCATCAGCGGTTTGGAAAGAGACCTCTTTCTCTATTGACTCCATAACTCAACCACCCCTTACCTCTGGAAATGATTGGCAACAATGCGCTCGGCGGCGAGAACTGAAACAGTCGCTATTGGCCCGATTGCATCGCCTGAAGCGGAACGTGGCAGGACGCTCGCATCGCAAATGAAAAGGTTCTCAACATCGTGGGACTCGAAATTGACATTCACTACAGATGATTTTGGATCTGAACCTGCCTTACAAGTACTAATACCGTGGGCGATATGGTAGATGGGTGGCATATCGTATCCGGCGATCTTCTTCCCGCCCATCTTTTGCAAAACCTCGCGAGCGAGCTCACCACCCTCGCGCAACCGGCGTTCAATTATCTTGTTGCCTTCATACTCCATCGTGGCATCAGGCAGATTGATCCGGCCCCGGTAGCCTTCGGGTTTCATGAGTACTACCAGGATTCCTCCGCGATGCATCCGGCCTACCTTCATAAACTGCTTGTGCTCGCGCCCGAAGTCGGGCGCCTGAGGACTCCGAGCCAGCATCCACGGCTCCTCAATCCCGAGCATGCCGCTGTCTTTGATCCGCAATCTACCGTATCCATTCGGACCGGCGTCATCGAGAAAGAAAAAACCTGCCGGTGCTGCGCCCCGAGTTCCATCCTTGATTGGCTCGTCGAAGTACGCGCTGACAACCACGGCTGCGTGAATGTCGAGGTGCTTGCCGATGTTCTTGTTTTCCACTGTGAGATTGCTACCCAGATCCTCCTTTGAGCCATAGCCCGACCTGAAGAGTAAGAGGGGCGTGCCGACTACTCCTGCGCTAACAATGATTTTGGAAGCGCGCAGCTCCAGCGACTTTCCTTTCTGGCGAAATACAACACCCTTCGCTACCGGCCGTGCGCCTGTCTTCTCAATGATCACGCGTTCGACCATGGCGTCCGAAATAATCTCCAAACCATGCTTTTCTGCGAGTGGGATGTAGTTTGTCAGGGGAGTCATTCGGCTGTCGTAGCGGCAAAAATATCCGCCCTCACAAAAGCCGGTGTATAAGCAGTTTTTTCGCGCGACTTGAGCTGAGTGCACCTCACGGCCCATTGCGCGCACGGTCTCCCGAAACATCAGGTTTCCCCGCGTTAACAGTTCATCGGGCTCTGTGTGGATGTGGTACATTCGGGTCACCTCGGCGCCCGCCTTGCGACAACTCTGTTCAGTCCAGTCAGTACCCTCATCGACCCAGTGCTTGTAGTCGACGTCGTAGGGGAGGTAAACGCTTGCCCCGGCGTGCATAGCAGTTCCACCAACAAGCTTTACCATTCCCCACGGCCACAGGTGAGGCGATGAGTCGCTGATGAAGTTTGTGATCATCTGACGTCTCAGAGGCAGTCCGTAGCCTGGCTGTGGCTCTCCTCTCCAGTAAGGTCCAGCTTCAAGCATTGCTACCCGCAGGCGTTCACCATTCTTTGGGTTAACACCTCTCTCCGCAGTATGTGCCGCGAGAACGCTACCGCCTACTCCCGAACCAACTATGAGCACGTCGTAGTTTTTCTGAACTTGCATAAGCGGTCTTTTCAATCTATTGCGAGTAAAGGATTACCTTTCCGGACGTTGTGGGCGTTCAGGATTATTCTTGCCAGTCATATCTTCTGAACTTCGCGCGCCGCTCTTCTTCTTCCTCCCAGGTTAAGGGTCCCTTAAAACCGGCAATATCCCAGCCCGTGACCAACTGTTTAGTGTTGGGGTTAGTGATCTGATGCTTGTCGCCAGCCTTGACAATTGGGGCGCCTTCACCATCACGCGGAATAATGTTCTCAGGATAGTTTTGATAGAAGACAGTGAAAACTCGCGACCGAGTTTGCTCGTAAACATTCTGAAGTGTGCTGAGCTGTGTCTTATCTGTGAACTTACTTCCGTCAATTATTAGTCGCAGGTAAACAGCGCGCTGAGGTTCTGTAAGATGTAGAAAATCTCTACCGTCGAAGAAAGCACGACTGCCCTGGTTCAGTGCTTCAACATCGGCGTCATTGGTTGCCCCAAGCCCTTTCATGACCTCTTCGGTAATCTTGTAACGCTCAAGGCTTCTGTACCCCGGATCTCCCGGATCGGTTGGAATCAGCGTATCGCCAAGCGCTGCAAAGATAGCGTGCCTTCGCTTGAACGATGCCTGCTGACTCTCGCTCTCCGAAATGGCAACGCCAGGCGCTGCCATAGAGACGGCAACTGAAGCGACGCCTGATCTCTTTAGAAACTCTCGGCGCGAAACCGTGTCTTTACTCATATAGAAGGCTCCAGAAAAGAATACCTTAGTCCGATCGAACACTCTTCCGGCAGATGCTGGAGTTCCTTAAGTAAAACTTAGAGGTTCCTCGTTAACTCCAGTAACTTCTGGTAGGGCAAGGCTGTCCAAGTCTCTACCGAAGCCGCCATCCCAGAGGCCAGGATGACCGAGGCCATCTTGAATGCGGTCTCTTCGCTTGGAGCTTCCAGAATGTCCAGGAAATCATATGGCCCGAGCAGCGCCAGATGAGCGGTGACATTCACCTCAGGGCACGCTTCCCGGTATCTGGCGCCAACCTTTTTCCCAATCTCTTCCATCGCTCCAAAATTCTTAGCCAGCTCTGGAGCCATCTTTACCAGCATGACAAATGTTGGCATAACTTTTTCTCCTTCAGAAAAACTGGTCACTTCAGAAACAAGTTGAATTCGAAAAATGAGCCTTGCTCTCACCCTGCATTCACCAGATGCATACGCCGCAACTAGATGAAGCTAGCTTGGCCTCGGCTATGCCGCCCGATGTGCGGCGCTGGCTATGCCTCGCCGGCTAACTGAACTTTGCCATTTGGGCTCTGCCCCTGGTTGGGCTTTGCCCCTCCACTCCAAACCAGTTCTGAGCAAGCTGATAAAAGCGCAGCCCGGACCAGGGCGCAGCCCAAACGGTAAGGGCATATGTCTCGGCGAGGCATAGCCATCGCCGCACATCAGGCGGCGTAGCCGTTATGTAAGCAGCTTGCTCAAAAAACAAGTTATACTTTTCCTTCTCGGATTCATTTCCTACTGATCTTTTCAAAATCTCACTCAAAGTTTTTGCTACACATCGGTAATACTTTTCGCGCCGCCTATTCTCCAATATGCAGCGGCGACTCAAGTACTGTTAACGGTCCTTATAACTCGCACCTGGCCCGGCCGTGCCTTCCAGATCAGCGCTGCGGAGATAAACATGACCAGGGCGGCCACCAAAAAGTTGAGCCGATAGCTATGAGTTAAGTCGAAGAGGTAGCCACTTAGCCACGAGCCCAGAGCCGCGCCAAGATATCCTCCCAAGGCAATCCATCCCAGGATTGAACCGAAGTGTTTGCCTTGAAAGAGGTCGGCGGCCGAGGCCATTAGTGTCGGAAAGGCCATCCCAAACCCGATACCATAGACGACTGCAAAGGCATAGATAATCAGTGGGTTGATAATCCACCCGCCGAGGTTCAGTAAAACAATACAAGCAATGAAGATCGCAATACTGAGAGTTAAGGTCTTCTCGCGTCCCCAGCGGTCACCGACAACTCCACCCAGTAATGTGCCCAATATGTTCACGAAACCCTGAAGGCCAATTACTGAGGCAGCCACAATGGAGCTGTAGCCCTTATCTGTCATATAAGCCACAAGCTGAATCGAGATTAGAAAAAAACCAACAGTGAACATCCCCATTACCAGGCTGAGTGCCCAGAAGCGAAACGTACAGATGGCTTTTCCAATGGTCCATTCCGTGTCGGCCCACTGCTTATCCATTACGATTACTTCGGTCTGGCGCTTGGTCTTGGCGTGTTTTTCCGCATGTGCTGAGCCTCCCCACTTTTGTTTCCCGAGCTGCGTCTCGTCTTCCACAGATAGACCGCGGTCCGAGGGACGGCCATAGAGAAAAAGCCGGGTCAAGATTGTGGGAACGACCAGTAAAACTGTGCCCAGGATAAGATAGGCGCTCCGCCATCCGATCCAGTTAATAAGCAATTGCAGTAGTGGCAGCAAAAGTAATTGCGAAGTACCTGGAGAGGCGGTAACGATGCCGATTGCCGTGCCGCGGTGACGTGCGAACCAGTTTGATACGATAGTTGTCACGGGTACCACATAGAGCATGGAACTGCCGAGCGCAGCAACCACGCCAAATGCAAAGTAAAAATGCCATAAAGCCGTAGCTCGGCTCAGAAACAGGAGGGCGCATCCCGTAACGAAGGCGCCCAATGGCATAACGCGCCTGGGACCAAAACGGTCGATAAGACCTCCGGCAAAAGGGGCCGCTATCCCACTCGAGACCAGGTATATCGACATCGATAGAGCCAATCTACCGCGACTCCAATTGAAGCTCTGAAGCACTGGCACGTAAAAAAGCGCAAAAGATGAGATGACCAATGAAATCAGTCCCAGCACCACAAAGCTGGTGACCACTATCACCCAACCGTAATAAAAGGAGTGTTTGGCCTCTGCGACGGAAGGGCTCACATCCTCGCCACCATGTTCTGCCTCTTGCAACAAAACTTCCCTCAAAGGCTTTCTCACTAAAGTGTCGATTGAACTACTGTCCCCTTGAAAAACTCCGGATTCATGCCTTGAAAAAGCGATATCGGATTGCCGAAGACAAAGTCGCGGAAATCCGTTTCGCTAATAAGTTCTTTCTCTACTAGTTCGTATGCTTCCTCAACCACCTTCGCCATATCCGGAACATCCCAATGCGATATATCGGAACTGAAGATTGCTTTGAGCCTGGCAGCGAAAGGATTGACCCTGGTGTTGAAGGCCCAGGCATTAATCGGGTCGTCAGCCTCACACCCGAAGTAGAAGTTATTGACAAACAGGTCGCGAATATCTTCTGCCTTTCCGATCTGGCAGTGTATCCACTCATCTCGCATCTCAGGCGTCTCCTGTGTCTGGGCGAAAACTCCTGCGCCCGCGCCGAGACCGAGGGGATCCTTGCCAAGCTGATCCAACTTTTCCACCATCCGGCCCCCGTACTTCCGATAGAGATCAAGCAACAACTGCCGGTCCAGATTTGCTGGATCGGTGTTCTCCAAAGCTTTTGTGTTGCGCTTCTCCCAATGTCCAATCAAGTCTGAATATAGATTGCACGCCCAACCGACCCCACCCTCGAGGAAGCCAAACTTCAAACTCGGAAACCGCCGCGTCACACCACCGAGAAAGAGCGATTTACACACAGCTTCACCGCCGGTTGCGAAATTACCGATGTGGTTGTGAACATATGTGGAGATGGAATTGTGGCTGCCCCAGCCAGTAGCGCCCGTGTGAAAGCAGGGTGCTACTTTGAGTTCGACACACTTGGCCCACACCGGGTCGTAGTTGTACTCACTATCTAAAGCGTAAGTGTCGAGCCAGAAAGCCCAGCGAGCCGCCTGCGGCGTCTCACGTATGACAGCAGGGATGGGCCTACGTACATAACTCTGCATGAAGACTACCTTCAGCCCGAGCGTTTTTACGGCATACTCGAGTTCCTCGATAGCTTCCTGCGGGTTGTGCATTGGAATGATCGCGGCTGCAGTTATGCGATCGGCGTAGTCTCGGTAGAGATCGGCGTAATACGTGTTATAGGCCCGGCAGACCGCGCGGCGCACTTCTTCGTCTTTGGGGTAAGTAGCGGTCATACCCACGGACGGGAAGAGGACGGTGAAGTCAATCCCAAACTCATCCAAACGCTCGTGCAGCAACCTGGGTAGGGTAGCCGTGGCCCGATCCAAAGTGTTTTTAGTGGGCGCGCCCCACCAGGGGGAGCGCGCAACCCTTTTGTCGCGTCGCTCCTCTGGAGACAGATAATCCCAGCCAAAGAGTTTGCTGCCGGCGATCGCTGAAACGTATTGATCAACTATGCTCGGTCCGCCAACCTGTTTTAGGTAGTCAAGGATGTCCGGCTCAAATTCGATCATGTGCCCGTCGCAGTCGATTACTGGATGCTGCAAACGAGCGCGAATGGCTGCGGATTTTGAGATGAGCGTTTTCACGATTTTTCTGTCGTCAAATTCAACGCTGAGACGCAAATTTCGAGGAGGGTGCGCGGAGAGAAATCCTTCTCAGGCACTCTTCCCAAAATAGTCATTCAGCTCGAATAGGTAAGAATTCTAAAAACACTTTGCAGATCCGATTATTCACTCAAGATATCAATCACTACCTCGTCTTCGGTGAACTTCTTATATTGCTCATGTAGCCTCCGGCTTTGTGGGCTCTTGGCATAGGCTTCCTTGGCATCCTTATTCACGAAGTCGATAGAGATGCCATACTTGTATTTGGTCCAATTGCTGGTCTGAGGCCCAACGACTATGTTGCTTGTGCCCTCGATCGTGGGTAACTCCTTCCTGGCCTCGTCGAGTATCTGCTCAATGGTTTCTTGCGAGACATCAGGCTTGAAATTGAAAGCTACGGTGTGGCGCAAAATGCCCTTCGACGCGCTGCCCGGTGGCGCCTGCCGTGCACCTGTAAGCCCAACGATTGTAAGTAGCACGGCGCAGATGAATGAGAAGCGTTTCATGAATGCCTCCAAATTTTCGAATCCAAAGTTCAAGGGCCGACCCAATTGATTTTCTTGAAAACATTTCGGCGACGCTCTTCTTCCTCCCAGGTTAGTGGGCCAGCGTAGCCGGCAACATCCCATCCAGTGACGGCGGATTTCGTGCTGGGATTCGTAATCTGGTGTTCGTCCCCCGGTCTAAGTAGAGGAACACGATTGGCATCTCGGGGCCAGTGGTCCTCGGGAAAATTCTGATAATAGACTGTGAAAATCACTTCCCGGACTTGGCTGAAGATCTCTTGCAACCGGTTTTGCAGCGAATCGTCTTTTAGGCTGCCAGACTCAAGTAGGCGATTTAGATAAGCAGTACGCTGGCTCTCCGAAAGCTCTGTAAATTTCTTGCTGAGTATGGTTGTACTCGAGTTATTGAAGAGATTCAGATCGGAGTCGGCCAACTCTTCAAGCCGGCGGTCGACTTCTCCAGTGATTCCGTACCACTCCAGATCCTTATAGCCTGGATCGTTTGGAGCGGAGGGAATTAAGGTGTCACCAAGCGCGAAGAGTAGCGCACGTCGTTCTGTCTTTCCCGCGGCTTGACTTCGCTCTTTTGATTGGCTCGCCGGATCCAGACCTATGAATGGAAAAAAGTTGCCGGCTCGAAACTGTTCTTTATCGGTTGCCTTTATTCCGGTGAGACCGGCAACCATCGCAGTGCCAGTGCTGGCGCTTTTCTTGATGAAGTCGCGCCGCGAAACCTCCCTCCGGCGTCTTTTCCTTTTGCCATTATGGTTCTGCATAGTTTTCCCTCAAGCGAGTTAGGCGAGTTATATGACGGTCGTTTAGGTTAGTGTCCTTGAAATCCGCATGAATAATAGTCATATTCACTCCGATAGGAGTGACATGTTATAGCCGCGCGACCCTTATCCTCCGGCGCCGGCGCGAAGGAGCGGAATTCATCTTGCCTTTCTTGCGCTCCTTGACTTTCCGCTCCTTCGCGCCGGCGCTGCCATCCGGGGTGCTGCCGATCTATAAACATTGCACTCCTGACGGAGCGACGGCTAGCAATTTTGTTGACTCGCACAACAATTGGTTGATGAGTATGAAAGATTTTTGGCCTCTAATAGAATCAACAACTTACAGCCACTTCCTAAGAAGGAGCGG
>DATEUF010000288.1:0-9360 GCA_035283325.1 Pyrinomonadaceae bacterium | reverse complement strand
TACGCCTTTTCGTTGCCCCAGAGCTGAAGCAGGTAAGGCTGCATCGCATAGAACGCGTAAATGGTCACGCCGCCGGTGAACGGCGCCGCCAGCATGATCCATCTGACCGGCGGATTTCGCAGACCATGACGAACCGAGCCGGCGATAATGATCTTTACCTCCTTGATCGGATTCTTCTCGTCGGCCGGCTTGAAGCCGAGATCTTTCATCAACAAGAAAGCAAACACGAAATTCAGCACGAGCAGCGCCGCGCGAATTACGTACGGATTCCTTCCTTTCCTTTCGATGAGTCCCAAAATGTCAGCACCGCGTTACGCTGGGGTGTCCCAGTTCACCGCGCGCTGTAGCTCAGCTTGACCACCCCCGACTTCAGCGGTTTCGCGCCGAGCAGTTTCAATCCGTGGCGCTGGTTCACATCCTTGAACAGCGCTTTTCCGCCGCCGAGAACGATAGGATTGACCAGCAACCCGATTTCATCGATCAAGCCGGCATTCATCAGGCCCGAGACCAGAGTTGCGCCGCCGACAATGTGAACGTCCTTGCCCGGCTCATCTTTGAGGCGCCGGATTGCATCAAGGTCGCGCACGATGCGTGTTCCCTGCCATTCGACTTTTTCCAGCGTCTTCGAGACGACGATGCGGTTAGCGTTGTCGGCCCAGCGTGCATAAATCCCCTTTCCATTGAGAATTTGCTGCATATATTTTTCAACCCTAGACTCCCGGGTTTTGGATTGTTTGGGTGCAGAAAAATAAAGAATGTATGCTCTTTGCCGTCAAGGACCACGCCACGCGCGCTGTCTGTAAAAAATTTAAACCCTTAGCGAGCCACGGAACCCCCGCGCAGCATAGTAAGATTCAGCACCGTTGTGATACACGAAGACATTGCCGTAGCGGCGATCACAAAAGATGGCGCCGCCGAGTTTTCTAATATCAGCAGGAGTTTTCACCCAGCTCGATGTTTTCGTATCGAAGTTTCCAAGTTTCTGCAGCTCTCGATATTGTTCTTCCGTTAAAAGTTCAACGCCCATGGCAACTGCCATATCAATAGCGTTATTTTCGGGTTTGTGTTCTTTCCTTGACTCCAGCGCTTCGCGGTCGTAACAAACACTCCTGCGGCCTTTAGGACTTTCCGCTGAACAATCATAAAAAATGTATTCGCCCGTCTTTTTATCATGGCCAACAACATCCGGTTCACCGCCAGTTCTTTCCATTTCATTGAGCGACCACAGTTTTTCAGCATTACGTTCCAGCTTTGTTTGTACTTTAGCCCATTCAAGACCTTTATGGCGGCTCATGTTTTTCTCAAATCGGGCTTTCAATGCTCGTAGGAGTTCTTCACGTTGTTCTGGTGACAACCCCTTTTTTGTTTTAACGTTTGACATCGTTTTTATGTTAAGAAATTTTCCAGCAAGTCACACCCACTTCAATAGTGAGCTTATATCTTGATTGGTTTGTAAATCTAGATGTGGGTCGTTCTTTCATAAAGCGGGACTCCGTCACAACCCAGCATCCGCAAAACAGCCTACTCACAACGGATTTTAAGTCCGTTCCAAGGCATCTTATCTAATCTTACGACCTAGATGAACCAATATTTACCGGACTGGCAGCCGTCAAAGTCATGCTTCGTCCGGTTACGTCTCGCGACATAAAGTCGTCATCTTAGCGTCATCGCCGCCGGCGATTAGGTGATATCGCTAATCATTCTTCTGCGACTATCGAGCGAGGGGGCAGGTGGAAAGTTGCTATGGCGCAGAATGCTAAACTGGGTCCCATTTCAACATTCATGGCCGCCACCGTGATGTGGACGCCAGGTTACCAATATTCAATGAACTCCGAGGCATGGATGTCATTCTATCGTACTTCGAATGGCATGGCCGCGATTGCTCGCCGTGCATGACCATTTTGTTGCCGGCGACTCGGTTGAGGATATAGCCAGCCGACGCATCGATTCCTTCAGTACCCGACGAACAACTCGCACCACGATTCGCGGATGAAATAGCGTCTGTGGTCCTTCGAGCAGATTGAAGACTCGGAGCAAACCATCGCGCACGGCTGCGCTCTCGGTGGAAAGCGCGACCACCCGGTCGACGTAGTGCTGCATGAAGTGAGTAATCCGATCAGGGGTGCCTCCGGTCACGCCGGGCACGCGTAAATCTTCGCTCGTCGCGAGCATCCACGGTGCTGAGTTGACCTTCGCCAGCTTTTTCTGAAAGCGCAGGGAGAATCCGAAAAGCGATCCATCTCGCCTTCGCTTTCGTTGTTCCGTGAGGCATTCGTGCAATACCAGCGCGCCCAGAGCTGCGGCCGTCATGCCCTGTGCATCGACCGGATTGAACGCGCACGCTGCGTCGCCCACAACGACAAATCCATCAGGCATGCGCGACAATTTGTCGTAGCAGCGCAAACGGTTTTCGGTGGCACGGTAGGAATAAATCTCGGACAGCGGAGTGGCGTCTTTGATAGCGTCATAGATTATTGACGAGCGCAGGCTGCGCATAAAATTCATGAAACCGGCTTCATCGGTAGGCGGATAATCGCCGCCGTAACCAGCCAATGTCAGAATCCAGCGATCTCCTTCGACAGGAAACAACACACCACCGCGATTGTTGTAGGGCGGCGCCGGCTGAACATAAGCGCCGTAACGTCCATCGGGGAGTTTGCCGTGCCGCCGAAAAACCCGGCTGGTATAACCAAGCGATGCATCGATGACGATCTCTTCAGGAATTGCATGACCGAGCGCCAGTAACCATTGCGACGCGCGCGAGCCGCGGCCCGAGGCGTCCACGATCAGTTCGGCTTCGATCATTTGTTCGGCTGAGCCAGGAACATCGCGTCTTTGAACTCGCACACCCTGTATTCCGTTCCCGTCATCAGTCGGAACCAGTCCGCAGACACTGCAGCCATTGACGAACTGCACTTGCGGAATGGCCAAAAGCTCCTGTCGCACGCACCACTCCAGCAAATCTCGACTGCAACCCATAATGGCGATGTCCGACGGAAAGTTCACTCCCCAGCCTGCCGGGGTCAGCCACGTCATGTCGTGCGACATATCGATTACTAATGCTCCGCGCGCCACCAATTCGTCCTGGAGACGCGGAAAAAACGAGTTCAAAATGCGCAAGCCTCGGTTCATCAGCGCGTGCAAATGCCGCGCCTGCGGCGCCCCTTTGCGCGGCTCAGGCCTTTCAGGAAGCCGGTCGCACTCGATAATCGTGACGCGCTCGAAGTGATCGGAAAGCGCGCGCGCTGTCAGCAATCCCGCCATGCTGCCACCAATAACAGCCGCGTGACCAAACCTCTCCAGCGATTTACTCGTGCCTCTTATTTTAAGTTGCTCTTTCACGACAATTTCTCCTCTTTCCCAGCCGCATTTCAAACCAAACAAGTGATCGCCCGACTGTTATCGGCGGCAGCATGAATCTGGCAGCATGCTCCTGCTGATACTTCATCATGAGCTTCGAGAGGCTTATGTTGGGTCGCCGCCGCCGGGCCAAATATTGGTGCCTGGTTGGCTTTTTTTCACATCACCAGAGCGTCCGAAGAGGAGACCGCCAAAGCCAAATCGATAGTCGCCGGTCAACCAGACCACGGTGTAGAAGTCGGGCTTAATGCCGGATGCCCCAGTCGTGGCGTAGCTGGTTGGCAGCCAGTGACTCTCGAGCTCTTCGACACTAAATGTGGGGAAGTCGTGATAGGTGTAATTGAAAGTCTCGCCGTTGGCGGTCGTCACGGTAACATCCCACGGCCTGCCATCGCCGAGGTTGGCGATTCTCTCGGAGGATTTCGTAGTGACAAACGTGTCGCCTGCGAGCGATACTCCTTGCCCTGTGCCGTCAGCCTTCAGCTCAATGTCGTAGATACCTGCGCCGCCGATTGCTCGTGATGCACTGAAGCCGCGCACGGATCCATCGCCAAATATCACGAAGCCGGTTGCAACATCGTGTCCCAGCTTCACTTCCAAAGAAGTAGCCCCGTCGGTCGAGTTAAGCCGTACTTTGTTGCCCACCATCACGCCGCTGTACCAACGGGCATCGCCGCCCGGTTCACCATCGCAGAGATAAGCCCGTACGATGCGACGGTTCTTTGCGTCGGCTTGTGTGACGTCAATGCCGATCAGATCAATCAGCCCCTCTAACTGCCCGACATACGTCCCGGCGCGAGGGGCCGCCGCAGCACTGCCTTTGGTTGCACCGGTATGCAAAAAAGCCAGCGCGCAAACACCGGCCATGATTAGCGGCGCCAGTAAAGTTCTTTTGCATTTCATGATGGTTATCCTTTTACTCTTCGTCAGTTTTTTGGAAACCCGCAACTTTTGGATTGCCTTTCGCTCAATTCGTGAAGAAAATAGTCGCATCCCCTGCCCGAAGTCATAAGAGAAGAGTTCAATTTCGGTACAACTTTCGTGCGCGCTGCAAAGCCGGAGAACCCGATTATTTTTCCGCCGTTTCGACTGGACGCCACAGACCAGCGCCTGTATCGCAACAGCGATCCGATCGACTTGCGCCCGAAAGCCTTTGCGGTGTTGTCGCATCTTCTCCAGCGACCCGGACAGTTGGTAACAAAAACTGAGCTGCTGGAAACGGTCTGGCCGGACACGGTTGTCAGCGACGCTGTTTTGAAGGTTTGCATTCGCGAGATTCGCGAAGCGCTGGCCGATGACCCAGCGACGCCGCAGTTTATTGAGACTGCGCATCGCCGCGGCTATCGGTTTATAGGAAAACTCTCGTCAGCCTCAGAGGCGGCCGAAAGGGCCGAAAGGGCACTAGCGCCAAAGGTCTGCGCTGTCGGTCGCGAGGTAGAGTTACAAGTGCTGCGCGAGGCCCTTGACAAGGCTCAAACCGGCGAGAGGCAGACCCTGTTTGTGAGGGGGGAACCTGGAATCGGAAAAACAACTGTCGTCGATGCGTTTCTCCAGAATCTCAAGGATGCTGATCAGGTTTGGTGTGCGCGTGGACAATGTTTGGAACACTACGGCGAAGCTGAAGCTTACTTGCCGGTGTTGGAGGCGTTGGGAGGCCTTTGTCGCGATCTGCGCCGTCAATCGCTCATCGCGTTGTTGAGGCGACATGCGCCGATGTGGCTGGCACAAATGCCAGCCCTAATCGACACCGAAACTCGCGTCGAGATGCAGCGCGAAATCCAAGGCGCGACGCGCGAGCGCATGCTGCGCGAGATGGCCGAAGCTATTGAAACTCTCACTGCCGAGCATACGCTGGTTTTCGTTTTGGAGGATTTACAGTGGAGCGACATTTCGACGGTGAATCTGATCACGCGCCTCGCGCGGCGCCGCGAACGCGCCCGGTTCCTGCTGCTCGGCACCTATCGCCCTCTCGAAGTTGAACTGACTGCTCATCCGCTGAAGTCGGTGATGCAGGAATTGCGAGCGCATTCGTTGTGCCATGACCTGGCTTTGGACTCGCTAAGCAATATTGCAATAGCAAACTACTTATCTGTGCGATTTGTTCCCAATGACTTCCCTAATAACCTCGCAAAATTGATTCGCGAGCGCACCGGCGGCAATCCGCTGTTTATGATCAACGTCCTCGATTATCTGACTGCGAACGAAGTCATTGCCGAGCGGGACGGTGTTTGGTGCTTGCAGGTTGAACCGGATCGTATTGAAACCGGAGTACCGGAGAACGTGCGGCAAATGATCCAGAAGCAGTTCGATCGTCTCGATGCGGATGTTCAGAGGACTTTGGAAGCAGCAAGCGTTTCGGGAGTGGATTTCACCATTGCCGCGTTGGCGGCGATAACCGATTCAGAGGCATTGAAAGCCGAAGAACTCTGCGAGGATCTCGCACAGCGCTTTCATTTTTTAAAACCCGGTGAAGATTTTGAATTGCCAGATGGAATAATGACGGCGCGTTACTCATTTACTCACGCGCTCTATCAGAATGTGCTGTATCGCCGCATTGGGACCACGCGACGTGCCAGGCTCCATCAATCAACTGGGGAATGGATGGAAGCTGCGTACGCGGATCGCGCCGGAGAAGTGGCGGCTGAGTTGGCTGTGCACTTTGGAAAGGCGCGCGACTACTGGCGTGCGGCTCGTTACCTGCAGCAGGCGGCGGAGAATGCAATTGTTCGGTGCGCGAATCATGAAGCAGTGGCACTGGCGAGCCGTGGCGTGGAATTGTTGCGAAAGCTGCCGCCATCCAGCGAACGCGATCGGCAAGAACTAAAGTTACAGATCACACTCGGTATTGCTCAGATTGCCGCATACGGTTATGCGACGCCCATGGTTGGCCAAACCTTTCAACAAGCCCATGAATTGTGCGGCCAGTTCGGCGATGTGCCGGAATTGTTTCCGGTGCTGTGGGGGCTCTGGGTTTTCAACGTGGTCCGAGAGGATTTGGGCGAGGGACTGAAAAATGCGCAAGAACTATTGTTGCACTCCACGCGGCTAGACAACTCGGAACTGTTGGCGCTGGCGCACTGGACCAAGGAAGCGACGCTTGTAAATCTGGGCGACTTCGCGGGTGCCCGCGAACACTTCGACAAAGTCCTCGAGTTCTACGATCCGAGCCAAACCTCCGCCACGCTGCGTTACTGGCACGACCCAGGCGTTGCCGGTCGCTGCTTTGGGGCGTGGACGCTCTGCTGCCTGGGTTACCCCGATCAGGCTCTCAAGAGAATCGACGAAGCGCTAGCGATGGCGCGCGAGATTCGTCATCCCCACCTAAGTTCCATCGGCTTGTTCTTTGGCGCTTTCGTCTATCAACTACGGCGCGAACCAGCACGGGCGCTGCCATACGCGCAGCAACTGGTGGCGCTCGCTTGCAAAGAGGGACTGGCGCAGTGGATAGCGTTCGGGAAAACAGTCTATGGTTGGTCGCTGGCCAAGAGTGGCAAACCCGCAGAAGGAATCGCAGAGCTACGCGAAGGACTCGCTGCTTGTGAGGCAAGCAACACTTCGATTTCACGACCGCATTTCCTAGGAATGTTGGCGGAAGCTTTGGTTGAAACAGGTGAAATTCACGAGGCGCTTACGAGACTCGATGAATCACTGGAAGTGTCTCAACACGCGAGCGATCGCTATTACGAATCTGAGTTGTATCGTTTCAAATGTGAACTTTTGTTGACAGCGGGAGATCGCGAGAGCCGCACGCGAGAGCGTCGCAAGATGCAACCCACACCCGCAGCGGCCGCTGCCGCTGAAGAGTGTCTTGGTCGCGCTATTGAAATCGCCCAAAGCCAGCAGGCGAAGTGGTTCGAACTACGCGCCGCCCTCAGCCTCTGCCGACTGCGTCGAAGGCAAGGTAAAGACCCGGAAGTCGGTGAGGTGCTCTTGCCGGTCTATAACTGGTTTACTGAGGGGTTCGACACACCGGATTTACTGGCGGCAAACGAATTTTTGCAATCAGCCAAACAGGTGTGATGCTTTAGCTTCATCAAACGCAACAGCAATTGGAAGATCTTAGTGATTAGTTAGATTTGCTGTTAGTGTAGGTGTGATTTCGCAATACTCAGGTCAGATTTCTTCAGATTCGTACCGAAGGCGAGAATCCGCCCTTCTCCGTCTCCGGCACTTACTTACAGCTTTAGCGTGCCCTCTGAAATACCCTCCGCACGGTAGCCGAATTGAGAAATCCAGCCCGCAGCCAATCATCGCTGACATTTGCTGCGATCGTGTTAATAATTGCAGTGGCTTGAGTCGCCACCAGTTACTCATCCTGAGTTTTATTATGGATTCATCGGCTTAAGACTTCGTATCCAAACCGAATCGCGCGCGTCCCCAGCTCTGGCGCGGGCCACTTTACATGGACGTGCTGATGGCAATAGCTAAACAGGCTGAAAGCGAAGGCAGACCTGACGAGCCAGCGGCCAAGCGGCGGCTCACCACGGAAGGGGGTGGATTTTGACTGCTCGATTTGTTAGCCTGATCAAGTGGCGCCTCGTTTTCGCGAATGTCGCTTGCGTATCGCTTGAATCACTTTCAAGTGCTCATCCGCGTGCTCTACTTCCTGCCGCAGAATGCCGTCGACCGTCATCAGGTATCGTGGCCCATCCGTAGTATCACTGAGTTGCACGCTCCTCGAAAATGCCTGTGGCTTGTTTGCAATCAATGCTGAGATGTGGTCGGACAGCGCTCGCAACATCTTGATTGCCGGTTCAACTCCGGCGGCATCGTATCCGACTCGACGCATCCAAGACTTGTTTGGATTCACCCACGTCCAGTCATAGTAGCCACCATCAGTAGCCAGCGCCGCGACAATCATGTTCGCCGCCACCAGATTAGCTTCGACCAGATGATGCACGTTTTCTCTGATGGTCCATCCATCCGCTCCACCCTTTAGGTCCAACTCGCTCTCGGTCAGCCCGCGAATAGAGTGCCGAATACTAGTCGGAATTCTCTTCCACGCAGCCAAAGAATCTTCAAGTGTCATAAGCTTAATGACAACGGTGATCGCCGCATGGATCCGTGCTGCCCGTAAAGAAACATCGCTTCAGTGGTCGGTGGTGGCGAGCTACTTTGCATTACTACCACGACTAACGAGCGTTATTCAATCAACTATTGCCTCAAGAAACTTGAGACGGCTTGATCCTGTTAGTCTGCGAGGCTCTCGCGTGGAACCATCGTTAACATCGAAACATCAAGATTTAGTTCTCGAAACCGCGATTGACTGCGATTGTGAAATTCGAGCACGAGAGCGATTACGAACCAAGCGTTTAGTATGCTCGCCCCCTTCACCGAAAGCTAAATGCAGAGAATTACCGGATTCATAGTGGCCCACTCCCAAAGACTGCAAAACCTCGGTGTTGAAATCGTTCGAAGCTTTGTACTCTTTGATACTCAAAGAGGAGCTAATGACCTTGAGGTCGGCAGATAAACGTCTCTAGCGTGTTTCGCTTAAACTTTCCTTTGACGGCCGAGTCGATCTTCACACGGTTGAAACAATTACTAAGACAAGAGTAGCCGCCGAACGCTGCGCTTTGCGGCTCGCCCACCCACACCACCCCACACCGATCAAACGTCGCCCGCGCGATCGGAACCACCCAGACCATCACTCAACCTCGGGCGGATGTTCTGGTTGTGGTGAAAGACGTTGTCGGGGTCGTATGTGGTCTTCACCTCGACAAGCCGGTCGTAGACGGAGTCGCCGTACGCCTCGCGAACGCGGTTGGGATCTTCGTCGCCGCCGAGGAAGTTGACGTACACGCCTTCGCGGAAGCGGCCGAGGGCGGCGAAGAACCCCCTCGTCCAAGCGGTGTCCCGGTCGCCGAAGTCCTCGCCGGGCCGCCACACACCATCGAGGGTGATCGCGTGCGACGCCTGCCGGTTCCCGAACGCCGTCCCGCCCTCGGCCACTCGGCTCACCGCCCCCTTCAGATGGAACATCGCCACGTACGACCGTGG
>DATEUF010000287.1:0-48186 GCA_035283325.1 Pyrinomonadaceae bacterium | reverse complement strand
CGAAGCGTCCTACCAGTTCATTCCAGGCCGCTTCCTCGCCTCGTTCACAAGCCACTATCAGACAGAGATCATCAGCTTGCAACTTATCGATGAAGTTGGACACCGAATCGAGCGCGGAGTTTGCATCATCCCGCAAAAGATACTTCTCGACTGCGGCCCTAACCCGCTGCGCCAGGTCCTCTGCCGTAAGAGCAAAATTAGTCGTGGCGCGGCCCAGCAAACGCCGGGTGCCCTCGGCAAGCAATTTCTCAATCTCTACTGCTCTTGTCGTCACGCGGCATCCAAGTGCAAAACAAATGATTGAGAAGATCGCGGCCTCGTCAAACGCGGCGGTCTTCTCCACACATTTGATGCCTCATTTAATTGTCCGTTGCCGTCAAAGCGGTGGACTCAACGCTCTTTGACAGGTCGGAGGCGCTGGGCTAGATTCAGAATCGAGCTTTCAATAGTGGATTGAATCCTTTTTGGCGCGCCATCCTGCGAATCAATGCTGCGAGTCACGGAAATCTTTCGTTCAATTCAGGGCGAGTCGACCCATGCGGGCCGACCGTGCACCTTCGTCCGCCTTACTGGCTGTCCAATGCGTTGCGTCTGGTGCGATAGCGAGTATACCTTTACCGGCGGCCAACATGTAGAGATTAACGAGGTTCTGGAGCAGGTGCGATTGCTTGGCTGCACGCTGGTGGAGGTGACCGGAGGCGAGCCACTGGCCCAAAAAGAAGCGTTGCAATTGATCGAGCGGTTATGCGACGACGGCTACGAAGTTCTCATTGAAACAGGCGGCTTTTTCCCAATTACGGGCGTGGACAAGCGCGCCCGGATCATCCTGGATGTGAAATGCCCCGCGTCAGGCGAAGCAGCGCGCAACGATTGGCAGAATCTGGAGCACCTGCGTCCGGAGATGGACGAGGTAAAGTTTGTCATCGCCGATTCAGACGACTGGATTTTCGCCCGCGCAATCATTCAGCAATACGAGTTGGAGCAACGCGCGAGGGCGGTTCTCATCTCACCGGCCTGGGATAAAGTTGAATTAAAACAACTGGCGGAGTGGGTTGCAGAAAGCGGAATGAATGTCCGCATGCAACTGCAGCTACACAAGTACATCTGGGGGCCCGAGGTTAGAGGAGTGTGATGGGTGGTACAGACGAGAAAGCATACTGTTGGACCGAAAAGTACGATACAGTCGAACCGGCGCGCCTTGCTGTCTGTCTGGTTTCAGGAGGTATGGATTCCTGTGTTACGGCCGCAATCGCCAGGGAAGATAACGATCAACTAGCCTTCCTGCACGTCTCCTATGGCCAGCGTACAGAACAGCGGGAACGACGCGCCTTCGAGGAGATTGCCGATTTTTACGACGTGAAACAGAGGCTGGCAATCTCGCTCGACGCCCTCGCTCGCATTGGCGGCTCGTCGCTTACTGATCCAAACATCCCCGTCACTACTCCTTACCTGCAGCGAAAGGAAATTCCCACCAGCTATGTTCCGTTCCGGAATGCCCATCTGCTCTCGAGCGCAACGAGTTGGGCTGAGGTGATTGGCGCGCAGTCGATCTATATAGGAGCTGTGGCTGAGGACTCCTTGGGTTATCCCGACTGCCGTCCCGAGTTCTACGAAGCCTTCGAACGGCTGGCAGAGCTCGGCACAAAACCTGAAACCAGAATCAGTATCAGAACACCAGTAATCGGAATGCGAAAGTCGGAGATAGTGCTGCGGGGCCAACAATTGGGGGCGCCCCTTGAGCTTACCTGGTCCTGTTATCAAGAGACGGAATTAGCGTGTGGCAACTGCGACTCGTGTGCCCTAAGGCTTAAAGCTTTTCGCGAGGCTGGAATAGCTGATCCCATCCGTTACGTCCTTGACAGTATGCGGCTTGCTTATTAATTTACCCTCGAAGCTGACCCACTAAAGTGACAACCAATAGCAGCGCAAAAAGCATCTTATGTCTCTCGCGTGAACCTGTCGCGCTGCCATTCTTGGAGGAATCTAAATGTTACGCAGAACCGTTTTCATAACTATTGGCGCCGCGATAATCATGTTCGGCGCTGCCGCGATCACGTCGGCTCAAACCGGTGAACTTCGCGGCAAGGTGGTGATTCAGCAGGCAGACGGCACAACAGTCCCTGCCGCTGACGCCGCAGTGGATGTTTACCGCACAGACCTGCCCGGGAAGTACTCCGCCAAAACAAATAAAAAAGGTGAATACGTCTACGTAGGTTTGCCGTACGTCGGAACCTATATTGTCGCCGTAAGCCATCCGAACGCCCAGCCTACTTACCAGGCAAACGTAAAAGCCGGCAGGGAAATCCCTATTGATATCACGATGACAGCCGGTCCGGGGAATGGCAAACGAATTACCCTGGATGAGATTAAGACTGCCATGGCCCAAACGGGTGCTTCCACCGGCAGCTCGAGCGCGGAAGACAAGGCCAAACGCGAAGAATTGCTGCGCAAGAATGCCGAAATCGAGTCAAAAAATAAGAAGATTGAGGAAGCGAACACGATCGTGGCTCAATCCTTCAAAGCGGGCAATGAAGCAATAAGGGTTAAAAACTACGACGAAGCAATCACCCAATTTGACACTGGGATAAAGGCCGATCCGGAGCACCCGGGTGCGCCGTCGTTGCTCACTAATAAGTCAATTGCCCTGCGCTCGCGTGGAGTTGAGCGCTACAATGCTGCAGTCAAATCGGGCGACGATGCCGCAAAAACAACCGCCCTCGCCGCAGCCAAGCAGGATTGGAAAGATGCAGCCGAAGCAGCTAACAAAGCTGTCGAGCTGCTCAAGGCACAGGGTGCTCCGGCCGAACCGGCCCAGGCTGAAACCTACAAAGCCAACCTCTATTTCGCTCAGGCCTCAAGGGCAGAAACAATGCGCCTGTTTGTGAAGCTGGTAGATCCCACTCAGGTGGATACCGGATTAAACGCCTATCAGGAATATATAGCCGTGGAGACTGACCCGCTTAAGAAATCCAAGGCCGAGCACGACCTAGCTCAATTATTGTTCGACGCAGGGGCGCTGGATCGCGCCCAGGCTGAATATAAAAAGTTGCTGGAGAAAGACCCCAACGACGCTGATGCTCTTGCCAACATGGGAATGATACTCTTCAACGTTGGCGCCACGCGGGAGATGGAAGGTAAGAAGGAGGAAGCAAAGACGACCTACCAGGAAGCCGCTAATTATCTGCAACAATTTGTCGATAAGGCCCCCGACACCAACCCGCTAAAAGCCGGAGCAAAAGACGTGCTTGACAATCTCAAGAACCAGCAGAATGTTAAGGCGGAGAAGCCGGCGACCCCCACCCGTCGACGCCGGCCATAACGCCAGGCTCACAGCCTGTTCAGAAATGGGGCCGCACCGCTTTTTCAGGGTTGCGGCCTCTTTACTAGCGAACCCACCAAACCTTGGAAGGATGAAGCTCGGCAGACCTGTTTTCTCTAGCTTTCAACAGCATTTTCTTATTTTCTTCAAAAGGATTCAGCTTGACACCCTCGCCGTTCAAACTGTACTATGCCTTAGCAACGGTGTTTATCACCGTCCGCTGCTAGCTACCTGCAATCCGTCTTCTCGGATCTCTCCTTAAGGGGCCACGCCGTCTGAATACCGGGGAAAAATGTCAGCAAAACTAGGCGAAATTCTCGTCCGTGAGAACCTCATTAGCCCTCAACACCTGCGCGAAGCGCTGGACTACCAGCGTGAGCATGGTGGCCGGTTGGGCTATAACCTCGTAAAGCTCGGCCTTGTCACGGACGACATGATTACCGCCGTGCTCTCCCGCCAGTATGGGATTCCCTCCGTCAATCTCGATCTGTTTCATATTGATGAAAATGTCCTCCGCCTGATCCCGCAAGAGGTTGCACAGAAGTACTCGGTGCTGCCGCTGTCGCGGGTTGGTGCCACCCTGACCCTCGCCATGGTGGACCCCACAAACGTCTTCGCCATGGACGACATAAAGTTTATGACCGGCTTGAATGTTGAGCCGGTGGTCGTCGCGGAAGCGAGCATTCAACAGGCAATCTCCAATTACTACGGCACGTCTCGAGAAATCGAGTTGGCGGCAGTTTCAGTCGACGATGCAGTTTTTGAAGCAGCCGGCAAAGGCGCCAACGGCGGCGGAATCACGCATGCCGACCTCGTCTCACTAGACAGTATTGATTTCGATACGGATCGTGCAGAGGACGTCGAAGTAGTCGAGGATAACGAGGAGATCGACCTCTCAACGCTCTCCCGCATGAGTGAGGACGCTCCGGTCGTACGGCTGGTAAATGTCCTGCTCGTGGATGCTCTGCGGCGCGGAGCGTCTGACATTCACATTGAGCCTTACGAAAAGGAATTGCGCATCCGGTTCCGTATTGACGGTGTTCTTTACGATGTAATGCGTCCACCTTTGAAGCTGCGAGATGCTCTGATCTCCCGTGTCAAGATCATGTCGAAGCTCGACATCTCGGAGAAGCGCTTGCCTCAGGATGGCCGCATCAAGATCAAGGTTAAGGTTGACGCCCGCTCCAGGGAACTGGACTTTCGCGTCTCCACTCTGCCAACACTCTTTGGAGAGAAGGTTGTCCTTCGTCTGCTCGATAAAGAAAACCTGATGCTTGACATGACCAAGCTCGGTTTTGAGTCAGAGTCGCTGGTCAAGTTTCAACGCAACATTGCCAAGCCTTTCGGCATGGTGCTCGTGACGGGACCAACAGGCAGTGGCAAAACCAATACTCTCTACTCCGCACTGCAGTCACTGAATACAGTTCAGACCAACATCATGACGGCAGAGGATCCGGTCGAGTTTAATCTGGTAGGCATCAATCAGGTGCAGATGAAGGAACAGATCGGATTGAATTTCGCTGCTGCGCTGCGAGCCTTTCTGCGCCAGGACCCGAACATCATACTGGTCGGTGAGATTCGTGACTTTGAGACGGCAGAAATCGCCATTAAAGCAGCACTCACCGGCCACCTCGTCCTCTCCACCCTCCACACAAACGACGCTCCCTCCACCATATCCCGCCTGATGAACATGGGTATCGAACCGTTCCTCGTGGCAACCAGCGTGAATCTGATTCAGGCGCAACGGCTGCTGCGACGCGTATGTAAAGACTGCAAGCGCGAACATCCAACCCCGCCGGAAGCGCTGATGGAAGTGGGCTTCTCAGCCGAAGAGGCGAAGAAGCTTAAAACCTATAAGGGCAAGGGGTGCTCCAACTGCAATAACACAGGTTACAAGGGCAGGATCGGCTTATATGAGGTCATGGAAGTTAATGACGAAATTCGTGAATTGATCCTGATTGGCGCTTCTGCTCTAGAACTGCGAAAGAAGGCGATAGAAGACGGCATGATCTCGCTGCGCGAATCTGGACTTCACAAGATTCGTAATGGAGTCACCACGCTCGAGGAAGTTGTCCGCGAGACCGTGGCCTAGAAAAGGAGACAAGATTTTTATGTTGCGTAGTATCACTCTGTCACTACTGATGCTGGTATCCATCGGCGTCATGCTTCCCTTTGAGGATTCAACAGCGCACGGGATTCGCCAGAGTGCTGGCGCAAGTCGCCGGGGCCATTACCGGCGCCACTCGCGCGCCTGGTGGCGACGCTATCGCGCTCGCCTCCGCCGACGACGGGCAGCGGCCCTCGCACATCGCAATGCGCCGCTTGCGCCTTTTACGCCGACCGCGCAAATCAACGGGGCCAACACGGCAGCAGCGGTTCTCCCCAAACTACCCGCCGGCTGGAATACGCTTTCGGTGGCAAACAGTGGTGAGCTGAAGTTTCGTACCGGAAGTGGAACCGGCACCCCAGCAAGTCCCGGTCAGGCGTCGCTGTCTGTGGTGGCATTAGCCCGGCCGGCGCCAGCCTACTTGACCGTGCGAGAGCAGCGGCGCCTACTCTCCGGAGTTGCGTTTTCCGATCTTCGGCGCATCGTAATCGATAAGATGATTGCCACCGGCGGCTGGGTAATAAACGATTACGAACGCGTTGTTAACGGCTCAAAGGTCTTTGTGGTTACGGCGCAAACTCCCAGCGACGGGCGCTCGCCCCAGAAATCGTGGAACTTCTACTTCACTGAGGTCCAGGGACGAATCTACAGCCTGACCACAAATACACCGGTAGAGTTCTCAGATCGCATGTCGGCCGAGGCCGAGCGGTTTATCGAATCGCTTCACCCCAACTCCGCGGGGACCACCAGGGTAGACCGATAGACCAGGAAACATTTCCTAGTCAAACTGCGAATCTCGCGATCACTTTTACGGAGCAAGCTACATGCGACTGAACGAGAGCGTCCCCCAAATCTCGCTGTCTGAGCTGCTGAGGAAGCTATCTGAACTCGGCGGCTCGGACCTTCATATCACGACCGGTTCGGCACCCCAGGTACGGGTTGACGGACACCTGCGCCCGCTGGAAGGGTATCGGGTCCTGACCTCCGCGGATACCAAACAGTTGGCCTACTCAGTGTTGACCGACGCGCAGAAGCACCGCTTCGAAGAAAATCTCGAGTTGGACTTCTCCTTCGGTGTGAAGGGTCTCTCCCGTTTTCGTGCCAACCTCTTCAACCAGCGCGGGGCAGTGGGGGCTGTCTTCCGTGCCATTCCTTACGAAATCCGGGCCTTCGAGGACTTGGGACTGCCCTCGGTGGTGAAGGAGTTATGCGAAAAACCGCGGGGCTTAATCCTGGTCACCGGCCCAACCGGGTCCGGTAAGTCGACCACCCTCGCGGCCATGATTGATAAGATCAATCGCGATCGCCGAGAGCATATTCTGACCATTGAAGATCCGATTGAGTTTCTGCACAATCACAAGAACTGTATCGTCAATCAACGTGAAGTCAATGCCGATACTCACGGGTTTGCCGCGGCCCTCCGCACTGCCCTGCGACAGGATCCCGACGTAGTCCTGGTGGGTGAAATGCGCGATCTCGAAACGATCGAGTCGGCCCTTCGCATCGCTGAAACCGGCCACCTCACGCTCGCAACCCTGCACACCAACTCGGCTGCCTCGACGATTAACCGTATCATTGACGTCTTTCCTTCGGATCAGCAGGCGCAGATTCGCGCTCAACTTTCACTCGTGCTCGAAGGGATCATGTGTCAGGCACTGTTGCCCAAAGCCGAAGTAACCGGACGAGTCATGGCGCTGGAAATCCTCGTGCCAAATTCTGCCATCCGTAATCTCATTCGCGAAGACAAGGTTCACCAGATCTATTCAATGATGCAAACCGGGCAGGACAAATACGGGATGCAGACCTTCAACCAGGCGCTCGCAACGCTCTATCACAAACGTCTGATCACGATGGAGACTGCCATCCAGCGTTCGTCCAATGTGGATGAACTCAAAGAACTCATTGAGCGTGGCGCCGGAGTGAACAATAACGGCGGCGGCAAGCATCCCAGCCCTTATGCCCAACCACGGCCCATTGGTACACGCCCGGCGATAACTCGCTAGTCTCTATCTCTGGAGTTTTTACAGATGCCCACTTACGTCTTTAAAGGCCGCAACAGATTGAATGAGATCGTTGTCGGTGAACGTGTTGCCGATAACCGGGAAGCGCTGCGACAGATTCTCCGGCGTGAGCAGGTGACTCTCACTTCCGTTAAAGAGAAGGGGCGCGAGATCGGAATTCCCAAGTTTGGCGGCCGGAAAAAGGTCAAGGCGAAGGATCTCTCCGTCTTCACACGTCAGTTTTCAGTAATGATCGATGCCGGGCTGCCGCTGGTCCAATGCCTCGAAATTCTGGCACAACAACAGGAGAATAAATACTTCCAGCAGACTCTTATGCAGGTGCGCCAGGACGTAGAGGAAGGTTCTACTCTGGCCGGCGCGCTGGCGCGTCACCCAAAGGTATTTGATCAGCTCTATGCGAACATGGTGGAAGCGGGCGAAACGGGCGGTATTCTTGATCTCATTCTGCAACGCCTTTCCACCTTTATCGAGAAGATCGTAAAACTCAAGCGCGACATAATCTCAGCCATGATCTACCCCGCGGCAGTTGTCTTGCTGGCCATCGCGGCGGTAGCCGTGATCATGGTGGTAGTGATTCCACAATTTCAACAGATCTTTCTCGGTCTGCTTGGTCCCGGCGAACTTTTGCCGCTGCCAACTCGCATCGTGGTGGGCATCAGCAACTTCCTTGCTGGCTGGGGAGGTCTCACCATTCTGGTCGCCATCATCGCAGCCGTTGTGGCAATCCGTTTCTACTACAAGACGCCGGCCGGCCGGAGAATGATCGACCGGTTGCTACTGAAGATTCCCATTCTCGGCGAAATATTCCGCAAGATTGCCGTCGCGCGATTTTCTCGTACTCTCTCAACTCTGCTGTCTTCAGGTGTGCCTATTCTGCAATCGCTCGACATAACGGCACGCACTGCCGGCAATGTGATCATAGAGGAAGCTATCGGCAAGGTTCGCGCGGGCGTCGAACGCGGCGAAAGCTTCGTTGAACCCCTTAAGGCAACTGAAGTATTTCCGCACATGGTGGCCCAGATGATTGGCATCGGCGAACAGACGGGCGCCCTTGACGCGATGCTCGCAAAGATTGCCGATTTCTACGAACAGGAAGTTGACGCAGCAATTGCCAACCTTCTTACTTTAATAGAGCCCTTGTTGATCGGATTCCTGGGCGTAACGATTGGTTCAATCGTCATATCCATGTACCTGCCGCTGTTTAGCCTGATCGGCAAACTCTCGCAGGGACATTAAAAAGACTCATATCGAATGAAAAGGGAGGCCCTCCTGGGGGCCTCCTTTTTTACTGAAAGCACCTTTGGAATGGCCTCAGTGCGTTGAAGTGACTATAGTAAGGCGCGAAGAATCTAAAGAGAGGAACATCGCATGCACTCATCGCTGCGGATTAAGCCAGCAACGGAAAGGGATATTCCTTTGCTGCTCGACTTTGTTCGAGAGTTGGCGGCGTATGAGAAGCTACCTCACCGGGTGGAGGCAACTGAGGAGCGCCTCAGACAAGGCCTATTTGGACCTGAGCCCAGGGCCCATGCTTTCTTTGCCTATGAAGGAACCGTTCCCGTTGGTTATGCGGTCTACTTCTTCACATACTCAACTTTTGTTGGCCTGCCTGGCCTGTATCTGGAAGATCTGTATATAAGACCGGAATATCGCAATAAGGGAACCGGCCACGCGCTGTTCCGTCACCTTGCCAAACTCGCACTGGCAAACAACTGTGGCAGGATTGAATGGGTCGTCTTGCACTGGAACGAGACGGCTATCCGCTTTTACAAGCGACTTGGGGCCGTGCCGATGGAAGAATGGTTTGTGTACCGGCTGGGGGGCAAAGCGCTCAATAATTTAACAATGGAATGATGAGCCTCAGCTCTCAGCGCCATCCCCAATGTATCCATATGGGCAATGGCGGCAGCCGCTCTCGCAGCAGTAGCCGCGCCGCGCAAGGAAGTGTTCCGTAAAGACGAGCAGTCCATCCTCGAGGTAATAGTCAATTCCTTCAACAGTCTCAAGAGGCTGACCTCCGGACGCGTCCTCTTGTGACTCCTTATCAGGAGCGAACCTCTTTTCGTAGCTATTCATTTGGTCAAGTTTTTCCGCTGTGACGCTATTGAAATTAATGATCTCCGGCCATGCTGCTATGTGATACGCTTTTAAGTTGATGACGTCAGAAGAGAGATTAGAACAGTCCTATTCTCTTGGACAGAAGCTTTGGTGGCTAATCCTTGGGCGACTCGCCGCTGCCCTTATTCTCCTGTTGATTGGCACGCTCTGGGCGCGCACCGGGTCCAGCCAACCCACATGGGCGAAGACAGTCCCTGTTCTATCGACGGTAATTGGACTCACAATTCTTTATTCGCTCGCTCATCGCTTCTCACAAACGCTACTGCTCCAAGCCAGGCTCCAATTCCTGGTCGACATAACCCTCGTAACCTGGCTCGTCTGGAGTTCAGATGTCATTCATTCGCCCTACACCACTTTATACATAGTCATTATCGCTGCTGCGAGTCTCTTTCTAGGCCCGCGAGACGCAGTGGTCACCTCCGTGGGTTGCGCGGCAGCGTTTACCGGTATCGTGTTAGCGGCGACGATTGGAATTGGCGATCACCCCGCTCAAGAGATGTTGAGAGGCTTTCTATCCCAAACGGTCCAGGCAGTCGGTTTCTTTGACATCGCTTTTCTCGTTGTCGGCCTTTTGTCAGCCCAACTTGCTGCACGTCAGTCGCGCTCCGATGTGCGCCTGATCGCCGCCACGCAGTCACTCGCCAATCTCAGGGCGCTACACGAGCGGATAGTAGAATCAATACGTTCTGGCGTGGTCACGACAGACCTGCAAGGGCGGATCTACACCTTCAACATGGCGGCGGAAGAAATAACTCGATACAAAGAGAAGGACGTACGCGGTAAGAACGCTTCAATTATCTTCGGCGAGATAAGGCAGCACGTGGACGACTCGTTAAAGGCGGCCGCCGCGAGCGAAACCAGTCCTCGATTTGAAGCTGATTGCCTGACCGCCGATGGCCTCCGGTTACGGCTTGGTTTTACTATCTCTCCATTATTTTCCGAAGCGGGTGAGACTACAGGCACCGTGATAACGTTTCAGGATCTCACAGAGATTCGTGTGCTAGAGGAAACCTCGCGTCGGCAGGATCGGCTGGCGGCCATAGGCCGCATGGCCGCCTCTATTGCCCATGAGATAAGAAATCCCCTGGCGGCTATGCGCGGCTCGATCCAGATGTTGCGTTCCGAGATGGTCGAGAAGTCTTCTCAAACCGAACTGATGGAGATCATTCTGCGCGAGTCGGACCGTCTGAACAGAATTATCGGCGACTTCCTTAACTACGCCCGGCCTCGTTCGATTGTTCAATCTCGAGTCGACGTAGGCGAACTGTTGAGCCAAACATTTACTCTCCTTCGCCATAGTCCCGAGATACTCGAATCTCAATCTATCGAGGAGGAGATTGCCGATGGCCCACTGATAGCCGATGCTGACGCCGAGCAGTTGCGGCAGGTGTTTTGGAACCTGGCTCGCAATGCACTGCAGGCAATGCCACAGGGAGGAACTCTTCGAGCCGAACTGGCCAGGAACTCTCAAGATCGACTGCGGATTACTTTTTCGGATACGGGCCGAGGAATGTCGCCTGAACAGGTCGAACATCTTTTTGAGCCCTTTTCATCAACCACGGGAGGGACTGGTTTGGGTCTCTCAATTGTCTATCAAATCATTCGCGATCATGGTGGTACAATTAATGTTCGCAGCCGCGAAGGTTGCGGCACTACGATAGCGGTTGAAATCCCTATTCAAAACAGTGATGACCAGGAGTCAGGAGTCAGAAGTCAGGAGTCAGGAGTCAGAAGTCAGGAGTCAGAATTAACAAGGTGACCAACTCGTTATATGCGCAACTTGAACAAGGCGCGAACCTCACCATTAGCAATGGAGGCTTCGTTTCCTTAGCTACCTCAACCATGAAAGGAGATCTCACCATGAAGAACTTGCGAAGTATTCCAGCACTAAGCTTTCAGAACTTGATCGTTTGGCAGAAGGCTCATCAATTCGTTGTCGCTATCTATCGATACACCAAGAAATTCCCTAAAGAGGAACTCTTCGGATTGAGTTCACAGTTTAGAAGAGCTGCCGTATCGATATGCGCAAACATAGCTGAGGGTTTTAAGAAGAGGAGTAGGACCGACAAAGCTCGATTCATGAACATTGCCCAAGGCTCAGTCGAGGAATGCCGATACTACCTGATCCTTTCGAATGATCTGGACTATGGAGAAAACCAGGAACTGATGTCGCTGCTCGTGGAGGTCAGCAAACTCCTGGAGAAGTATACTCAGTCGATTATTGCCTCAGATCGTTAGCTTTGACCTGCTGACTTCTGGTTGCTGTTTCTGGTTTCTGACTTCTGACTTCTGTATTCTTCTTGTTATGTCCAACCTACTAATCGTTGATGACGAGCTAGGCATGCGCCAGTTCTTAAAGCATCTTTTTGAGCGTGAAGGACACAAGGTGCGTGTCGCTCAGAATGGCCGTGAAGCGATGACTTCGTTGCGCACCCAACCTGCGGATCTGATCGTCTCGGACGTGCGCATGGGCGACATGAGCGGCATTGAACTCTTGCGTGCAGCGCGTGAACTGACGCCAAAGGTGGAAGTCATCATGATGACGGCTTTCGCCAATGTCGATACCGCGCGCGAAGCTTTTCTTTTAGGCGCTTACGATTTTGTCCAAAAGCCCTTCGATAACGATCTGCTGAAGGAGACCGTAGCCCGCGCACTTGAAAAGATCTCATTGATCAAAGAGAAAGAGGCGCTGCTCGAAGAAAACAAAGTCCTTATTCAGGGCCAGCGAACACGCGGCAAGCTGGGGAATATCATTGGTCAATCACCAAAGATGCTCTCGCTTTACCAAATGATTGAGACCGTTGCACAGGTTCAGTCGACGGTTTTGGTGACCGGCGAATCTGGGACAGGTAAGGAGCTTGTGGCGAGGGCTATTCACGATCTTGGCCCGCGCGCCGAGAAGCCTTTTGTTTCAATCAACTGCGGGGCTTTTACTGAGACACTGTTGGAGTCGGAACTCTTTGGCTATGTCAAGGGATCGTTCACTGGCGCCAACACCAATCGCAAAGGCCTCTTTGAGGCCGCAAACAGCGGCACCATCTTTCTTGATGAGATCGGGGAGATGTCTCCTGCAATGCAGGTAAAGCTTCTGCGTGTACTCCAGGAACGAAAGCTGAGACCGGTCGGGGCTACGGAAGAGACTACTGTAGACACGCGCGTGATTGCGGCCACCAATCGGGATCTTGCGACTATGGTCAAGGAGGGAAACTTTCGCGAAGATCTCTACTACCGGATCTCAGTCATACCCATCGAGCTTCCACCACTGAGGGATCGCGCAGAGGATATCTCCGACCTCGCACTGCACTTCATTCACAAGTTCTGCAATCAGACAGGTCGGAATCTAACAATCAGTGAACCGGCTATGCATCTGTTGGAGAACTATTCATGGCCCGGTAACGTCCGTGAACTTGAGCATACCATCGAACGCGCTGTGGCTCTGGAGACCACTGACGCGGTCCAACCTGAACGCTTGCCTGAGAGAATCACTCAATTCAATCCTTATCGAGTCGCTGATAGTTTTGACTTCCCGGCTGACGGGATAAATCTTACAGCGCATCTAGACCAGTTGGAAAAAACCTATGTGCTGGAGGCGCTGCGGCGTACTACAGGAAATCAGACAAACGCGGCTGAACTACTTCGCCTTTCGGTTAGATCTCTTCGTCATCTTCTTGATAAGCATGGCATCCGTGCTCTCACGGCACAGATGCGCGACGAACGCCGAGCGCCAGATTCGCCGCCTCGCAGGCGCACGACAGATCCCGGTCCCCGCCGTCGTGCCGAGGATGAAGCTGAATTCGTCGCCGGCGCCGGCGAAGGCTGAGCGAACAAGATTGGGGATTGCGGATTTGCGGAGATCGAAGCCTGCCAGACCTTTGCCGTCCTGGACCTGCCGGCAGTCACCCGTTAACCTATTCATCCTTTAAGTTCCTCACCCCTTAACCCTGACGAAAACGGTCATCTCCGCGGTGCCGGAATTTGTCATCAAGCCGCACAAATCGACGTTTTTCTCAATATCCCACAGGAAATTCGCATGGCATGGGCCTTGTTAGAGAGGCAGGAGACGGATCGCGCTCTGCGTTCAGGAGCCTTGTACGAACGAAGTCGATGGCGCGAGAACTTATTTTAATCCCCCATTTTCTTTCGAAGGAGTATGAACACAGAAATGAACACGAAGAAACGCCAAGAGGGCTTCTCACTAATCGAGCTGCTCATCGTAGTCGCGATCATCGGCATCATCGCCGCCATCGCTATCCCCAACCTCCTCGCTTCCCGCCGCGCCGCTAACGAGGGCTCGGCTCAATCCTCCATCCGCACAATCCACAGCGCGCAGGCCACTTACCAGGCCACAGCCGGTAATGGCGCTTTCGGGTCACTTGCCAACCTCAGCGGCCAGCAACTGATCGACGCTGTTCTCGCGAGTGGCTCAAAGAGCGGCTACACCTTCGCCGTGGTCGACGTCGCCGGCACCGGCGCAACGGCCCAGTTTGGAGCGACTGCTGTTCCTAGCACCACTTCCGGCGTTTCGCAGACGGGTACTCGTCGCTTTGCTATCACCCAAGTGGGTGTCATGCGCGGTGACACGACCCTCAGTGCTCCCGCCGACACCGCTGCGATCGATGCCCTGGCAGCTCTGGGCAACTAATCCTTAAGACGCAAACCAGCGTTTCAAGCGAGGGACCGAGCTAGCTTCGGTCCCTCGCTTTTTCACTTTGGACCAACACAGTGGTGGAACCTGACATAACTCGGAATACAAGACTGCCGGATTTTGTCAGTCCCGGCGATGTAGGGGACCACGACGCGCGCCAAATACCTCTGCTAATAGGCAGCTCGCGCCATTTCCTCAGGCCCCGAAAGTTGTGGCACAGCCTTTGTTGTTGAGTCTGCAGAAACATCGCGTATGCGCGGCACGATACCAAGAAGTCGGCAAGCCGTTGGCGCGAGAAACCTCAATCTATTAGGAGTACAAATACCGACATGAAAACCAAACGCCAGGAAGGCTTCTCTCTGATCGAACTTCTCATCGTTGTTGCGATCATCGGCATCATCGCCGCCATCGCTATCCCTAACCTCCTTGCCTCCCGCCGCGCCGCCAATGAAGGTTCGGCTCAATCCTCCGTTCGCACTATCCACAGCGCCCAGGCCACCTACCAGGCCACAGCCGGCAATGGCGCTTTCGGGTCACTTGCCAACCTCAGCGGCCAGCAACTAATTGACGCTGTCCTCGCGAGTGGCTCAAAGAGCGGCTACACCTTCGCCGTGGTCGACGTCGCTGGCACCGGCGCAACGGCCCAGTTTGGAGCGACTGCTGTTCCTAGCACCACTTCCGGCGTTTCGCAAACCGGCACTCGTCGCTTTGCTATCACGCAGGTAGGTGTTATGCGCGGTGACACGACCCTCAGCGCTCCCGCCGACTGCGCTGCCATCGATGCCCTCGCAGCTCTCGGCAACTAACCTGCGTCGGAAATTAAGAACACTGTGTTTAATTAAGGGGTGGAACGAAGGTTCCACCCCCCAGTTTTTCCCACCCCTAAGCTGAGATGAAAGTTAGAGAGGATCCAAAACTCGGGGCTTCTCTTTAACATTAACAGGGCAATTTTTGACGGATAGCGTTCTGGGAGGGGGCAGCAAGAGTGGCACTAAACCAGTAGCGCGGGCGCCGAACGTTCGCGGCGCCAGGTTGTTGACTATTCTCCCCGGATGGCTTTGATCGGCTTATAAAGCAGATGAACTCCCTCGGGTTTCCGATTGCACAGACAAGCCTTCAAGCCCCTCGACTTTCTTCAGAGGCACGAAGCATTTTTCTAGTAATTGTGATTTCGGGCGCGATCATCGCGCCCATCACTATCTTCGGCATACCCTCCAATCTGGACCTCACCAATCACTTTCGCTTCGCACTTCCCTTCTACGACGCAATCCACACCGGAAACTTCTACCCAGGATGGTTGGCGGAATCCAACCACGGTTACGGCGATCCGAGTTTCCGGTTCTATCCCCCAGCCTTCTACTATCTTCTCGCCCTAACTCGTATGGTCAGCGGAGATTGGTACAGTGCAACCGTCCTCTCTGTTTTGTTGCTGTCGATTGCAGGTGGATTGGGAATGTATGCGTGGGCAAAGTCACTGCTTCCAAAGCAGGCTGCCATCTGGGCGTCCATCTTTTATGCCTTAGCCCCCTATCACGTTAACCAGCTATATCAGGCTTCGCTTCTGGCTGAGTATGCAGCAAGCGCCGTACTCCCCTTTGCATTTTTCTTCGTCGAACGAGTATGCACCAGGCAGCGCAATCAGGATGTTGCGGGTCTCGCTGCCGTTTATGCTCTACTGATACTAACTCATCTGCCTCTTACGATTATCGGGTCATTAGCCTTGCTGGTCTATGCTTTGGCCAGGATCAAGAGGGGAAACTGCCATGTGGTCGTTGCAAGGCTTTTCCTGGCAGTTGTTCTGGGCCTCGGTGCGAGCGCCGTTTATTGGACCACCATGGTCGCCGAGTTAGGCTGGATTCGCATCAACGCCATTAACCCCGACGCTTCTGCCGACTATAGAAATAATTTTCTCCTTTCAACTCTGTCGCCTGACAATCTCAATGTTTGGTGGATGAACATCGTTGCTCTAATGACGTTGCTTCTGTGCGCACCGGTCTTGGCCTTCTTCGCCGGAGGACAATACAAAAGAATCAAGCACATAGCCGTTGTCATACTGTTCGCCACTTTCATGGCGCTTCCACTTTCCCGGCCAATCTGGAAACTCATACCGCCGCTTCAGCAAACCCAGTTTCCCTGGCGCTGGCTGGCGGTAATCTCAATAGCCGGATCGATTCTTGCCGCCGGGGCGTTGCCCATCTGGTTTGCGCGACCAGGTCGCTTTCAACGGACGACGAAAGTTTTGGTACTCGGCGGCGTTATCATCTCAATTGCCTTCACCATGTCGCACATGGTCAGAGAAGCCCAGTACCTCAGCAAGGGTAACTTTGGCGACACGCTTAATTCGCTGCGCGGCTCAGCCAGTGTCAACTATTGGTTTCCAATCTGGGCAACCCCTGCAGCGCGAGCAATGCAAAGCCCGATCGAGATTTCCAACAGAACTGCGGCTGTCGAATTTTGGGAAGGTGAACATCGCAGGTTTTCGGTTTCTCCCGGCAGCAGAACAGAGGCCCGAGTCAAAACCTTCTATTATCCGCACTGGGTGGCGACGAGCAACGGCCGCAGCCTGGCAACGCGCCCCGACAAGGATGGCGCACTGTTGATCTCTCTACCAGACGGTGGCGCTTCAGTGGATCTCCAATTCGTAGAGCCGCAAAGAACCTACAATTTCGGCGCGCTTAGTGTAGTTGCCTGGTTACTTATCGGCGGCATGGCCTCGCCCTTGGGCCGAAAGAGCAAAGTAATGAGCCAGTTGGTAGCGCCAGCACAAGAATTTGCCCTGGCATGTCCTGGTGCGGAAACGATTGCTCTGCGACCCTCAGAGTCCCTCCAGCAGAATCATTACAATGAGATTGCCGCGGACTATGAGGCGCATTATAGCGACCGGTTCAGTCTGGAGTACCGACGCAGATTCATCTACGATCCGATGTTCGAAAATATTAACCTGACGGAGATGTCGGTGCTTGATGCGATGTGCGGCAGCGGACAAACAACTGAATATCTTCTCGCTCGCAACGCGCGGTTAACCGGCCTCGACATCTCACGCGAGGTGCTCAATGCTTTTAGATCTAAGTGGACGAACTGTAAGGCTGTTGAGAAATCCTTAATCGATTCCGGCTTCCCGGAGAACTCATTTGACTGTGTTGTGGTTGTCGGCGGCCTACATCACCTACATCCCCATGTAAGTCATGCGGTGAATGAAATTCATAGAGTGCTAAAACCCGGAGGATACTTCTGCTTCATGGAGCCGCACAGCGGATCGCTGCCGGATTTGGTACGTCGCTTCTGGTACAAGCACGATCGATTCTTCTCGGCGAACGAAGCAGCTATTGATATCGGCGCACTACGGCGGGAATTCGAAGGGAAATTCAAACCTTTGACTCTCAAGTATCTGGGAAATTTGGCTTTCCTGTTTGTCCTCAATTCAATGATTTTCCGAATCCCGATCGGCACCAAACCGTTTTACGCTCCATTTCTATTGAAGCTCGAGTTTTTGCTCGGTAAGATCCAAACGAGGCTGACCTCGTGCTTCGCAGTAGTACAGTGGCAAAAGAGGTAAAGCCCGTTAGATCTGATCCGCTTTTGAGATCATCTAATGAACAGACTCTACCCGTCCTATCACCGTAATGTATAGCGAAACACCTTTGGAGAGGGCCCCAACGGCAAAGTTCACAGACAGTTTTCCCAAGCTCTTTGGAGTGGGAATGGTGTGGCGCATTTCGGCGATAGCTCGTAACACGTTTCGGGAAGCAGTACGGGATCGTGTGCTTTACAATCTCGTGCTCTTTGTTTTGTTGCTAACAGCGGCCGCAATATTTATTGGCGAACTTTCAGGAGGGCAAGAACGAAAAATCATTGTCGATCTGGGTCTCAGCGCCATGCTGCTCTTCGGCGTATTCATAGCCATTTTTGTCGGGGTCGGTCTGGTCTACAAAGAGATTGAACGACGAACAATCTTTGCAATCTTTGCCAAGCCAGTAGGGCGGGGAGAGTTCTTAATCGGCAAATACCTCGGACTTTCTCTTACGCTGCTGGTCAATGTTCTGATTATGGGAGCGGGAATATCCCTGGCGCTGGTTTACGTTGGCGGCGGCTGGGAACCGTTGGCGCTGACCATTTGGCCTGCTATCCTTCTTATTTACATAGAGTTGCTGATTCTCACAGGTGTGGCGTTGCTCTTCTCTTCGTTTTCCTCCCCCGCGCTTTCGGCGCTGCTGACGTTCTTCGTCTTCATCATTGGGCACTTTAGCGCGGATCTCAAAAGCCTGGCCATTTCGACGGGAAGCATCGGCGCCCGCTGGCTCTTTGCGGGCCTCTATTACCTGCTTCCTAACCTTGCTAACTACAGCTACATAACACCGGCCGCTCACGGGCAAGTACCCGAACTTTCCCAGAGTGTCGTAGCTGTCATCTATGCTTTCTTTTATACAACCGTCGTCCTTGCCGTTGCGTTACTGGTTTTCAACCGTCGAAACTTCAAGTGATCCAGCAAGAACAGATCAGTCCGCGAGCAAATCGCGATATTGCGCTGCACCAAACACTGCCGTTGGTCGCCACCGTGATATTCAGCCTGGCAATCAGCGTGTTTCTTGCGCATTGGCTCGACTCTCATCGGCCGCCGGCGGATGCTAGTGTTGAAGAAGAGAGACTTTATCTAACAGGGAAAACGGCGAAACGGTTAAGTCTTGGCTTCAATGGTCTGATTGCCGACTGGTACTGGATGCGCTCGCTTCAATATGTTGGCCGGAAAATAATCAATCTTCCTGAAGATGTTGAACTCGATGACCTCGGGCAACTGAATCTTAAGCTGCTCGCTCCACTGTTGGACACGGCTACTACAGTCGACCCGCAATTCCTTGAACCTTACGAGTACGCAGCCGTGGTTCTGCCTTCTGTCGATTTAGACGAAGCGATCCGAATAACGAAAAAAGGAATTGCAGCGAATTCAAACGCCTGGACCCTTTATCAACATCTCGGTTACATCTATTGGCAACAGAACGATTTCAAGAGCGCCAGCGAAACTTACGGTGAAGGCGCGAAACTTCCCGGCGCGCCACCATGGATGGAGGCGATGCGCGCCCGCATGGCTGCCGAGGGCGGAAGTCGAGCTGTGGCCCGTGAGGTCTATAGTCGGATGTATGAACAAGCAGGAGATGAGTCCGTGAAGGACATGGCGCGAAGACGCCTGATGCAGCTGGACTCGTGGGACCAGCGAGATGTGCTGCGCAAGATCATTTCTTCATACCATTCGCACGTGGGTCGTTGTCCCGCATCCTGGCGGGAGATCGAAGCAGTGATCCGCGCCTTGCACTGGCAAGTAGATGCGTCGGGAGCCCCGCTTGATCCCTCGAGCACACCGTACTTACTTTCAAACAATGGCTGCGACGTTGATCTCAGTCCGGCATCGCAAGTTCCCAGCAGGTAAACCGGCATGAAACCAATAGTCCAAATCGAGAATCTTACCAAAGACTACGAAGTCGGCTTCTGGCGCAAACGTAGGATCCGCGCCTTGGATGGCCTTTCGCTTGACGTTAACCCGGGCGAAATTTTCGGCTTCCTGGGAGCGAACGGAGCGGGCAAGACAACCACTTTGAAGCTTCTCATGCGTCTTATGTTCCCGACGTCCGGAACCGCGCGCATACTGGGCTACGACATTGCCGATGTTGCCATGCACCAGCGCATTGGCTACCTGCCTGAAAACCCGTACTTCTACGATTACCTTACGGCGCGTGAACTACTCGATTACTGCGGCCAAATCTTTGGCTATACAAAGTCCGAACGCAACCAAAGAGCCGAACAACTTCTTGCCCGCGTGAAACTTGACGAGAAGCGATGGGATATCCAGTTGCGAAAATTCTCCAAAGGAATGCTGCAGAGAGTCGGCCTGGCGCAGGCCCTAATTAATGACCCGGAAGTGGTCTTCCTGGACGAGCCAATGAGTGGACTGGATCCCATCGGACGCCGAGAGGTGCGTGACTTGATCTCCTCCCTACGACAGGAAGGCAAGACGGTCTTCATGTGTTCGCATATTCTTTCCGACATTGAGGTGCTCTGCGATCGCGTTGCTATCCTCAAACGAGGACGGCTGTCAAACGTGGGCTACCTTGACGAACTGCGGCAGCGAACGGGGAATCACAATTACGTGGAGGTAATTGCTACCGGAACAGATGCCAGTACACTTCAACTAAACATGAGCGGGCAGAGTAACTGCAGAGTTACCGCCACTGCCGGTGGCTTACGGGTGGAAGTTCCTGATGAGAGAAGTGTTGACGGCGTGATTATGGCGCTGCGCAAATCGGGGGGCCAACTGGTTTCAGTGCAGCCGCTAAAGCAATCGCTGGAGGAGCTTTTCCTGGATGTCGGACGCGAGGTGGTTGAGCAGGTTTATTAGCTCCTCTAATCGTCCTTTCCTACGGTTTGAACCTGAAAGCCGTCGTCTCCATCTTAATGTTCGCGCGGTCATCGCTCTCGGTCATGCCGTCGAGCATCACTTGGATTAACATCGTCTTGTTCGGCTGCAATTCTGCTTGCTTCGCAGGAATTACCACCACGGTCCTTTGCTTTACAGGATTTCCCTGATGGTCCACAACGGCTGCCTTTACTTCTAATCCATCAATCGTTCGCCCGGTAAAGTTACGAGCCGTGGTATGAAGACTCATTACAATATCTCCTAGTGCTCGCTTTGCCTCATCCGCTTCGGGATCATCAAGCACGATTCGCGAGCGATATTGTTCAAACTCAGGCGCGCCGGCTCGGATGGCATTTTCCAGCGTAGGTTCAACCGTACCTCCGCCGCTGGCACGCATCAATAAATAAAACAAGCCAGCGATCGCAATGCCGGCAACGACCGCGACCATAATGATCACCTTGCGCCGAGGTTCGTCCGTGCTCGGGAGTTGTCTCTCTGGAGCAGCCATTTTTTTCTATACCTGGGAGCGCAGGCATCCTTGCCTGCTTCGCTTCGAGTGTGCGAGGCAGCAAGCAAGGATGCCTGCGCTCCCAGGGCGGAATTGTAGGTCGGAGGAAAAGGATTTGGCAATCGACCGGGGGCCTCTGCGGGGGATCTCTCTGCGCAAACGGACTCCGGCGACGCGGTTGATGAGTGCAATTGGCTTGCGACCGAAAGGCTTTATGCCTGTCGCTTTGCGAGAAGGCCATTAATCAGCTCTTCGAGTTCGCTAAAGTCAATAGGCTTCGTGATGTAGGCGTCGCAACCCGCCGCCATGGCTTCGGAATGAAAGTCAGCCGTGTCATGAGCTGAAACTGCAATTATCGGCACTGTGGCCAATGGCGGTAAAGCACGAATCCGGCGGGTCGCTCCCAGGCCATCAACAACAGGTAAACTCAGATCCATCAGGATGAGATCCGGCACAAACTGAGCAGCAACGCGAACAGCCTCTTCACCATTTACCGCTTCAATAACGCTGTAACTGCTCATTTCAAGCAGCCGCCGAAGCATGAACCGGTTGTCTTCTGTGTCTTCAACTAACAGTATCGTAATCGGGTTAGTCCTCGCTTTCTATTCGCAGTGTACTCCGTTGCTCAGAAGCTTCGCCGCTTGAATTTCGCCCGCGGACCCGCTGTAAGTTGTTGAATCTACTGTATCACTAGTATACGCCGGGTGTTTTTGTTAATATCCGCATCGAAACACAACACATGAGAGCGCACGTTGCGGGTTCAATCCGTACACAGGCAAGGATAGCGTCAGCCCTCGGGGTGGTTAGACCGGATTGATTCCGACTGTCAGATGAAAGCACTAGTACTGGACACAGCAGAAAAGGAAGCACTTCAAACTCTGGGACGCGCATCCGTTCAGATCGTCCATGACCTAAAGAACCAATTGAACGGTCTCAAACTGTATGCCACATTCCTCCGAAAGCGCCTGGAGAACAGCGATCGTCCTGCAGATGAACTCGAGACAGTTAATAAACTGATCTCCGGCATTGAGCGAACGGCAGCCGATCTTTCGACTCTGGTGCAATACGGTAAACCGATAGAGTTGAAGAAGCAGGCTGGAGTGGATGTTCAGAAAATGCTACGAAATGTGGTTTCTAACCTCACTCAGGGAACACGTTCAACCGCTCCCTTGACGGCGCCCTTAATTCTCGAAACGGACAGCACTTCGGTAATTGGAGAGTTTGATCCAGTGGTGTTGTCCGAAGCCCTGAAGTCGATTTCGGTGGCCGCAGTTCACCTGCGCCAAAAGCAGCAAAAAAGTGAACCATTATCCATCATGCTTCGGCACGATAGAGCAAACTCAGCGGCTTTTATTGAATGGCAGGGGCTCAATGGTCTCGACCATGATCCTTTTCGGGCGTTCTCCGGTAGTGACGAAATCAGGATGTCGTTGGCCGCGAAAATAGTTGAAGCTCATGGCGGTTCTGCCGAACACGAAGAGAATGTGTTGCGCATCAAGTTGCCGCTTCAAACCCAAAAGTAATCGAAATGGAGACAGCAATCATGGAAACAACCGGCACAGTCGTTTCAAGGGAAGGGAAAAAGGTGGAGAACAAATCAGTCCGTATCCTGATAGTAGATGATGAACCAGTAATGGCAGACTCATTGAAGCAGAACCTAATGGAGGAAGGATACTCTGTCGACACAGCGTCGACCGGTGCCGAAGCAATCGAGCTTTTCGATCAGGGAGGGCATCATCTGGCCATTTGTGATCTGCAGCTTCCTGACCTGGACGGCCTCGAGGTAATGCGCCACATGAAGGATGCGCGACCGACCACAGAAGTAATTGTAGTAACCGGTTATGGCTCAGTGCCCAAAGCGGTGGAGGCAACGAAAGCCGGGGCCTTCTATTTTGTGGAAAAACCTTTTGATTTCGAGGAGATTCAGCCTCTCGTTGACAAGGCACTGGAGCGCCGCGAACTGGTCGCCGAAACAACCAACATGCGGCGCCAACTGTCGACGCGTTCGGAATACTTCAATATCATCGGCGCGTCGAAACAGATGCAAACCATCTATGAAACGATTGAATCGGTAGCGAAATCCGACGCCAACGTCTTTATTGTGGGGGAGTCAGGCACCGGCAAAGAACTGATTGCCAACGCGATTCACTACAATTCGCTTCGCTCGAAAAAGCCGTTTATCAAGGTAAATTGTGCCGCACTGCCAAAGGAGCTGATTGAGTCAGAACTTTTCGGACACACCAAAGGCGCATTTACAGGGGCTCACGCCGATAAGGAGGGTCTCGTCCAGCACGCAGCAGGCGGCTCCTTAATGTTAGACGAAATTGCCGAGATGCCGGTCGAGTTGCAACCCAAGCTGCTGCGCGTCTTGCAGGAGAGAAGTTATCGCAAGATTGGCTCCGAGAAGACCTACGCCGTCGACTTCCGGTTGATTTCTTCGACCAACAGGCCACCTGCCGATGCGATTCGCGACGGTTTGCTTCGCGATGATCTCTTCTACCGCATCTCCACAATAACTATTCACGTACCGCCTCTACGCGAGCGCAGCGAAGACATTCAACTACTCACCGAACACTTTTTGCACATGTATGCTCAGAAGTATGAGCGCTCGATCTCGGGTGTTTCCCAGGCAGCCTATCAGCGACTGTTCGGCCATGCCTGGCCAGGGAACGTGCGCGAACTGCAGAATGTTATTGAACGCGCGGTATTGCTGGCCAAAGCTAATCGTATTGAACCCGTTGATCTGCCGTTCGATAATGGCTCCTTACCAGAAGGCTCACCTCCAGGGCTGGACTGGGAAGTGCCGCCCAACATGACGCTCGAAGATATCGAACGCCTGGTAATTGAACGAACGCTGCAACGCACGGGCGGCAACAAGCAGGCGGCAGCCAACCTACTGGGAATCTACCGGCCCCGGCTCTATAGTAAGATTCGCAAATATAACATTGACGTCGCGACGCTCGTTTCTGCTTAACAAACTTTTGGCTTATCGATTGTTCAATGCTTGTAACATAAAGTGGCCGCCAGGCCACTTTATTTTTGAACACGCCAATCAATGAGCGCAGAAATGCCAGAGTCGTCACCCGCTGCTCGGCTGGTTAGCATTGATGCTCTTCGAGGCATCGCCGCGCTCGGTGTCGTCCTCTACCATGCGGTCCTGCAAACCAGAGACACCTCTCCCCACTATCTCTTCAAGTGGGCAATCAGCGCGATTCAATTTCTTAGCTCCTTCGGATACATCGGCGTGTTTCTGTTTTTTGTGATCTCCGGCTTTTGCATACACCTGCAGTGGGCCAAGGCACTCGCCGAACAGCGGGAACCGCATGTCAAGTTCAAGACTTTTTGGGTTCGGCGGATTCGGCGGCTCTATCCTCCATATCTGATTGCGCTGGCACTTTTCCTCGGTTTAGGGGCTGTGTCGTCAGGGATCAGTATTACGCGCTTCTTTGGCTACGATTTATTGATGCATCTGCTGATGTTGCACAATCTTGATTGGCGCACGTCTTACAGCATCAACGGAGTCTTCTGGACCTTGGCAATCGAAGAGCAACTCTATCTTGCCTATTTTGTCTTGCTCTATCTGCGAAGGCACTGGGGGTGGGCACCGACTCTACTAATCTGCTTCCTGGCGCGTCCGGTGTGGTTTTTCCTCAGCCATGCAATCTGGCTGCTCTGGGGCGTAGGCGTTCCCGTGCCGGAGTCGGCGGCGTCACATTGGTTCACCTGGGCGCTGGGAGCGATAAGCGTCGAAGCAGCGTTTGGGATAATAATGTTTCCTCGATGGTGTAGAAGTCTCTGGCTCGGCAACGCGACAATTTTATTGGCGTCAGCGATCTCTTTATTACTTCCGGGACTCGGAAAAGACACTATCGTTCACGATGCGAGCTGGTTACTGATGCATCCGTTATGGGGTTTTGGGTTCTTCGTAATCGTCAACCGGTGTGTACAGGCGGAGAAATCCTGGGTCAGCCTGCGCAGGCAGCTTCTGGTTGGTGCTGCTGGATTTATCGGCGTCTCCTCTTACTCGCTTTACCTGACGCATGAGCTGGTGATCATGCAATCGTGGCGGTTTGCCATTGGCTGGCTGCCCCCGATGGCCAACACACTGTTGGTACTGACGCCCGTCACAGTTATTTTCGCCTGGGGGTTCTTTCGCCTTTGCGAGAAGCCGTACATGCGGAGATCAAGTCCGTCACGGCAGCGTGTGGGAAGCGTCCAGGAAGAGATGTTCCCTGGTTCCCTGCCTGCTTTGGCAGAAGAAGAGTTAGCCGGCTAAAGCCTGGGACGTCAATCTAACTGGTAAGTTGCTACGCTTGTAGGCGTTTCGAAGCAGCGAACTTTATAGATGTCGACGCGAGGGTCAGTGATTCTGGAACGCACGCGGTCCAGAATATACTTGGCGAGATTTTCAGCGGATGGTTGGACTTCATCAAAGGGTGATAATTCGTTAATATTGCGGTGGTCCAAATACTGCACAACCTCATCTGCAGCAGCCTTCAACTCAACGAAATCGACCAACAATCCAATATTATTCAATTCCCGGCCGCGAGCATAAATCTCGATCTTGTAGTTGTGTCCATGCAGGTTCTCACATTTGCCGCGGTATCCACGGAGTTGGTGGGCACTGGAGAAGTTTCGCTCAATCATTACCTCGAATTGTCCGGCCATGAATAAAGTCTGGCACAAGCCAAACCGGGATGTCCAATCTAAGAAGATGCGGAGAAACTGGAGTACTTTGGCTGGTCTATCCTGCTTCGGCCTTGACCCTGGGTGTTGTTTCAAACACCTGTGTTAATTCCTCTATTCTTGACGTCACCCGGCAGGACGGCAAACTGGCAAGAAATACGCGACCATAACCTTTTGTACGCAGACGCGGATCCAAAATCGCCAGCACTCCGCGGTCGGTCGTGCTGCGAATCAAGCGACCCAGGCCTTGCTTCAGAGTAATGATCGCCTGTGGCACGCTGTACTCATGAAAACTTGAGCCCCCCTGTTCCTCAATATAACGTTGCCGCGCCGCGATTATCGGGTCAGTAGGAACCGCAAATGGCAGCTTGTCGATGATAACGCACGACAACTGCTCGCCACGGACGTCGACACCCTGCCAAAAACTGGAGGTGGCAAAGAGCACTGCATGAGGTGTTTCTCGAAAACTGGCAAGGAGGCGTCCTTTTGCGGCGCTGCCTTGCACTAAACAAGGGTAATCAAGCTCCGGCATTACCAGGTCATAGAGCGACTGCATACCCGCGACGCTGGTAGAGAGCACAAACGCGCGGCCGTTGGTAGCGTTCAGTATCTTGATTACCTCAGCGGCTGCTGCTTCGGCCCAACCGGGAGAACGTGGATCCGGCATCCTTTGGGGCAAGTAGAGCAATGCCTGAGTTTGAAAGTCAAAGGTAGATTCGGTAATCAAGTCCTCCGCTTTGTCGAGTCCCAGCCGTTCGCGTATGAACGCGAAGTTTCCGGCACTGGAGAGCGTTGCCGAAGTTAACACTACAGTCGAAACCTCGCCGAAGAGTCGGTCTTCCAGCAATCCGGAAACATCAATTGGCGAGGCCCGCAAAAAGATACCCCGGCCGCGGCGCTCAAGCCAGAACACAAATTTTTTGTCTTCGCCTGCAACAATGAATCTCAGATCAAAACGCACCTGCCTGATCCGGCGAACCAGATTTTCCACTTCGGGCGGCTTCTCCTTCAGCGCATCGAGTGTAGTTTCCAATCGCGCCAAAGCTCCATCAAAGGCGATGTAAAGCTCGCCCAGCCGAGTAGCCTCAAGCTGGCCGGCGGTAGTGCGACAGGTGAAAGTTCCCGGAATGATCGGAAACCTCCCCTCGCCTCCTCTTCCCTCGCGAAAGCCCATCCAGAAAGCATCAGCAAATCGCTGCGCGCGAGAAGCGCTTTTCGTCAGCTCTCGATCCGCATCGGCATTTTCGACGGGCAACGCACCCAGATCACCTATCAGATCATCAATTTGATAATTCGATACCTGGGCGCCGAAATACTCGGAAGCGACATCTTCAATGAGGTGCGCCTCGTCAAGTACGACAGCAGCATAGTCGGGTAATACAGATCCATACATGCCGTTACGCAGGGCTAGATCTGCGAAGAAAAGGTGGTGATTGACGACTACGATATCGGCCTGTTGCGCGCGATCGCGCATGCGCGTGATGAAACAGGGTGCATAGTCAGGGCACTTTTGCCCAATGCAGATTTCGGTGCGTGCATCCACGTGACGCCAGAACGACAGAGTCTCCGGCAGGTTAGCCAACTCCGCGCGATCGCCGGTTTCTGATTGGTTTGCCCAGCGACAGACTTCTTCGAAATAATCCACTTCATCCAGGCCCTCGAGTACTGGCGAAGCTTCGGCCCGCTTCAAGCGCTGCAGGCAAACAAAATTATTCCGCCCTTTCATGTAGGCGGCTGTAAATTTCTTTGGCAATACGCTCTGGAGAAAAGGGATGTCTTTCTCCATAAGTTGTTCCTGAAGATTCTTTGTACCCGTGGAGATGATTACGCGACCTCGCCCACCGACCGCCGCGGCCACTGCGGGCACAAGATATGCCAGCGTCTTTCCGGTGCCGGTCCCTGCTTCTACGATGAGGTGACCGTTTTTCTCAAAGGCGCGCATGACCGCCTGGGCCATCTGAATTTGACCGGGGCGATACTCGTATTCCGGATGAGCACGGGCAATGAGGCCTTCTACACCGAAAATCTTTTCCATATGCAGCATGAGAGGATGGCGAAAATTCTACGACTATCGGGATGCAATGGACTCCTGGGTTCGGGGCTTCAGTCTCTTTGAATAGAGCGGAAAGCGTGCGGTGAGATCAGCAACGCCCTGTTGCACCTTCCGACGGACGGCTTCAGATTCTGGAGCATGAATGACTTCCGCAATTAGACACCCTATCTCGCGCATCTCCGGTTCATTCATACCTCGACTGGTAACGGCAGGCGTTCCAATCCTCAGACCAGAGGCAACAAAGGGCTTGTTCTGATCGAAAGGGATTGTGTTTTTGTTGACTGTAATATGGGCGGCTTCGAGCGCTTTTTCCGCCTCTTTCCCGGTCGTGCCTTTGCCGTCCATCCAGACGTCTACCAGCATCAAGTGGTTGTCGGTGCCTCCGGAGACGAGCCGTAGTCCTTGATCCTGCAATTCTGCCGCCAGGGCTTTGGCATTCTTCAGGATCTGAAGTTGGTACTCACTGAAATCTGATCGCAGGGCCTCACCGAAGGCAACGGCCTTGGCAGCAATAATGTGTACTAGCGGCCCACCCTGTACCCCAGGAAATAGCTTTCTGTCGATCTCTTTTGCATGCGCCTCTTTGCATAGGATTAAACCGCCGCGCGGACCTCGCAGTGTCTTATGCGTAGTGGTAGTCACGTAGTCGGCATGTGGCACTGGTGAGGGGTGCAAGCCGGCGGCTATCGGTCCGGCAATATGTGCAATATCGGCAAACATCAGCGCTCCTATACTCCTGGCAATGTTGCCGATGCGTTCAAAATCAATGATGCGTGAGTAAGCAGAAGCGCCGCAGACGATTAACTTCGGTCTGTGCTGCTGGGCCAGCCGTTCCAATTCATCGTAATCAATTTGCTCGGTTTCACGCGAGACGCCGTAATCGGCAACCTTGTAACTCATGCCCGAGAAGTTCATCGGATGGCCATGAGTGAGGTGACCACCATGTGATAGGTTCATCCCGAGAATCTGATCACCATACTGAATGGAGGCCAGATATACTGCCATATTAGCCTGCGCCCCACTGTGTGGCTGGACATTAGCGTGCTCTGCGGCAAACAGTTGTCGCGCGCGATCGATGGCCGCTTGTTCCACCACGTCAGTCCATTCGCAACCGCCGTAATAACGCTTCTTTGGATAGCCTTCCGCATACTTATTGGTAAAAACTGAACCCATTGCCTCGAGCACAGCCTCACTCACAAAGTTTTCGGAAGCGATCAACTCCAGACCATTTGCCTGTCGCGCAACCTCGTTGTTTACGGCATCTGAAATCAGCGGATCAACTTCAGCCAACGATGCGTTTCGCAAGTCAACCATACGATCTTCCTTTCGGATAACAAGGCTGAATGAGAGGCTCTCTCAGGTTTGAGGGATGGTACATCACCGCACGCAAAGAGCAAAGGGGAACGAGCAAAAGGAGCAAAGGGAAAAGGGCAAAGCGAAAGACAAATCCATTTGACATTGGTCATTCAACATTTATCAATTCTCATTAGCTGTCGTGTGAGATCGTGCCATTGGTAATGTCAGCCATGGGACAGAGTCTTGGTCAGAGTCAACCATTCGTCAACCTCAAGCATTGGGCAGAGTCAGCCATTGGGAGAGTGATGACGCGTTATAGGGGTCAATAATGTCAGGTGTCAAATATCAGACGTCAAATGTTCAAATGGTTCCCCTGCCCTTAGCGCTTTGCCCCTCGCTCTTAGCCCTTTGCTCTTCGCCCTTTGCTCTTTACGCGTCGCTTTGCGAGAATAACTGGTTGACGCGTGCTGCTTTGTAAACCGCAGTATAGAACCCCAAACACCTGAATGCGCTGGTCACAATATTTCATTCCTACACTTCGTGAAGACCCGGCAGACGCAGACGTCGTTTCTCACAGACTTTTGTTGCGTGCCGGAATAATTCGTCAACTCTCAGCCGGCATCTATTCATACCTGCCGATGGGTCAACGGATCGCCCTCAAGATCATGCAGGTCCTCCGGGAAGAGATGAATCGCATAGGGGGTCAGGAATTTTACCTGCCGGCATTACACCCAGCGGAACTGTGGAAAGAGTCGGGACGCTGGGACGCCATAGGTGAAGACATGTTCCGTCTTAAGGATCGGAAAGGGGCGGATATGTGTCTGGGAATGACGCATGAAGAAGTTTTCACTACCATCGCCCGAAACGAAATCCGCTCCTACAAACAACTGCCTCAGGTCTGGTATCAGATCCAGATTAAGTTCCGGGATGAACCGCGGCCGAAATCAGGGCTAATGCGGTTGCGTACCTTCATCATGAAGGACGCCTATTCCTTCGACATTGATCGCGCCGGGTTAGACCGCTCGTTTGCCGATCAGCGGGAGGCTTACAAAAGAATCTTTACGCGCTGTGGATTGGAGTTTGCGCTCGTTGAGGCTTCTTCGGGCGCGATGGGGGGATCGGAGTCAACCGAATTCGTTGCAAAAACGCCGGCTGGAGAGGATCTCATAGCGACGTGCGGAAGCTGTGGCTACGCCGCCAACCTGGAGAAGGCTACTTCCCGTGTTCCGGTGATCGAAGACTCGTGGGGCCCTGTCGCTCCAGAGGAATTTCCGACGCCTGGCGTGCGTACGATCGCAGATCTGGCAACTTTCCCCGGCGGGGCGCCGGCAGACCACCAGATCAAATCGTTAGTATATGTAGCGACTGTTAACGGCACGCCGGAACCGGTGTTGGTGTTGCTACGCGGCGATCATCAGTTGCATGAGACAAAGTTGGGAGACCGTCTAGGTGCGACGTCAGTGCGGGCGGCGCATCCAGAGGAGATCCGCGATCTCCTTGGCGCCGATGCCGGAAGCTTAGGTGGCGTCGGCGCCAAGGTCCGCGCCCGCCAGGCAAACTACCGGCTTACCATAATTGCCGACCTGGCCCTGAAGGGTCGCCGCAATATGACCACCGGGGCCAACAAAGACGAGCATCACTTGCGGGGCGTTGATATAGCTCGCGACATTTCTGTCGATAAGTGGGCAGACCTGCGTACTGTCAGTTCCGGCGAACCTTGTTCCCGCTGTGATAAAGGCGTGCTCGACGTGTACAAGGCCATGGAAATTGGCCACATTTTCAAGCTGGGAACCAAATACTCCGAATCGATGGGAGCCACCGTATTAACACAAGATGGCAGGCAAGTACCGATCGTGATGGGCAGCTACGGTATCGGCGTCGAGCGAATCATGTCGGCTGCCGTCGAACAAAGTCATGATGATGATGGCATTATCTGGCCTAAGTCGCTAGCGCCTTTCGACGTAATCGTTTCGGTAACAAATATGAAAGCCGATCGATTACGCGAAGCAGGCGAAAAACTTTACAAGGAGCTCGAACGCGCAGGCCTGGAAGTTTTACTGGACGATCGCGACGAACGTGCAGGAGTAAAATTCAAGGATGCTGATCTAATCGGCGTTCCTTATCGTCTTACTATAGGCAACAAGATTTCAGATGGCTTTGTAGAGTTGTTCGATAGACGCGCGCGCGCCAGCCAGGACGTAAAACTCGCCGAAGTTGTCTCGCGCGTTCAAACACTCGCGCTGGCGGGCCGGTGATGGACCAGCGGAATGGACCTGAATCAACCGATAGACGATGGACAATAGACGATAAACGTCGCCTATCTTCTGTTGTCTATCGTCCATGGTCCGTTGTCTATCGTCCATTGTTTTAAACGTGAGAGCGATGCCGTTCAAATCCACTGTCTTCATAATACTGATTCTTCTAGCGGTCCCGGTTCGCTACTCTGCTCAGGACTCTCTTCCGGATCTTGTTCGCTACATCAAGCCTTCGGCGGTAGCCATTGAAACCTTTGACGCGCATGGGGAGAAATTGTCGCGCGGCAGCGGATTCTTCATCGGTACCGATCGTGTGGTCACGAACCGACATGTAATCGACGGCGCGCACCGTGCTGAGGTTCATTCCTCTGCTGGAACCATCTATCCGGTCAAGGGCGTATTGGCGGTCGATGCCGAAGGAGATATTGCATTATTGAAGATTGAGGCACCTCCAAATCAAGTTCGGCCCCTGCCACTGGACCGTACCTCGCCCCAGGAAGGGGAAAGCGTCGTGGTGATTGGCAACCCCTTCGGCCTCGAAGGCAGCGTCACCAACGGGATTGTTTCAGCAGTTCGGGATATACCAACTTTTGGCAGGATTATTCAGATCACCGCACCAATTAGTCCCGGCTCGAGCGGTAGTCCAGTTGTGAACATGCAAGGCCAGGTGATCGGAGTCGCCACGCTCCAGATTACGGGCGGCCAGAGTGTTAACTTCGCCATCCCTTCTGAAAGAATCTCGCGACTCGAGACCGAGTCGATGATGACGCTCTCAGAGTTGGTTGTTGCCACCAGCAAAAACAAGCGCGCCAAGGCAGTGCAGTCGTTTCGTGACGGGCTTAGTTTTCTCTCCAAAGATGATTGCGAAAAGGCATTACCTTATTTTGAAAAGGCTGTTGAATCGGACGGTAACTACGCTGAGGCCTGGGCTCAGAGCGGCTTCTGTAACGAAAAGCTGGGCCGGCACACGGAAGCAATCGAAGCTTCGAAAAAGGCAGTCAACCTGAGGCCTTCCCCAGAGTCTTATTTTAATATCGGGCTGGCTAACTATTACCTCAAACAGTATCGCGACGCCGCTGATGCCTATCGGCAAGCCATAAAGCTCGATCCTTACAACGCGGCCGATGCCCATTACGCATTGGGCCTGGTTTATCGCGACTGGGGAAAGGCAGACGAGGAGGTACAGGCGTATAAGCAAGTAATTCGCCTGCGTCCTGATTACACCAGTGCCTACGAGCGATTGGGGAGCCGTTATTTAAGGTCGAGGAAGTACTCTGAAGCCATTGAGGTATTCAAACAGCTGATGGCCCTGCGACCGGCTGATGCCACGGCGCCAAACAATCTTGGTGAAGCTTATCTCGAAACGGGCCGCTTCAACGAAGCTGTAGAGGCTTTCCGGCAAGCAACACGGCTGAAACCGGATTTTGGTAGGGCTTATTTTAATCTTGGGAAATGCTTTATGGCGATGGGTAATCGGGAAGCGGCTGTCGAACAATACATTGTCCTGCAGAATCTGGATCAGGACTGGGCGGAGAAGTTGAACGCCGTGATTAATCCCTGACGGCAGGAGCAGGAGGCAGGGCATCACCGAGGGGAAATTTTCCTCACTTCTGAAAGGAGAATCGAAATGGTTACCTCACAAGGCTTTAGAGATTTAAGGGTTTATCAGCTCGCGTTTGAGTTAGCGATGCAGATCTTCGAAGAGTCCAAGCATTTCCCACGGGAAGAAATCTATTCCCTAACCGATCAGGTTCGACGTTCTTCTCGTAGCGTCGCAACCAACGTCGGCGAGGGTTATAGAAAGCGGCGTTACCCAAAAATGTTCGTAAGCAAAATGTCCGACGCGGACGGCGAGGCTACCGAAACGCAGGTTTGGCTGGATTTCGCCGAACGATGCGGCTATTTGTCGCAACGACGACAACTAGAATTATTGTCCGGCTATGTAGAAGTAGGTCGTATGCTGGGCGGTATGATTCAGCGCCCTGAGAGATTCGCAATCTGACGGTCTCCACGTCCACCTGCTCCTGCCGTCTGCCTCCTGCCGTCTGCCTCCTGCCTCCTGCTCTACTTAACAGCTTCGGCCAACAATGCCGTGAGTGCGTTGTCCTGAAGGATCTTGTTTCGCTGAAGCTGACCATGCAGGTCACAAGCGAAGACAGCATAAGCCAGCCTCAAATGCGATCCTGCGTAACCAACGCCGGCCGGCGCCAAAACTCCTCCTAATAACGACTTCCGGGAAACGCGACCGTCGCCAGGTGCATACATCGCCTCCGTAGCTTCCCGCCTCGTAACTCTTCTGCCGCTCGTAGTGCGATACTCTTTGGGCCTTATTAGAGTGACCCAGCGATCCCTTTCGCGATCGCGCAAGATAACTGGCTTACTGAGTGTTTCTTCGCAATCACCGCCTAATGCCAGCAACATAACCGGTGGCGCCGCGTCGGAGATTGCGTCCAGCGCCTGATGAAATCTCTTCGCGCGATGCAATACAGCAGCGAAATAAGCATCCAGAGTCTCCAGCGCCTTTTCAGGATCCCCGGCCCTTGCGTATCGTTTCCTATAATCGGGGTCATTTACGGCTGACCAGCCATAAAGTTTCCAAACCTGCGGATCATAGATGTCCACTTGCAACGGCCTCAATTCCTCGTCCAGAAATCCGGCAGAGTTTCCATGAGGCAGGAGTTGGAAAAGCGCTGGACAACTTATCGCATCCTCCCGCCTCAATTTGTTTAACAGCGGGACGCGACGGCGCAACCCTTCCGTAACCGAATAACCATCCAATAAAGTTGCCAAAGCATCTGCTGACCCCTGGTTCGGAACGCCAAGCAAAACAATCCGCTGAATGTGTGCAGCTCCGGCCCAGGTTGGCGCCAGTGGCTCCTCTCCGTCGGGAATGTCAGCGTCACCATACATTGCTGCATAGCGTGCGATGAGTCCGCCCATTGAATGCGCCAGAATGTTGAATCGAAGATCGGGACGATTAAGCTTCTGCTTGAGGGACTCCATCCTTCTTACAAGCTCACGGGCATTCTCGACGTTATCGCGGCGCCAATCGTAGGAGAATATATAGAAGGTGTCTTGATCGCCGTCTGAACTAGGGTTGTTCCAATCAGCCTCACGATAGCCTGCAAAGCGGCTGAGGGCCTGGAGTAGATCTCGGTAGATATAGACCTCTGGAAGGATTCGGGCGAGGCGCAAAGTTTCAACAATCTTTCCTGGTACTACGTCGTCACGACTGGCGGCAAGATCAGGCGTCATCGGCAAGCTCGAGCCATCGTCCGCCGAGCGCAGCACTGAAGGCCAAACCGTCTCACCCGTTTTGGAATTGATCAGTTGAGAACCCAAGATTCCGGGGATAACGATTACGGGGCGTTTGCCCTTTCGTAATCGCGCTTCTGCAAATATGCGGTCGATATTGGGCGTACGCTTAGGCGAAATGCAGGAGATTGCCGGCAACGCCAACGCTACCAGCGAAATCAGTAGCAGGGTTGCTGGCTGACCCCTAAGTGAACTATGAGAAGGATTTCGAGGAAGAATGGGAAACAACTTTAAGGTTCGTCAGCTAAAGGATATGAACTCAAGTTCTCATTGGATCGGTTAATCCGGGGCGTCCCATTTGCGGTTTATTAGGCTCGCTACGAACCCCGCGCCAAAGCCGTTGTCGATGTTCACAACAGTCACGTTTGAAGCACACGAGTTGAGCATGCCCAGAAGGGCGGCCAAACCGCCAAACGATGCTCCATAACCGATACTGGTGGGTATACCAATCACCGGAACTGCTACCAGTCCCCCAACTACTGAGGGCAGCGCACCTTCCATGCCTGCTGCAACAATCGCCACGCGCGCGCGTTGTAGAAGGCTGCGTTCGGAGAGCACGCGATGAATTCCGGCTACGCCTACATCCCATATCCGATCGACGCGATTACCCATGGCTTCAGCAGTAAGCGCCGCTTCCTCGGCAACAGGAATGTCACTAGTGCCGGCCGTTATCACCGCGATTGGACCAAGCCCTTGCTCACTATGATCTCTTTGGATTCGAATCAGCCGGGCCGTTTCATGCCATTCGGCTGCCGTTACAACATTTCGGACCTCGCCGAACGTTCCCGCATCCGTGTGAGTGACAATTAGATTAGGAGAGTGCTGCGCCAGCCGCTCTACGATGCCCACGACCTGAGATCGTGTTTTGCCGGCGCCGAACACTACTTCGGGAAAACCCTGACGGCTGGCGCGCGCGTGATCCACACGTGCATATCCAATGTCTTCGGAATACAGATCCCGAACGCGCAATGCCGCTTCTTTGATCCCAAGTTCGCCAGCCCTGCATGCCGCCAGCAAGCTTTCTATTTCTTGCAGATCCATTCTACCGGCATTCTAGCATCGAACTGATAACCCGCGGGTAGCAGGCGCGCCGTGTCGGTGCTTGCTATCGAGTCTGTCGCTAAGTAAGATCTCTCTTTAAACTTGGTGTCAAAGCTCCTCCAAAACATACGAATCACGCTCGAAATGATTAAGATCGAGCACACGCTCTTTGCGTTGCCGTTCGCCTTTCTGGGTGCAGTGCTTGCGGCAAATGGCTTGCCCTCCGCGTGGCAAGCCCTTTGGATTACAGTGGCGATGGTAGGCGCACGCTCCACAGCGATGGCTTTCAACCGTATCGCCGACAAAGAGTACGACGCGAACAACCCTCGCACACAAAGCCGCGCGCTGCCCGCCCGACTCCTCTCAGTGCGTTTCGTTTGGGCGTTTGTTATCGTCTCAGCTGGCGTCTTCTTTCTGGCGGCCGCGATGCTCAATCAACTCACGCTGATGCTCTCTCCGTTGGCGCTCGCAAGTGTGCTGCTTTATTCGTTCACAAAACGGTGGACGCGCCTCTCGCATCTGGCGCTGGGCTGGTGCCTGTCAATCGCGCCCACAGCAGCCTGGATTGCCGTGCGTGGGACGATAGATAGCGCTGTGCCTTTATTGCTTTCCCTCATGGTACTGCTCTGGACCGCGGGCTTCGATGTCCTCTATGCCTGCCAGGATTACGAGTTTGATCTTCAAGCTGGTCTATATTCAATACCGGAGCACTTCGGTATTGCACAATCCCTTTGGATTGCCAGAATGTTGCATCTGGCGGCGTTCGCCGCGCTGCTCGCGTTATACTGGTTTACGCATCTGGGAGCCCTCGCGCTGATTGGAGTGATTGCAACGGGTTGTTTGCTAATCCACCAACACCGCTTGGTGCGTGCCGACGATTTGAGCAGATTAAATGCTGCGTTCTTTACTACAAATGCTTTTGTAAGCGTTATTCTACTGGTGTCATTCGGGACGGCAGTTTTCTTTAGCAGGTAGACAAAAACCTATGCTTTTTTCCCATGATTCCAAACTTGTTGAAATGGCTGGCCGCCTCGAGGCACAGGAGCGACTGACTTTTGCCGACGGCCTCGCTCTCTACGAAACCGACGATTTACCGGCTCTGGGCAAACTTGCCGACATGGTCCGCCGCCGCAAGCATGGCCGGACTACCTACTTTAATGTGAACCGTCACTTCAATCCAACCAACGTCTGTTACGCCGACTGTAAATTTTGCGGCTTCTATCGCACGCCACGGCAGCCGGATGCCTATACGCATAACATCGACGATAGCTTGCGCATCGCGGGCGCGGCGGTAAAGGAAGGCGCCACGGAATTGCACATAACCGGCGGCTTGAATACCAAGCTGCCTTTTACCTATTTTACTGAGCTTCTTTCTTCCCTTAAGCGAGAATTCCCTAAGCTTCATCTGAAAGCCTTTACAATGGTCGAGTTGGACCACTTCTCACATTTTTACAGACTTACGGACGAGGATGTGATTCAGAGTCTGATAGATGCGGGCTTGGATTCCTGTCCCGGTGGCGGGGCCGAGATCTTCCGCGAACCCACACGGTCGCTGATTTGCGCCCACAAATGCGATGCTGCCAGGTGGCTCGAACTTTCCGGCAAAGTCCATGCAGCCGGTCTCAAGACCAACGCGACTATGCTCTACGGCCACATAGAGTCCATAGAGGATCGAGTGGATCATCTGGTGAGATTGCGCCAACAGCAAGACAAGTCGGGCGGCTACCAGTGTTTTATTCCCCTGGCGTTTTATCCGCCCAACACTCAATTGGCACATCTACCCGGCCCTTCAGGCGTTGATTCCCTGAAAACGATGGCGGTGTCGCGGCTCATGCTGGACAACTTTGACCATATCAAAGCCTACTGGGTCATGCTGGGCAAACGTCTTGCCCAGATAGCGCTTCACTATGGAGCAAACGACCTTGACGGTACTATTACTGAAGGGGGAGAGTTGACGGAAAGCTATTCGGTTGAAGAAAACAATGAAGTTCGTATGTCAAAGACGGAATTGATTAGTCTTATCCAGGAAGCCGGCTGGGAGGCTGTCGAGCGCGACACTGTATACAACCGCGTGACGTCTGCGTCCCTCAGCACGAATCCGACCGCTTCCTCCCCAACATTGCAAACACGATAATGGAAGCTCTGACCGCAAACCGCCTGATTACCGTCGCCCACTCGCCCGACTCCGACGATGCGTTCATGTTTTACGGTCTTGCCACACATAAGATTGACACCGGTCACATCTCATTCACCCACGTCCTAAAAGACATTCAGACGCTTAATGAAGAAGCAATTCAGGGCACCTATGATGTGACAGCAATCAGCTTTCACGCCTATGCGTACGTGTCAGACAAATACGCTTTGTTGCCTCACGGGGCCTCTATTGGCGACAAATATGGACCGGTGCTGGTTGCGGCGCACCCGGTTAGCCCTGATGAGATTAAGCACCTCAGGGTGGCTGTGCCAGGCACATTAACGAGTGCCTTCCTCGCCCTGCGCATCTTCAATCCCGATTTTGGCTATGACGTTGTGCCCTTCGATAAGATTATCGAAGCAGTTCAAACCGGTCGCTGCGATGCCGGTCTACTAATTCATGAAGGTCAGCTTTTTTACGAATCAATGGGCCTACACAAGGTCCTGGATTTGGGCGAATGGTGGCATGCGAAAACCGGCCTGCCGCTGCCTATGGGCGGCAACGCCATTAGACGTGGCCTGGGGTCTGAGATAACGCCGGAAGTCTCCCGCATTTTACGGGAGAGCATTCGCTACTCACTTGCCAATCGCGAGGACGCTCTCGACTATGCCATGCAGTTTGCTAGAGACATGACCTCAGAACTGGCTGACCGCTTCGTAGGTATGTGGGTAAATGATCTCACACTTGACTATACCGAGCGCGGTCGTGAGGCTGTCCGTCGCCTGCTTGCGGAGGGGGTTGAGCGAGGCATTATTCCACACCTCGTAAGAGTAGATTTCGTGAACTGAACAGTTCAAACCGGGTGAGTAACGACTATCGCGTCTGGGGCGTGCGCGGCGGAGAGAAGACGCTAGCCCAGTGATAAGCACCTGCAAACCGCCGCACACAACACCGGTGATTGAGTTCAATCAAGCTTCTCCCAAAAGCCTGAGTTGGCCTTTCCTCCATGTAGCAAACGCGTCCGTTAGCGTTCAGCACGCCCTGAGCGCGCCCAAGACATCCACGGAGCTTCCGCCGCCTGTCACCGGTGTGAGGACTCTTGTCTATCGCAATAAATGGCGCGGCCGCCTATTCAAGGCTGGCCCGGCTCTGGATTGAATAATTCGTTAATTCTAAAGACCGTAAGTACTTGCTCGTCGTCCAGCTTACATGAGTGCATGGTTCTTTGCAAGAAAAAGATCCGCGAGTTACTGCTTCGATCTTCGCGGTCAACACGAGAGCATGACAGAGCGGATTGCCTGCGATATTCTAGCGATCTATCAGGCAACGCCTATGTCTCGAAATCGAGTCGTCTCAGTGCCTTTTCTGTTCGCAGTCCTGCTGCTGCTTTGTCTCGGAACTGCCAATGTGTGGGGGCAAGGTAACAAGATTGGCGAAACGTCCGTCTCTCAACAAGAGATCGACCGGATTATTGCCGCATTCACCGGCAAGGAGACCCAATTCAGGCAAGCACTCAACCAGTATTCCTTTAAGCGGGACGCAACGATCCAGAGTTTGGGGATGGGCGGCCAGGTCACCGGCGAGTATCGCCGCATCTCCTATTTCACCTTCGACGACCAGGGCAAGCGCTATGAAAAGATCAGTTTTTTCCCCATGCCCTCCTTCAATCAGGTAACCCAGGAAGATCTCGATGACCTCGGTGGTATTCAACCCTTTGCGCTGGAGCCGTCGAAGCTGGACCAGTACAACATCAAGTACGTAGGTAAGGAGCAGATTGACGAGCTAAACCTTTACGTGTTTGATGTCACTCCGAAAGTGATTCCGGATCCCAAGAAGACGAAGGAACGGCTCTTCATCGGGCGTGTGTGGGTTGACGATCAGGATTTGCAGATTGTAAAGACGCGCGGCAAGGGTGTCCCTGAAACAAAGATTAATAAATTTCCCACTGTTGAGACATATCGTGAGCAGATCGATGGTCGTTACTGGTTTCCCACCTACTCTTACACCGATGAGGAATTAATCTTCGATAATGGCAGCTCTCTTCATGTGCGCATGCGGGTCAAGTATTCCGATTTTGCTCCTGCGCGAGCGACGCTTACAATAACGGAAATCGCTGACCCTGACGCACAGGAGAAGGAAACGAAGCCGCGAGCTGAACCGCCGAAGAAACCCTGAAATTTCATTCTCTTAGTCACTGTCCGCCAACGTTCAACTCCTGGGCAATCAGCGAGTGGACCCGCGCGGCAAGCTTCCTCACATCGTCGTCCGTCGAGATCGCGTCTGTAGAGATCGGGGTAAGAACAACCATCTCAATTGTTCCCGGTGTGCACTCGCCAGTGCCCTTGCCCATCAGGCGATCGGTATTTTTTATGGCTACCGGCACGATGGATACTCTGGCCTCCGCCGCCATGTAGAACGCGCCCTTCTTAAACGGAAGAAATTCACCAGGCTTTGCACGCGTGCCTTCAGCGAACACGCCAAATGATATGCCAGAGCGAAGGCGTTCGGTGGCAGCGGCCACAGTCTCAAGCGCGCGCTCTCGATTGCTGCGGTCGATGGCCATAACATTCACATAGCCCATGCCGTAACCAAGTATAGGGACTTTTAAAAGCTCCTTTTTGGCAAGGAGCCCAATGCGCCGATCGAGAAAGGCAAACAAAGTGGCCGTGTCCAGATACGAATGATGATTGGAGATGAAGACGTAGGTTTGGTTCTGGGCGAGCAGTTCAAGACCACGCACGCGAACCTTCATGCCGCTCAGGCGCAACCAATTGCGCGCACCGAATGATGCCCAGGGATAAACGATATCTTTTTTCCCGGTGAACCAGGCAGCCAAAAGAATCGGCGGTCCACAAATTATCAGAAGGGCCCCCGCCACGAACAGTGACCACCAGTAGCACAACCTGCCTCGCAAGTTAGGCCTTTGAATTGTGTTAGACTCCGCAGGAATTGGCTGCCGCTCAATGGCAATTTTTTCCGTCAACTCCTGAGAGGGATCTCCTAAATGGCTCGTCACCGGCACGTTCCCGTCATCTCGTTAGTTTTCTCTTCTCTGTTCATTGCCGCCCAAGTCTTTTCGGCCCACGGGCAGCAGGCTGCTCGTCGTGTCCCTGCATTTCAAGTTCCGTCGCCGCAGTCAGTGTTGGGCTTTGTCCCAGGTGATGATCGCAGGATCGCTGACTGGAGTCAGATTACAGACTATTTTGCGCGATTGGACAAGGCTTCGGATCGCCTGCTCGTGAAAACCCTGGGCCAATCAACTCTGCGCCGGCCACTCATTGTTGCCATCATTAGCGCGCGAGAAAATATCTTGTCTCTGGAAAAGTATAAGGGGATACAGCAGAAGCTTGCAGATCCCAGGATTATTCAGAATGAACAGGAGCGGAAACGTCTCCAGGCAGAGGGAAAAGTTGTCGTTGCCGTTTCCTGTTCAATTCATTCAACTGAAATCGTTGCCTCGCAGATGTCGATGCAACTCGCGTATGAGTTGGCCACCGCTCAGGATGCGGAAACCCGGGAGATACTCCAGAACACCATTTTGCTACTGCTTCCTTCGGCAAATCCGGACGGTATCGATATCGTCGCCAATTGGTATCGCAAGCAACTTGGGACTGCGTTTGAGGGAACAGATCCACCTCAGCTCTATCACCATTACGCCGGGCATGATAACAATCGCGACTGGTTTATGCTGAATTTGAAGGAGACGAAAGCCGTTAGTGGTCTGTTTTGGAAGGAATGGTTTCCACAAATCGTCTATGACCTGCACCAACAATCATCAAACGGCTCACGATTTTTTACCCCTCCCTTTTATGATCCTGCGAATCCCAACATTGCGCCGCTCATTCTGCGTGAGGTCGGATTAATTGGATATAAGATCGCCGCCGACTTGCAGGCTGCAGGATTTAAGGGAGTGATCACAAACGCGCTTTTTGATACCTGGTGGCATGGCGGCCTTCGTACCGCGCCTTACTATCACCATTCAATCGGAATACTTTCCGAAGCTGCTGGCGCTCGGCTGATGAGCCCGGCAACCGTCACTCGCGAACAACTCTCAAGCTCTAACTCCCGCGGCTTGCGCAACGCTCTGGAAGCTACAACAAACTTTCCTGACCCGTGGACAGGGGGCGAATGGCATCCGCGGGATATCTTAAAAATGGAGGCGACCGCAGTGCGATCTGTGTTGCTGCTGGCCGCCAGATACCGGCTAAACTACTTGCGGAATTTTCATGATCTCGCTCGCCAGAATGTCACAGCAATTGAGAAGGCGAATGAACCACTCGCTTACCTGATTCCCGCCGGACAGGGTCGTGACGAAGCCGTTGCCCGATTGATTGCCGTTCTAGTCGAGCAAGGCATCGAAGTATATCGCCTCGATCATGAGTTGCATGCGGCCTATGGTCCACAAATGCTACAGCGCACAAACTCAGCGAGCGAGAAGCTGGGCAGTTATCGCAGGCTTGTTGCGCAAACAAGTTCATTACATGAGGTGCCAGCCGGAAGTTATATTGTTTTTATCCGCCAGCCACAAGCAGCCAACGTGCTCACTCTCTTCGAGCCTCAAATCTATCCAAACAGGTTGACTGCCCAGGCCGAAGCAGAGAGGCCCTACGACGTCACGGGATGGACACTTTCCATGCAGATGGGCGTGGACGCTCCCGCCGTCATCGCCATTCAGGAAACCGTAGCCGAGCGCCGCTTAACGCTGATAGTTGATCCGGAAAACGTGCGTAGAGATCTGGCGCTCGCAGTAACCAAAACAGACGAGTCGCCGATCCAGAATCCTATTAAACAACCCGTCCGCCTCGGTGTGTACAAAAGCTGGAAATCGAATGCAGACGAAGGCTGGACGCGTTACATTTTGGATACTTTCAACGTGCCCTATAAATCGGTGACGGACAACGACGTCAGGCAAGGAGAGCTGCTATCCGGCTATGACGTATTACTGCTGCCTTCGCAGCGAGCCAAAGACCTGGTAGAAGGCCATCCCATGGGAAGCTATCCGGCAGAATTCACGGGCGGGTTATCCGGGCCCGGGCTTGGCAATCTCAGGCGTTTCGTGGAGGGTGGGGGCACCCTTATTTGCTTTGACGCAGCATGCGAGGTACCTATAAAGGAATTTCGTTTGCCAATTACAAATGTACTCGCAGAAGTTAAATCCTCAGAATTTTATTGTCCTGGTTCCATTGTCGCGATCGATGTCGATAACACACAACCAATCGGGCGTGGAATGGCGCGCACTGTTAATGCGTATTTTGCTAACAGCTCCGCTTATGAAACCACAGACCGCGCGGTGCGAGTGGTCGCGCGTTATGCCAGGGAGAACGTGCTTCGCTCCGGCTGGCTGCTGGGCGAAGATAAGCTGCGTGGACGGATAGCCCTGGCTGAGGTTTCTGTAGGAAAAGGTCGCGTGGTGTTATTCGGTTTTCGACCCCAACACCGCGGACAAACATGGGGAACCTTCGCCTTCATCTGGAACGCCATTGCTCCCCACTGAAGCAGGAGGCAGACGGCAGGAGCAGGACGGCGGGAGCTCAGGAAGAACTTTAAGGACAATTGCCATTTCTCATTTGACATACAAATGAAAGATCTCAAATGTTAAATGGAAAATAGTTGAGCATTATCAGTTTTCGCCGCTACGTCCTGCCGCTTGCTCCTGCCTCCTGCCTCCTGCTTTACTAAGCTTGCTCACAGCAACTGTTAGGCGTTATCTTCCAATCAACAGTTTGTATCTCCCCTGAGGCTTTTCCCGCCTCAACAAGCATCTATTTTGCCCGTTTTGCATCCAAATGGGAGCGGCGGCCTGCCGCTCCTGTCAGGAGCACAGCCATGAGAAAATTTTTTGCCCTCTTTTTGCTCCTCTCCCTTACCTCAGTATTAGCCGCGCAGTCGAGAGCGCGACGAGTCGGCCAGGGTTCGACTACAACTAGTCAAAGCACGCCCGCCCACCCGCCGGTGCTCCGCGGGGCGAATGCTCCTGCCAATAAGCAAACACCAGTTCCCACTGCTCCGAGTGGCCCAGAAGAGGTGGAGGCAGGTGACGTTATCCGCGTTAATACCACTCTGGTGACTATTCCCGTCAGCGTGCTGGATCGTGATGGCCGGTACGTTCCGAACCTCACCAAAGGAAACTTTCGCTTGTGGGAAGACAACGTGGAACAAGAGGTGGCTTTCTTTGCGTCCGTGGATAAGCCGTTCTCTGTTGTATTGATGCTTGATACTAGTGGTTCTACACGGTTCCGCCTGGAGGAGATTCAGGATGCGGCAATCGCCTTTGTTAATCAACTGCGGCCGGACGATCGCGTCATGGTCGTCTCTTTTGATGATGACCTTAGAGTTTTGAGTGAATTTACCAGCGACCGCTATCGACTTCGCGACGCCATCCGCCGCACACGCACAGGAGAAGGCACCCGACTATATGACGCCATGGACATGGTTATGAACCAGCGCCTTAGTCAGATTTCCGGAAGGAAAGCAATCGTACTCTTCACTGATGGGGTGGATACTACGAGCCGCCACGGCTCTTATGCGAGCAACGTTCGTGACGCCGAGGAGTTAGATGCCCTTATCTATCCTCTTCAATATGATACTTACATGGATGTGAACGGCGGCGGCCCGATTTGGTCGGGAAGGCGGCGTGTTCCCACTTCGCCTATAGATATCTTAGGTCAGATACTTGGTGGAATTGGTGGCGGGACTCGCCGCTCAGGAGGGGGCTCCAGCAAAGGAGAGTACCAATTAGCAGATCGCTACCTTCGTGACTTGGCGCAGCGCACCGGAGCCCGAGGTTATCAGGCCGATTCAATTCAGAACCTCTCCTATGCTTTCGCCAACATCGCTGAAGAGTTACGGCGTCAGTACAGCCTCGGGTACTATCCGAAAAACCCGCCTCAGCCCGGCCAGCGCCGTCAAATACGTGTGCGCGTAGATCAACCCAATCTAGCTGTGCGTTCACGTGATAGTTATGTCTTCAATCCGTCGGGGAGTGCCACTACTCAGGACGCCTCAGCGCAACAAGGCCGACCGGTACTCCGAAGGAAATTGAGCGAGAGTGATCGGTCGGTCAATCCATAGTGTTAGAAAAGAACGATTGCGGACCTGGTTGCTTGTGTTGATTTTGTGTCGAGAAGAACAAATAACTAAGGCAGACCGGGGTCATAAAAAAGCGCGGCGGAACATCCGCCGAGCTAAACTACACCCACAGGAGGAAAGGGGCGTATTCAACTTTACAATTGTAACACGTTCAGCCTGTTTCAGACAAAGTTAGACTGTACATCCAGTTGCACAGCCAAATTGCTTGAAGAAGTAATTCACGTAATCGCTCGGCGAACCGAGATGGCCTAAAACGGCTAGCGAAGCAGACTACCTGTCAGCAACGGCTATGTTGTCGCGCGAGGGTGGCGGCCAAATCCACCAGAGGACCATGCCCAGCACCCACATTATTGCAGCTGCAAGAAGCGCAAGCACGAGCCAAAACTTCCAGTAACTACTAAAGGTCTGTTGCCAACCCTCCTGAATCCTTCGCGAGACGTTCACGTTAAATTCCACGGGCGTGAGGAAACGGGATAACAACTGCATGACAAAAAACCATGCCAAGCCATAGAGCCAACCAGAGCGTGTCATGCCGATTTTGCGAACTGCCACGAGACTGACGGCAATGCCACCGACATGGGCCAATGTTGAAGAGAAGAAGACACCCCAAGCCAACACCACATAAAGCAACCAAACAAGCAAACCTGGAATCATCCACAGCACAGCTGCTCTGATGAGCGTTACTTGTTCAAAAAAAAGTCCGAAAGCCAGCAGGAGATTTCCCATATTACACATCCACAGCATGTGCCCGAGCTGGCCGATTCTCCAGTAGTGAATTGCCTGCGCCGTAAAGAAGAGCAGCGGCAACAGCCCCAGTAGACGAAACCCCAGGCTCAGCTGGGTTTCGGGAGCTAAAGCGGCAGCAGAAATTTTGGTTCGGTCGTCCATTTCCTGGAGCAGGAAATTTTTAATGTATTACGCTACCTGGTCGCGACTTTTCGTTTTAGAATACCATTCGTCCTGCCAAGCAGACGATTAACTCCCGAGAATCTTTCCGATCGACTTGGGCCGCAGGACCCAAATAGATGCCAACACTGGAAGAGCTGTTAAGAAGGTCGATTTCCGAACTCAGACAGATGTATCTTGAGCGAAGGAGGGCAGTACCTAAAGGATTACTTGAAGCTCTGGAGTGTGACTCACGCCACGGAGCTCAGCAACTCGCGCGGCGAATCCGCAACCGTTACCGCAGCAACCGGTCGGAGGGACAAAGGCTACACACATTATTGCGTTTTGAGCTGGAGCTCTGGCAGCAGGGCTATAGTTTCGTGGCTGGTGTAGATGAGGCCGGAATGGCGCCGCTGGCTGGACCCGTCGTGGCAGGTGCGGTAATTCTGCCAAGAAATTACAAACTCCGCGGTCTCAACGATTCAAAAAAGATTCTTGATGTATCAAAGCGCGAGGAGCTGGCCGGGCAAATCAAGGAAGATGCAGTCTGCTGGTCAGTAGGTCTGGCGAGTGTCGAAGAGATAGACCGTCTGAATATCTACCACGCGGGGCTACTGGCGATGCAACGTGCTTTCCAGAACCTGGCTTGTTGTCCGGATTTTGTGCTCGTTGATGCACGCAAGATACCTAATTGTTCTTCGCCACAGCGAGGGATCATTCATGGAGACGCTCTGTCTGCCACCATCGCAGCCGCATCTCTCATCGCCAAGACCACTCGCGACGCACACATGCATGAACTCGACCGCTTGTATTCCGGTTATGGTTTCGCCTCACATAAGGGTTATCCAACACCTGAACACTGTCGCGCGCTGAAAGCGCTGGGCGCCCTCCCAGTTCATCGCCGAAGCTTTGCTCGGGTGCGACAGGTACTGGGCCTGGATCCAATTCAAACGGAACTGTTCGGTCCTGAGATGGACGAAACCAGGCCCTCTGAATTTACGACAATGTAAAGCCCGCAATTTAAAGCAAAGTCACTCAGCACTTGGAAGATGGCTTCCCTAACTGAATACAAGAAGAAGCGGCGCTTCAACAAAACTCCGGAGCCGGGACCGAAAAAGAGGCGCACCCGCACAGGTCACCTTTTTGTTGTGCAGAAGCACCGCGCGACTCGATTACATTACGACTTCCGTCTGGAGGCCGACGGTGTTCTTAAGTCATGGGCAGTCCCCAAGGGGCCTTCGCTTGATCCTACCGTCCGACGTTTGGCCATGGAGGTTGAAGACCACCCCGTCGATTATGCCAAGTTTGAAGGCGTGATACCGGAAGGCGAATACGGTGGCGGTACGGTGATGGTCTGGGACTACGGTACCTACGATCCAGAGAGTGAAGATGTGGGGGAAGCTTTGCGGAAGGGAGAGTTAAAGTTTTCCTTGAACGGAGAGAAACTGAAAGGATCGTGGGTGCTCGTCCGCACGCGTGGACGACAGTGGTTGCTGATCAAACATCGCGACTACTACACCATGAAAGAGGAAGTCACTGAGGTGGTACCAGTTTCTATTCTTACTCGCCGCACCCTAGCGGAAATTGCTGAAGATGAAGGTGGCAATGTCAAAAAGGCCGCGACTGGCGACCCGAAAAAAATACCTGCACGATCTGGCGTGAAACGTCGAAAGAAGGGTCAACGAGCAAAAGTTTGGCACAGCAGCTAGGGGGCAGGCAAAGGGCAAAGTGGAAAGAGCAAAGGGCGAAGGGCAAAGGGCAAAGAGCAAGTCAAATCCACTTGACCAATGTATTTGCCTTGCCCCTTTGCTCTTCGCCCTTTGCTCTTGGCCCTTTGCTCTTTGCTCTCGCCCCTTTGCTCCTTACTCGTTGCCCTGTTCCCCGGCGAAGAGACCTTCGTAGGAAAGCTCGCCATCAATTACCCGTGCAGCCGACGTGTAGGGATGAGGTGTTGCTTCGGTCTGATCCATGATGTGCAAAACCGTCATTCCCTTAGCTTTCAAATAATCGGCTATTAGACTTCGATGGCAGCGCCACCAAAGCGCCTCGGCACACATAATGGCCACTCTACTTACCCTCGCTAGAGAGAGGAGATCAGCGATTCCCTTCTTGAAATCGTAACTATCGATGTAATCTGCGTATCCGCGAAACGACGCGTTCCTCCAGGCTGTATTACGCGAGTTCTTCAAGGGAGTCCTTCTCCCGCCCAACACCGGCAGATGGAAATATGCGATCCCTTTCGCCGCGAGCGAACCTGACAAGGCCGTCTTGTTAAACTGCGGATACCGGCGAGAACCTGGAAAGCTGC
>DATEUF010000286.1:0-34847 GCA_035283325.1 Pyrinomonadaceae bacterium | reverse complement strand
GCCAATGGAAGCTTCGCCTGTACAAGGTAGTACACCGCTGAATGAGCAAAGCGATGGCTCCGAGACCAAAGGTCAAATTATGCGCCAGCGTCACGCCCGCATCCGCCGGAAAAGAGATGTACGCGTGATTTCGCGCCTTGGGCTCTTGCTATTCTCCGGCCTCGTAATCGCGGCAGGATTTGTATTTGCCGCAAGGCAACATTTTGCCGCCGTCCAGTACGGGTACAAGACTGAAAACCTGCGTGGCGAACGTGAACGATTGCTCGAAGAACAAGAGCAACTGATTCTCAAAAAGGAGCAAGCTTCTGCTCCCGCCAAACTTGAGGCAGCCGCGCGTCGATTGGGACTCCGGCCACTCTCTGCTGCGCAGCTCGGATCACGCCGGCGAAATGACGGGGGCGGTCTGGCGTCGAATCCAACTCGTGTCAAGCACTGACGCCTGCCCGTTACTGTAGGGGCGGCACTGCGTGGTTGCCCCAAATTCGCGAACAGTTGTAGGGGCGGCCGTGGCCGCCCCAAATTCGCGAGCAGCCTGGTCGAATCAACACGAGGCGGCCACCGACTGCCGCCCATAGAGCCAGGTCGCAGGTACCTCAACTTAGTTAACGGTAGGTGCGGTTCTCCTCGCGTACCGGTCAAGAAGGGAAATATCTCATCCAATGATGGCAAGGTTTTCTGCCGCCTCCCGAGTCCGCCCCGATACTTCTCTCCGCCGCGCACTTTGGGTTGGAGCCGTCATCGTCTTATGGATGCTCGCTATCAGCGCGCGGCTCGTTTACCTGCAAGTCACTCGTCATGACAGTCTCATCGAGCGTGCGCGCCAACAGCAGCAGGACGCGATTGAAACGGCACCGCAGCGGGGCCAACTTCTTGATCGCCAGGGTAGGGAACTAGCCCGCAGCATCGACACTATTTCCATTTTTGTAGATCCGGGTGAACTGAACGAGGGCGAAATCGAATGTCTGGCGCCAATGCTGGCCGCAGCCCTCGGCACTGATGGGGCCGCTCTTTATAAGCAATTGCAGACCGTGCAGCAGGGACAGAGCCGATTTCTCTGGATAGCGCGACGCGTTACTCAGGAAGTGGCTGAACGAATTGAAGGCCTGGGGTTGGAGAAAGTTCATCTCTTAAGGGAGCCGCAGCGCTTCTATCCGAACGGTCAACTGGCGGCACACGTACTTGGATTTGTAGGGATCGATGGAGTGGGACTCGGAGGTGTCGAACAATTTTACAACGAAAAGATCGCGGGTGAGCCGGGGAAACTATTCATTGAAAAAGACTCCAGCGGCCGCCCTTACGAAAGTTTTGAGATTCCTCCAAAGTCAGGACAAACCGTAGTCCTAACAATTGATCAATCGCTGCAGTATCGAGCGGAGTATGCACTAGCAAACGCGGTTGCTCAATCACGCGCCAAGTCGGGAAGCGCGATTGTTTTGGATCCGCGAACTGGTGAGATCCTGGCGTTGGCCAACATGCCCACGTTTGATCCCAATAATGTCGGGGCCACGCGGGCCGAAGTACGTTCGAACTGGGCCATACAAAATATTTACGAGCCAGGCTCAACTTTCAAGATCGTTGCCTTCTCTGCCGCGATTGAGGAGGGTTTAGTAAGGCCCAGTGACAAAATTAATTGTCAGATGGGATCCATAACAGTCGCAGGCCGCCTAATCCACGACCACCATGCCTTTGGCACCTTGACCATTGCCGAAGCACTGGCCAAATCCAGCAACGTGGCGGCCATAAAACTGGGACTCCGAGTGGGCGACAACGCGATGCACGACTATATGACGAGCTTCGGTTTTGGCAGCCGGACCCGAATCGAATTGCCAGGCGAGACTGCCGGTTTGGTTCGACCGGTCAGTCGCTGGCAACCTTCATCGATAGGTTCGATAGCTATGGGCCAGGAGGTTGGCGTCACACCGTTACAGATGGCCGCGGCCTTTGGTACGCTCGCCAATAATGGGATTAGAGTAGCGCCGCACCTTGTGCGTGAGATTCGCGCTCCTTCCGGCACCTCAGTTTATCGGGCCAACCCGGAACAACATCGCGTGGTCAGTGAGGAGACTGCCACAGCTCTGAGAGGGATGCTGGAAGGCGTCACTCTGAATGGCACGGCAAAGAAAGCGCAGCTCGACGGCTACACTGCTGCAGGTAAGACGGGTACTGCTCAGAAGATTGATCCCAGGACGAAGGCCTACTCTCATACCAAGCATGTTGCCTCCTTCGTTGGCTTCGCTCCCGTCGGCGATCCGGCTGTGGTCATCGTGGTTGTTATTGATGAACCAGGAGGGGCATACCATGGAGGCGACGTGGCCGCGCCCGTATTTCGCGAGATTGCCGAACAGGTGCTACCTGAGCTTGGCGTCCCTCCTGATACTCACTTTCAATCAGCCGGAGACCTGATCGCGGAGGCGGCGGACACGCCCCGGATGACCAGGGACCGTGAACAGCGCATGCTGATGGAGCAGGCCCGCCTTGCCACCTTGCCAACGGTGGCCGCCCATGACGACCAGGAAGGTGAAGTGGTGTACGCGGTCGCTACCCGCAGGACCATCGTGATGCCTGATTTGCGCGGGCGTAGCGTACGCGATGTGGCCCGCGCTTGTGTTCAGCTTGGTTTGCAGATGGAGGCACACGGAGAAGGGCAGGTGGTCCGGCAAAGACCGTACCCGGGTGACGAGGTTGAATCGGGTCAAACTGTTTACCTTGATTTTCGCAGAGCCAACTAGCTGGACGACAACTCTGCAACCCCACGTTTAGCGAGGCACCGATGATCTACCGGCGGAGCGGAGAGAATTGTGAAAATGGAGTAAGATACCGGTTAGCGGCTTGCAGGAAGCGATTGCGACTCATTCGCGCTACTCACCGGGTTAAACTCCTCCAACTGGATGAAACGCTCCGAGGGATCGCAATCTCTTCGGCTGGGGCTATGGTCCCTTATACCGCCGTAAGCCCGGCCAACTCCAGCAGGCGCCGAGAGCAAGGTGCGTGCTGCGAGCGATTATTGTAGGCGATATCGGAAGATCAAGAGGTCGGAACGTGAATGTTGGCGAGGTAGCAACTTTGATGGGCGCCACTAGCTCTTTGGGCGCCGCGTTGTTTGACAAAAGCATAAAAGACTTTTCGATCGATTCACGCTCGGTCAACGCGGGCGAGCTCTTCTTCGCCTTGTCACAGAAGGACTACGCCCGCGCCGGCTTCAATGGCATCTTCGCCGATGCTCATCAGTTCATTCCAGAAGCTCTGCAGAAGGGAGCAATTGCCGCCGTCGCCAGAGTTGACCGGAGTCAATCAGAGAACCTGCAACCGTACAGAGACCGGTTGCTATTTGTCGACGATGTAATCGCTGCACTGCAGACACTGGCCCGCCGCGTTTGTGAGTCGTGGAAGCGGCCTGTGATCGGCATTACCGGAAGTGCGGGCAAGACGACTGCGAAAGAACTGACTGCTCATGTTCTGAGCAGCACGGGCCGTCGCGTTCTGAAGAGTGAGCGGAACTATAACAATGGTCTCGGCTTACCTCTTTCTGTCTTGCGTATGGTGAGCGAAAACAGATCGCCGTCGGAGTTTGATTTGGCCGTACTCGAGATGGGTATGTCTTCTCCCACACACGAGATCCAACGTCTGTGCCGGATCACGCCGCCCGACGTAGGCGTGGAACTAATGATTGCACCCGTTCACCTGGAATATCTAGGCAGCATCGAAAACATCGCGGCGGCAAAAGCCGAGCTGATTGAGGGGCTCAAGCCCGGCGGCACAGCGATACTCAATGCTGATGATGAATGGGTGATCAAGATGCGGGAAAAACACAAAGGGCGAACGCTGACCTTTGCAATCGAAAACGAAGCTGACGTAATGGCCAGCGACATTGACACTGAGCGACTTGGCCTGATCACGTTTATTTTGAGAACTCCCCTGGGCCATTCACGGGCAGCTCTGCCCATGAGCGGTCGGCACAATCTGATGAACGCTCTTGCCGCCGCGGCCGTGGCGAGTTGCTTTCAAATCGGGCCGGAGGCAATCGGCGACGCGCTGAGGACGGCAACCGCGCCCCAGATGCGCGGCGAGGTGCTGGATTTCGCCGCCGGGTTTACAGTGGTTGACGATTCGTATAACTCGAATCCTCGCTCGCTCCTCAATATGGTGCGCACAATCGTAGAGGGTGGAAAGACGCGCAAGCGCCGGCTGGTCATTGCTGGTGAAATGCTGGAATTGGGAAAGGAAGAGTCGAGCCTTCATCGCGAGGCAGGTCGGCAGATTGCGTTGTCAGGAGTGGATGTTCTGTGGGGCGTGCGTGGGCTGGCGCGTGAGATTGTCGGCGGGGCCAACGAAGCCGGTTTAACCTCTACGCGGTTTTTTGAAAGTTCCGCTGCTGCCGCCGAAGCCGTGACCCAGGAATTAAGAAAGGGCGATCTACTTCTGGTGAAAGGATCGCGAGGAGTTGCTACCGATAAGGTAGTAAAGGCGATCAAGGAACAGTTTCCGTTGCTTGGCGAGGATGAGCGGGTCTGATGATTTTTACAGGGGAGGAACTTTGCTTTAGATGCGTCGCGACGTAGTTTTGGTTGATCGTATTGGCTGATTCAACTGGGGCCGGAGCTCCTCGGGAAAATGATCTACTATTTCTTATACGAACTGCTCTACGGCCATTTCAAGGACAAAGAGTGGTATCTAATCAAGGCGCTCAACGTCTTCCAATACGTCACATTTCGGACGGCCTACGCCTCTATTACCGCCCTGCTCCTATCGCTCGTTTTTGGCGGGAAACTAATTCAAGCTCTGAAAGGGTGGAACATTGGACAGCAAATTCGTGAGGAGGGACCCCAGGCGCATATGGCCAAGCGGGGCACTCCCACAATGGGCGGTGTGCTGATTATCGGCTCCGTGCTCATCTCAACTCTCCTCTGGGCCCGTCTTTCCAGTGTTTACGTTTGGACCATCATGATGGCCACACTCTTATTTGCAACAATCGGCTTTGTTGATGATTACTCCAAAATGGCCAAACAACGAAGCCTTGGTTTGACAGGCCGGCAAAAGCTTTTGGCGCAACTGCTGATTGCAGTCGGCGTATGGGCCATTCTCTTCATATCCACAAAGTACTGGGCGAGCGGTTATTCCTGGAACGTCAGTGTTCCATTTTTGAAGGCGACAGCAGACCCACAGGGTGTGAGTTACATTGGTCCGTACCTTTATTTGATCCTGATCGCCGGCGTCTTGCTGGGTACTTCCAACGCGGTGAATCTCACGGATGGTTTAGATGGCCTGGCGATCAGCGTTACGTTTATTGCCATGACAGCGTTGACAGGATTTACCTATCTGAGCAGCGATGCCCGGTGGGCAACGTACCTGGAACTGACCCACCGTCCTGAGGCTGCGGAGCTGACGGTTTTTTGCGGGGCTATGGCTGGCGCGAGTCTTGGTTTTCTCTGGTACAACGCGCCGCCGGCAGAGGTCTTTATGGGGGACGTGGGCAGTCTCGCGATTGGAGGCGCCATCGGAACGGTAGCCGTGCTGACGAAACAGGAATTCATGCTCCTGATGGTCGGCGGCGTGTTTGTCATTGAAGCACTATCCGTAATGTTGCAGGTTAGCGTGTTTAAGATGACCAAGAGAACCACCGGCACGGGGCGGCGACTCTTCAAGATGACTCCCCTGCACCATCACTTTGAAATGCAGGATTGGAAAGAGTCAAAGATTGTCTTCCGTTTTCTGATTCTGGCAATACTGTTTGCCTTGTTGAGTTTGTCGACCTTGAAATTGCGATGATTGCGGGTAAAAAAGTTTTGGTAATGGGAGCTGCGCGTAGCGGTATAGCTTGCGCGAGGTTCCTGACTTCCCGCGGCGCGATTGTGGCACTGAATGATCAGAAGCCCCTGGAAAAATGGAGTCCGGAAGCTTTGGCCTTGCGGGCGGAGGGAGTCGGGTGTCTACCGGGCGAGGCGCCTAGTTGGCTTCTGGACCAGATCGAGTTGATGGTCCTAAGCCCTGGCGTGCCCACTCAAGCCATTCCGGCGCGGTATGCCGAACGTGCGGGAGCGGAGGTGATTGGCGAGATCGAATTGGCGTTCCGCTATTTGCGGGGCCGGCTGGTGGCTATAACCGGATCCAATGGGAAGACTACCACCACGTCTCTCATTGGTTCCTTGCTCGAGGGTGCGGGTCTGCAGGTGCAAGTTGGCGGAAATATAGGCACGCCGCTGATTTCAATGGTTGAGAGTTCGCGAACAGACGGCTGGTCGGTTGCGGAGGTATCGAGCTTTCAATTGGAGACCATCAAGACCTTCCACGCCAATGTGGCGGTAGTGCTTAACGTTACTCCGAATCATATGGATCGCTATGAATCCCTCACTGATTACGCCGCCGCCAAGCACAGAATCTTTCTGAATCAGACGCCTGATGATGTGGCCGTTTTGAACCGGGATGACGCGACTGTTTCTTCCTGGGCCGCCGGGCTGCGAGCGCACATCTCCTGGTTCAGCGTCCGGGGAGAGCTCGCAGAAGGACTTTTTCTGCAAGGGCAGAAACTGGTATCGCGCACAGCGGAAGGCGAGCGTGTATTGCTGCGGCGCGACGAAATGAGGCTGCGCGGTTTGCACAATGTCGAAAACGTACTTGCTGCCTTATCGGCCGCACTGGCCTGCGGTGCTGATCCCGACTCGATGCGCAATACAGTTCGTAACTTTCTCCCGGTTGAGCACCGGCTGGAGTTTGTGGCTGAAATTCGAGGCGTCAAGTTTTACAACGATTCGAAGGCCACAAGCGTGGATGCGACGCTTAAGGCCCTGGAGGCTTTCCGCGAAGAGCCGGGAAAGATTGTGTTGATACTGGGTGGGTTGGGGAAAAAGGCCCCCTACGCTCCGCTTGCCCCACTTATCCAGGAGAAGGTAAGCAAGTTGATTTTGCTTGGCGCAGATGCGGAGACAATTATGAGAGAGTTAGGAACCTATGCTCCGGCCGAGTGCGTTGCTGATGTGAGGGGGGCAGTTAAGCAGTCTTTGAAGGCAGCCAAAAATGGCGACGTGGTATTGCTGGCTCCAGCCTGCGCCAGCTTCGATATGTTTGAAGGATTCGAGCACCGTGGTCGCGTCTTCAAGGAAGAGGTTCGCGCTCTCGAGGGCGACCCCGAAGAGCAAGTTCGTCAATCGCAGATTGCCAGTTGAGAGATGGCCAGAAGGATTCATCCAGACAAGTGGTTGTTCGCAGCGACAGTGGGTTTAGCGCTGTTTGGAGTAGTCATGGTCTACAGTGCTTCTGCCATCATGGCGCTGCGCGAAAATAACAATCAATTCTACTACGTGATAAAACAAGGGGTTTGGACCGGCATCGGCTTCGTAGCGATGCTTGGTGCCATGCACGTCGACTACCGCCACTGGAAGAGTCGCCGAATAGTCTATGTCTTGCTGTCTATCACGATCCTGATGTTGCTGGTGGTTTTTGGATTTGGCAAAGTGAATGGTGCTCACCGGTGGATCAGGTTCTGGGGCTTTTCGATTCAGCCCTCAGAGATTTCCAAGGTAACTCTGGCAATCTTTCTGGCCTATATCTTTGAGAGTCGGGCTGGGGAGGAAAGAGATTTTTGGCGAACGTTTTTGCCGTGTGGGCTGATCACGGCGGCAATTGTTGTGCTCGTGGTTCTGGAGCCTGATCTTGGAACCGCGCTGATGCTCGGCGCGCTATTTCTCGTAATGAGCTACACAGCGGGTGTGCTGGTCTTACATCTGGCAGCAGTTGGCGCGCCTGCCTTGATTGGACTCCTTGGCCTGCTCATCTTTGTCCCCTGGCGCTTGAGACGCCTGGTCACTTTTCTCGACCCGTGGGCTGATGCACAAGACAGCGGCTTTCAAGTGGTGCAATCGCTGATCGCCATTGGTTCGGGCGGCTCCAATGGACTGGGCTTTGCTCAAGGCAAACAGAAGATGTTGTTCCTGCCGTTTGCTCATTCTGATTTCATCTTCGCGGTAATTGGGGAGGAGCTGGGGCTGGTCGGAGCGCTCGCTGTGGTGCTGGTTTTCGCGCTTTTTCTCTGGCGTGGGATAAGAACTTCCCTGTTAGCGCCGGATCGATTTGGAATGCTGCTGTCGTTGGGCCTGGTTACCAGTATTGTTGGCCAGGCGCTCTTCAATATCAGCGTCGTACTTTCGCTGGTGCCAACGAAAGGAATACCACTGCCCTTCATCTCTTACGGAGGCTCTTCAATGGTACCCACATTGGCGGCCGTAGGTATTCTGCTCAACATTTCGCGGCAAAGCGCTGGCGGCCTGGACGTTAGGTTTTTGAAGAGAGTAACCACAAGGGAGCGTTCGCCAGCTTCGCATGCAACACCGGTAACGCGTGTTGTTGCACCGCGGTCAGCCTGAAACCTATGCGCGTGCTGATCGCCGCCGCCGGTACGGGCGGACATATTTACCCGGGTATTGCGGTGGCAAAAGAGATTATGCGTCGCCAACCGGACTCAAAAATACGATTTGTGGGAACCGCCCGCGGTTTGGAGACGAAGTTAGTGCCGCGGGCGGGCTTTGACCTGTCGATCATTGAAAGTGCAGGCTTGAAGAGTGTTGGCGCCGGCGCCCGTGCGCGCGGCCTGGCAATACTGCCTAAGAGTTTTGTCTCGGCGCGAAAACTCATCAGAGAGTTTCGGCCCCACGTAGTGGTGGGCGCCGGCGGTTATGTTTCGGGCCCGGTGCTCCTTACCGCGGCGCTGATGGGATTGCCAACCCTGGTAATGGAGTCTAACGCGCTTCCGGGATGGACCAATCGGGTACTTGCCCGTTTTGTCAACAAGGCCGCTGTTTCATTTCAAGAATCGCTGCCCTATTTCCGGGGCAAGGGAGTTGTGACGGGCAATCCGGTGCGACGCGAGTTTTTTGAGATACCGGCGCGAACAGGAGAGCGGACGAGAGAGTTCTCGTTATTGGTCTTTGGAGGTTCACAGGGGGCGCATGCGATCAATCAAGCAATGATCGCGGCTCTGCCTGAATTGAGTTCAGTGAGAGAACGATTGCGCATCACACATCAGACCGGAGAGAACGATTTTGAGCTTACCAGTGCGGCATATGCCAATGCTGGTTGGGGCAAACAAGTAGATGTGAGGCGCTACATTGACGATATCGTCGAGTCTTTTGCTGCGGCGGATTTAGTAATCTGTCGTGCCGGCGCAACCACGACTGCAGAACTGATTGCTGCGGGCAAAGCAGCGCTCATGATTCCATTTCCGTTTGCTGCCGACGATCATCAGCGCAAGAATGCGGAAGCCTTGGTGCATGCCGGGGCTGCCAGAATGATTCTCCAGCGAGAGCTGACTGGAGAGAAACTGGCTAAAGAGATTGTTTTGCTGGCAGGGAATGTGGAGCGAATCGTGCAAATGGAAGAGGCGAGCCGCAGACTTGCTCGTGGCGACGCTTCTCAAGCCGCAGTCGATCTTATAGAGGAGTTAATCGCAGGGTAAGGGCAAAGGGCAAAGGGCAAAGAGCAAAGGGCTAAGCAAAGAACAAAGAACAAGATACAAAGCACAAAGAACAAAACACAAAGCACAAAACACAAAGCTCAACGACCTAAGTTTCCAAGATCAATGTTCCGGAGAATTCAACACGTCCATTTTGTCGGTATAGGCGGCATCGGAATGTCGGGCATAGCCGAAGTGCTCGTGAATCTTGGTTTCCGTGTGTCAGGGTCTGACCTTAAGAGATCATATGTCACCGATCGCCTCCAGCAGATGGGAGTGGAATTCAGCGAAGGGCATAAGGCAGAAAATGTAGGTGACTCGCAGGTGGTCGTTCGTTCTACGGCCGTTCGCGCAGACAATCCGGAAGTTGTGGAAGCTGTTCGCCGCTCTATTCCTGTGATACCACGAGCCGAAATGCTGGCCGAATTGATGCGCCTCAAGCCGCACACAGTTGCCGTAGCGGGGTCACATGGAAAGACGACGACGACTTCAATGGTAGCCACGGTATTGGGCCATGCAGGACTCGATCCAACAATAGTGGTCGGGGGCGTCGTTGGGGCTTTTGGCTCGAACGCTCATCTGGGCACCAGCGATCTCATGGTCGTCGAGGCCGACGAGAGCGATCGATCGTTTCTAATGCTTACGCCCACGATAGCTGTCGTGACGAATATTGATCGTGAGCACATGGATTACTACCACGATATGGACGATGTACGCACTTGCTTCACCAATTTTGTCAACAAGGTCCCGTTCTACGGAGTATCGATTTTGTGTCTCGACGATCCCAACGTGCAGGCGATTATTCCACACATTGAGCGCCGCCGGATGACTTACGGCTTAAGCGCACAAGCGGATGTTTCGGCGCACGGCATTCGGTACGATCACAGCTTCAGGTCCCAATTCTCCGTCTGGCGTGGTCAGAATGCAGCAGGTGAGATCACGTTGCGCGTCCCCGGTTTGCACAATGTCTACAATGCGCTGGCAGCAATTGCTGTGGGATTTGAGCTTGACGTTCCATTCCAGCAAATTGCCGAAGCGCTATTGAGCTTCACGGGAGCGGGCCGTCGCTTTCAAGTTAAAGGCGAACTGGGTGGAATCCTGGTGATTGATGATTACGGACATCATCCGACCGAAATCAAGGCTACGCTGGCGGCCGCAAAGATTGGCTCCGGCGGCAGACGTATTGTTGTGTTGTTTCAACCGCATCGCTACACGCGCACGAACGATCTGATGGAAGAATTTGCACGCTCTTTCAATAACGCCGATACCCTGTTTGTGACCGATATCTATGCCGCCAGCGAAGATCCGATTCCCGGTATTACCGCCGAGGCGCTAACGAACGCCATTAAGCGCTTCGGACACAAGGATGTGCGCTACATCGGTAGCCTTGCAAACGCAGCGGCTGCCTTACAAGAGCATGTGCAAGCAGGAGATCTGGTGATAACTCTTGGAGCTGGCACGGTTAACCGAGTGAGCGAGCAACTGTTGACGCTATTGCGGCAAAAGAGTGAAGCAAAAGCGGTCTAGTGAATATGTCAGAAGCAAACGACGGAATAGGATTTCGTGAGCGTGACGCGGCAATCGAAGAGATTGCGGCCCGGCTTGGAATACGCGCGGAAAGAGGTAAGCGCTTTGCCGAGTTGACGAGTCTGCGTGTCGGGGGAGCAATCGACTGGGTCATTTCTCCGGCTACCGAGGCGCAAGCAGCGGCCGTCGTGCATGAGTTGGTCACAGCCGGGATTGGCTGGCGGGCCTTGGGCTCGGGCAGCAATGTTTTAGCCGATGACGGTGATCATCATTATGTTGTACTGAGCCTGAAGGAGCTCAAAGGTAATCCAGAGTTTAATGGCGAGCTCGTTTCAGTTACGGCCGGTTATTCCCTGCCTCGGTTATGCGTCGACGTTGCCCGTCACGGACTCTCCGGCATCGAGGGTCTGGGTGGCATTCCCGGAACCGTCGGCGGAGCGCTTTGGATGAATGCCGGCGCCTATGGACACGAGATTGGAAAAGTGACAGAGAGCGTGAGAGTGGCCCGCCTGGGTGCGGTTGTCGAGATTCCTGGCACCAGCATTCAATGGAATTATCGTCACACCTCATTCTCGGAAGGAGAGTTACTGCTCGGAGCTACATTGCGGCTGGTTCCTGATGACCCGGAAAAAATTATCGCCCGTATGGAGGATGCAAAGAACCAACGGTTGGCAACACAACCGCATGGCGCGCGTTCAGCTGGGTGCTTCTTCAAGAATCCTCCGTCAAGCAAAACCGGCACCGGAAGAATCATCGACGAGATGGGGATGAAAGGTACGCGTCGCGGTTCGGCCGTAGTATCGCCGATTCATGCCAACTTCATTGTCACCGAAGGCGAAGCGCGCGCCGAAGATGCACTGGCCCTGGCCGAGGAAATTCGCGAACGCGTGAAACGTGAACACGGAATTGAGCTGGAGTATGAAGTAGAGCTTTGGCGTGCCAATGAAGCGGTAGCAAGTGAACAAGCTGAAACCGAAGAGGCTAACAAGCAGGAGCCACATTAGTGAGAGAACAGGTTGTCCCCCAAAGAGTCGGTAAGCGTGCTGGCATGTCCGACAGCCGCCGTCAGGTACAGCGGCCCGTGCGACGCGCCCGGGCGAGAACGCCAAAGAAATTGCGAACTCGTGGGCGCCACCTGCGTCGCTATGTGCCCCTGATGCTTAAACTTGCGGTCCTACTGGTCATTGGTCTTCTGATCTTCTCCAGCTATCGCGCTGCTGCTTCAGCCAGCTTCTTCCAACTACGAAAGGTCGAAGTGCAAGGCAGCTCGCGCTCATCGGTTGAGGAGATCGAGAACGTTGTGCGCCGGCAGACGACTCAAACCGGGGTCTGGAATACCGACCTCGATAACCTGAGTGCAAAACTCAGGAATCTATCCTGGGTTCGCCGGGCAGTTGTCACGCGTGTCTTGCCCGACGGTATACGAGTGCGCATTGAAGAACGCGTGCCACGCCTCGTGACACGCCTGTCTTCTGGCCACCTAACCTGGGTTGACGACGATGCAGTATTGCTGGGACAACTTTCGCCGGCGGATTCGATGCCGCCCTTTTTTCTCCTCGGCTTGAGCGAAGAGCAGACAGACACAGCCGCCAGGGAGAATATCGAGAGAGTACAAAAGTTTCTGGAGCTCGAACAGGAGTGGACCACTGCCGGATTGGCGGAGCGGGTTAGCGAGGTCAATCTTATCGATGTTCGGGATGTGCGTGCGCAACTAGGCGGCGAGGATTCACAGATTGAAGTGCGCCTGGGCTCGCAAGATCTGACTAAACGCCTCAAGCGAGCCTTGGATGTTCTGGACGGGCAAAGACAGACACCACGCGGAAATCTCATCAGTTATGTGGATTTGAGTCAGGGTAAGCGAGCGGTGATTGGCTTTGTATCCGGCGCTCGCGCATTGAGCGCTGCCAGCGACAGCTCGGCGGCCCCTACTGGAGTTGCGCCGAGGGTTAAGAATGACCAGCGAAAAACAGATCCCAACGATGGCCATCCAGCGAGTAATATAAGAGGGGAGAAAACAAAGAAGGGTCGTGATAAAGAACGCTGAAACATCGAGGAACAGGAAGATTTGGTCGTCGCACCGATTAAATGGTTCTGAAGGAGCAACTTAAATGGTGAAGCGCGGGCAGCACACAATCGGCCTTGACGTGGGAACTAGCAGAGTGACGTGTATCGCTGGGGAACCAGGTGAAGGAGGCCGGCTCGACATTGTGGGGATCGGTGAAGCCGAGGCCCGGGGACTGCGAAAAGGAGTCATTGTTAATCCTGACTCGGCTGTTGAAGGGATAAAGAAAGCTGTCGAAGAGGCTGAACGGATGAGCGGCCTTCAGGCCGAGGAAGTCACCATAAATCTGGCTGGTTCTCACATCCTCGGATTCAACGGTCAGGCAATTGTTGCCGTTTCCGGGCGCGATCGGGAGATCACCCATGAAGATGTCAGACGAGCGATTGACTCCGCGTGTGCGATCCAGCTACCGGCTGGTCGCGAAATAGTAGATCGGCTACCACAGGAATTCATTGTCGACGATCAGGATGGCATCAACGATCCAGTGGGGATGATTGGCGCTCGGCTGGCGGTTAAAGTCCACATTGTAACGAGCCCGGTGACGGCCCGTCAAAACGCAATCAATGCGGTGAATCGAGCAGGCCTGGTTGTCGCCGACATGGTTCTGGAGCAACTCGCGGCGGCGGAAGCCTCACTCACTGAGGATGACAAGGAATTTGGCGCCGCTCTCGTCGATATTGGAGCGGAGACTACCGGGTTGGTGATCTATCAGCGCGGCGCTGTGCAACACACTGCGGTTTTTCCCTTGGGCGGCTCCCATTTCACTAACGACATCGCCTTTGGCTTGCGCACTCCGGTTCCCGAAGCCGAGAGGATCAAGAGGAGCGTGGGTAGTGCGTGCAGTACTTCATTGTCGGAGATGGATCGCAGCGAACTTGTAGAGGTCCCTTCCGTAGGGGGACGCGCGCCGCGGCAGCTTTCGCGGCAAATTCTCTGCGACATTCTGCAGCCGCGCGCGGAAGAAGTTTTAATGCATGTCGCCGATGAGATCAAAGACGCCGGTTGGGAGCGGCAACTGTCGAGCGGCGTGGTGCTTACGGGCGGCGGGGCACTCCTTAATGGAATGACCGAGATCGCGGAACAAGTCTTCGATTCGCCAGTGCGCGTGGGTCTCCCCGAAAGAGACCGCTTTGGCGGTTTAGTGGAAGACGTGCAAAGCCCTGACTGGACGGCGGCGGCCGGCCTGGCTCTGGTGGCTTACCGCGCTCAGGCCACCGAAACGCGCTCCGGAATGGCGCGGCGCGGTTCCGCCGGCAAGATAACGCATTTTGTTTCCAGATTTCGCAATCGTTTCGGTAGTATTTTTTGACAAGTTGTTGTATGCTTCCGGCCCGACCGCACAAGATATTGTCCGCAACATATCGCTGCCGATGGCACGAGGAACCCAATATAAAAGGAGAAGGCCCTGGAAGCCCTCGCGCTTCGGGAGAGAGGAAATGACTATGACACCGGAGACCCCTCAGGCAACAGGCATTAATATTTTCATCGACGACGATCCCCCTATAACGGGGGCGCGCATCAAAGTAATCGGCATCGGTGGCGGTGGTGGCAACGCCGTCAACCGCATGATTGAGACAGGCATCGAGGGGATAGAGTTTCTGGTAGCCAATACCGATCTGCAAGCATTGAAGCGTTCGCGAGCCCCGATCAAGATTCAATTAGGCAGTAGATTGACCAAAGGACTTGGCGCGGGAGCGGATCCGGTGGTAGGACGCGAAGCGGCGCTCGAAGATACCGACAAAATCATTGAAGTGTTGGAAGGCGCTGACATGGTGTTTGTTACAACGGGTCTGGGCGGCGGAACAGGGACTGGCGGAGCTCCGATCATTGCTTCACTTGCAACCGAGCTTAACGCGTTAACTGTCGCCGTTGTCACAAAGCCGTTCCAGTTTGAGGGACGCCGTCGCATGCAGCAGGCAGAGCAGGGCCTGCGGGAGTTGCGCGAGTGTGTGGACACGGTGATTACCATTCCCAACGAGCGTCTTTTGCATACGGTGGAAAAGGGAGCCTCGCTCCCGGACTCTTTTAGGGTTGCTGACGACGTGCTGCGGCAAGCCGTGCAGGGCATCAGCGATCTAATTACGGTGCCGGGATTGATCAATCTGGATTTCGCAGACGTCAAATCGATCATGGCTGGTATGGGAATGGCCTTGATGGGGGCGGGACATGCCCGTGGCGAGAACCGGGCGATTGAAGCCACACAACAGGCGATCTCCTCTCCCTTGCTCGAGGAAGCGACGATTGAGGGAGCAAGAGGAGTACTCATCAACATTACCGGCGGTTCCGACTTGACTCTCTTTGAAGTCAATGCCGCGTCTTCCATTATTCGCGAGTCGGCCGACGAAGACGCGAACATCATTTTTGGCGCCGTAATCGATGAGAACATGCACGATGAGATGAAGATAACAGTGATCGCCACTGGTTTTGAGAGGGAAGCGTTCGCCGTGGCCTCCGCTGCTTCCGCCCCGGGGTTACCGGCCGCGCCGCGCTTCACTCCTCGTCCTACAGATGATCTGCCGCGACCAATGATGGCCCAGGCGCAGGCTGAAGATCTGGATGTGCCGACCTTCATTCGGAAAAAGGCGGACTAAAACAACGACGCCGAGATAAGGCAAACGGGGAGGCCGAGGACAATGGGGCCTTCCTTTTGATTTTTTGCCGTCTGGGCCGCTGGTGTGGTGTCAAAAATGTTCAAGTAATCAAACCGGCTATTTCGCTGGTTTACGTTTACACCACGGCTTTCCGTAGATCTTGGGCGGTCGTAGTTTTTCGGCTTTGCTTTTTCCTTGCTGGTTGTGTAGCATGTCGGTCATTCCTTGCAGGATTTCCATTACGAGTAAAGTTTCGTCCCTCTCCTCGAATGGCGGCAGCAGCCTGCGAGAGTATTGGACGATGTCCGGTCAGCTCATCCCTGCCGCAATGTGGTCTGGCCAGATCGGCAATTGATCAATCCGCTTGAAGTTTTTTGGAGGTAAGATGCAGTGAATCGCAAACTTATTAGAACCACGCTCGCTGAAGTGAAAGGAAAGGCACGAGAGGCGCCGCAATCGAGGGAACGTACTAACGGTGGAGCGCAACGAGGTCCGAGCAGCGATGGTGTGAGAGAGGCTTCCCAGCGGGCCGCGCAGCAGGCTGTCGTGCAGGTTCGTAAACGCACTCCGCCTCCTACGGAGACAAACGCCGAGATCTTCTACTACAAGAAGCAGATTGATGCTCATACCCCGATGGTTATTGTCTTGCTCGATGGCGAAGAGATTGAGGGAACGATCGAGTGGTACGATCGTGGTGCTTTGAAGGTCAACCGCAAAGCCGAACCCAATTTATTGGTCCTGAAGCGCAATATTAAGTATATGTACAAGGCCGACGAACGCGTCCCGCAGGCCGCACAGCAATAAACCGAAAACTAATCCGAATTGGATTTCCTTTTCCCTCCGTTTTTCGACCTGCGCGCCTCGTGCGTACACAATGAGACAGTTCGCCAATAGCTCATCTCATCAGGGCCATCGACCGAGGCGGTCCTTGCCCCGTGTCGGAATCACTATGGGTGATCCTGCAGGCATTGGGCCGGAGGTCGTTCTCAAAGCTGTTGCTGAAGATGAAGTGCGCAAGGTCTGTCTGCCCGTAATCATCGGAGACGCTCAACTGCTGGCCCACACTGCCCGGACGCTTGACTTACAGTCTGGCTACGATATTGTGCGGAAAGGGGAACCGCTTCCCGAACCGCTAACGGAACCTCTTATTTTTCATCTTGATAATATCGGTGGCTTCGTCGAACCGGGAATTGAATCGGGCGCGGCGGGCAAGGCCGCAGCGGGTTATATTGAGGCTGCAGTAGAGCTATGTGCGGCGGGAAGCATCGATGCAATCGCGACGGCGCCAATTAACAAGCGCTCGTTGTTCCTCGGCGGCTATAGTTTTCCGGGGCATACTGAGTTTTTGGCGCATTTGACTGGTACCGAAGAGTATGCAATGTCCTTTGTCGCTGGTAACCTCCGAATCGTACTCTTGTCGACGCATGTGCCTCTGGTCCAGGCAATCAGAATGGTGGAGCGAGACCGCCTTATTCGAACCATCACTCTGACCCATCGAGAGTTGCGGCGCTGGGGCCTGGAGCGGCCGCGTTTGGCGGTTGCGGCCCTCAATCCACATGGAGCGGAAGGCGGACTGTTTGGAGTGGAAGAGGCGGCGGAGATTGTTCCTGCGATTGAAGCCTGCCGTAGTATCGACGAAATAAATGTGCAAGGACCGTTCTCCGCCGATACCGTTTTTTTGCGGGCATCGCGAGGCGAGTTTGACGGGGTGATCGCCTGCTATCACGATCAGGCGATGATTGCCGTAAAATGTCTTTCCTTCGGAGATGCGGTGAACGTCACGCTGGGCTTGCCGTTTATACGCACTTCGGTCGATCATGGAACGGCTTTTGATATCGCGGGCAAGGGGCTGGCTGAGCCTTCCAGCATGATGGCTGCGATTAAGCTGGCAGCGGAATTATCAATGAGCGCGGGGGAGAGCAGTCGCGCAGTGGAAGTTTGAAGATGTCGAGCAAGGAACAAAAACCAGCAGCTAAGGCCAATGACGCCCGGCGCATTCTGGTGGCTGATGATGATCCGGCAATCCTCCGTCTCGTCTCAACAATTCTCGAAAAGGAGCGCTACAGCGTCGTTACTGCGCGCGACGGTCGTGAGGCGTATAAGATCTTGCAAAGCGATCAGAATTTCACGGCAGCGATCTTCGATGTGGTTATGCCCCATATCTCTGGTCCTGAGTTGGTGCGGTTCATGAAGACCGAGAAACGGCTGATGCGCATTCCGGTAATGATGATGACTGCTGAACAGGATCCTAAACTCTCCTCCGACAGCTTTGCCGCAGGCGCCGTGGTCTTTCTGCCCAAACCTTTCACCACCGCCCAGCTTCAGATCATGCTGCAGATGCTAATCGGCAAAGCTGTAGGTTGATTGGCAGGAAAGCCCTTGAAGATACTCACCTCGTGCCCAACGCAGGCTGTCCTCTACCTAGTTCTCAGCTTTTTCCTTGTTCCCGAAGTCAGAGCTGAGTTGAAACCAGGTCAGGTGCGCAGGGTCGTGGCGCGCATGGCCGGTTTCAAGCTGCCAGACAAGGCGGTCACTGTGAGAACTGTGGCTGAGACTGGGCCAACTGCTGCCGAAGCGCTTGTGGATATTGAAACTGCATACCGGTTGGAGGAGGTGGAGTCAGGGCATTGGCGCGTGCAAGAGATCAGAGTCGGTCCAGATGTCTGGGAGCAGATTACTCTCATTGGCGCAGCACTCGGCGCTGACGTGCCTGGTGACACATGCAACGATCCAGAACGTTTCATAACGAAACCTACAGTGTCGGAACCTAGCCCCAGACGCGCGCGCTGTTTGTTGGCTAGCCTCGTCAGTGTTGAGCTTCCTTCGGATGCCGTTCGAATTAGACAGATCTCACCACTCAGTTTGCCATTGGCTTCACGACCTTCAGCGATGGCGGTAGTGCGGATACAGGTTAGGGTGCGCTTAGGACGGGATTCTCGAAACGCCTGGCAGGTATTGGAAATCCGCCCTGGCAATCGTGGTTGGACCAACCTTGAACATGTGCTGGGCGCGCTCAATCAAGAGAAGAGCAAGCTGGCCCGTGCCGATCTTGAAACACTTTCAATAGCCCTGGAGAAGTTTCGCCAGGAGCGAGGTTTTTACGTGAGTGCCGACAACGCGTCAGTTATGGTTGACTACCTCAGTCCCAGATATCTTCAGCGGGTAATCCGCGTTGATCCCTGGCATATTCCTTATCAGTATCAGGGCACAAGCGATCACTTCACCTTACGTTCTACTGGTCCAGACGGAAAAGAAAATACTCCCGACGATATACTGCTCGCCAGTTCATCGCCCAAGACCTCGTCGCTCTAGCTTAAGCTACACTGGAATTTCTCTCACGCTCTAAGCAGTCCAATGCGCACATTTTCCCAACCCGCAAGTGAAAGTCCTCACCGGGCCACGATTTGACCTCGTTTACTGCCAGCTTTTGTAGCTCACAATCGGTTTCCTGACTGTCTATTTCGTTGTCAGTCAAGGTGTTCTGACCAAACCGGTCAGACCCTTAGATTTCCTAGGTTATGGCACGGCTGGTGCCCTGTTAGAGGCTGAAATTGACTAAAGATAATGAAATCATCCCGCGGGCTCGGGCTCGTGTGCGTTTTTGCAAGGCTCTGTGCTGTCTAAGCTACGCCCCGCGGATTTGACCTACCTGCTAAGAAAGGAAAACTCCCTATGCAAACCAATCATATTGTAGCGACTGAAGCTGGCCCGATTGGAAAGTTACGGCCCAGCCGATTAGTTTTTGTGGCGTGTATTGTCGCACTGGTGCTGATAGGCGCAAGCGTAAACGCGCAAAAAAAGGTCGCCAAACGCACTGCTACTAAGACAACCACACAGACGGCCACACGATTGAGCGGAACCTATCGTCTCATGCCAGCGCGTAGCGACGATGTTCGACAAGCTGCCGAACTAGCGGCGCAGAATGTCGCCGATAGTGAGCGGCAGCGTGTTCTGGATGACGTGTTAAACCGGCTCGAAACAGGCGACATGCTGGCGATCGAAAGGCGTGGTCGGACGATAAATATCGTCTCCTCGACCGCCCCGCGTCTCTCCTATGTAGCTGATGGAGTTGCGCGAACTCGGCAATTGCCGGATGGCTCTTCAGCTCGAGTTCGAGCAATACTCAAAGGAGATCAACTCACTATTACTTATTCGAATGTTCGCGGAAATGACTCAGTGACTTTTGATCTGATTGACGCAGCCGGCAGGCTCAGTGTGACACGGCGTGTTTACGGTGGAACAGTCACTCAACCGGTAATCGTTCAGAGTCTTTATGAGCGAACATCCAACGTAGCACAGTGGGATATCTATGGATCACCAGAAACCGGGGTCGTGCCGACGGCGACCGGCCAAACCACGACATCAGCCAATACCTTTATCGTGCCGGACGGCACCTCGCTAACCGGCGTGTTGAATGAAGATCTGTCGACCAAAGATAGCAAGGAACGTGACCGTTTTACCTTGACTGTGCGCGAGCCTTCCCAATACCAGGGGGCTACGATCGACGGTTACATAAGTAACCTAAAGCGGAGCGGAAAAATCACCGGGCGCTCCGAGATGACTTTCAATTTCGAACGTATTCGACTGGCGAATGGAAAATCATACCGGTTCGCCGGGGTGGTGGAAGGCCTGAGGACGTCGGATGAGGAAAACGTGAAAGTCGATACTGAAGGAGCAGTAAAAGAGGGCGAGAGTCGAACCACGACAACTGAGAAGCGCGCAGCCGTTGGCGCTGTGGCTGGGGCCATCATCGGCGCCATTGCTGGAGGCGGTAAGGGAGCGGCTATCGGCGCTATCGTTGGCGCAGGTGGCGGTGCCGGCAGTGTATACATCCAGGGCCGCGATGACCTCGTAATAAAACGTGGCACCGAAGTGCGCGTCAGGGCCAGCGCTCCTAAATAGGAATTGACCATTTTTCGATGTCACATCGAATGGGAGAAAGATCATGGACACAATCAAATCTTACAAAATGTTACTGGTGTAGCGTTGCGCGTGGTCTTTATGGTCCTCGGAGCGCTGGCCATCTGGATCATAGGGCGCTGGGTCATTCGCTTTGTGGTCAACATGGTTTCCAAAGCACTAACGAAGCGGGTAATTGAACCGACCATAATCAGCTATGTTGGCTCCGTAACCACCGTGATGCTCAACATTCTATTGGTCATTGCTATCCTGGGCGTTTTCGGCCTTGAGACTACTACTTTTGCCGCCTTGCTGGCGGCGGCAGGCGTGGCCATAGGCTTGGCCTGGAGCGGGTTACTCGCTAACTTTGCGGCTGGCGCATTTTTGGTTATCCTGCGCCCCTTCAAGGTGGGAGACTTCATCACCGCGGGAGGAGTTACTGGGACGGTCCAGGAGATCGGGCTCTTTGTGACAACCATTAACACGATGGACAATGTCAGGACCTTCGTGGGAAATAACAAGCTCTTCTCCGATAACATCCAGAACTTCACAGCCAATCCGTATCGCCGGGTCGAGCTTGAGGCCCAACTGGACCATACGGTCGATGTTAGCCATGCAAATAACCTTACTCAGGGAAAAGCTCGCACAGATCCCGAACGTGTTGGCAACTCCGAAGCCAGATCTGGAAGTGCTGAAGTTCACTCCGATGGGTCCGGTACTCGCGGTGCGTCCATACTGCAACAATGACCACTATTGGGCGGTGTACTTTGAAAAAATCGCGTGATTCGTGAGGCGTTCAGCAAAGCCGGTTTCCCGGCGCCGCAACATCACTTCTATTTGCGGAACTCGGGGGTTGCGCAACCGTCCCTGACGGCCCGAGCGATGTAGGTTGCGGTTGAATTGGTGTTCCAGAGCTAATCTGGAAAGTGCGGAAGTCGCCCCCCGTTCTCTGGGAACAGGGAAGTGGGGCGACGCCGTCCCTGGCAATCGCCAGGGCAGAGCCTAAAAACAGCCTAAATGCTTGACGGGCTGTGAGGCTGAATGCTAGGTTCAAGAGTGGCCCGTCATGGGGACGGGCCGGAATTCTATTGCCCCGCCCCCCCGAGTGAGAAATGCAATACCCGCCATTGCCGCTCACCTGAGCTAAAGGAACCTTTTTGACTTTGTTAGCCGGACGCAAACTTCTACTCGCTGACGATTCGATTACCATTCAGAAAGTCGTTGACCTCACCTTCGCCGATGAAGGTGTAGATGTTGTCAGCGTATCCAATGGGAAGCAGGCTCTAGAAAAGATCGAGGAAGTAGCACCTGATATTGTGCTTGCAGACGTTCATATGCCAGAAATGAACGGATATCAAGTCTGTGAGTACATAAAGGAAAATGAGAAGCTTCGACACATTCCTGTCATGCTTCTAGTCGGCTCCTTTGAGCCTTTTGACGAAGCGGAGGCGCGCAGGGTTGGCGCGGATGATACTTTGAGTAAGCCATTTCAATCGATTCGGCGTTTGGTAGACCGGGTTAGCTCACTGTTGGGTGGGAAGCCTGAACCGCAAGTCTCTGTTGAGGAAGAGGTGCAAACCGCGGAACTCCCCTCTCCCGTTGCGGAGCCTCCGGAAGTAGATGCCCTCTCAACCGAAGAACTGAACGTCGCTACTGCCGACACGCTACCGCTTCCAGTCCAGTCGCTGGCTGACGCTTCAGCTAAATTGGCTCAGCCGGCAGCGGCAAACAAATATCTTGCTGTGGAAACACGCACAAATGGGAGAGACATGGAGAGTTCTGTCACTGACCTGCAAGCCCAAACGGCCACGACCTCGGAAGCCGACGAAGTGTTACTGGATCTGGGCGATTTTGAATCTGCCGATCAGGTTCTTTCCGACGAGTACATCCTGGATCTGGATCTGGAGAGCTCTTCCGGCCCCCGGGCGCTGGAATCAGAAGTGGTGACTGCGGAGAATGAAGTTCCCGGCGCCGCCGCGCAATGGGGAAGCGTTGCTGAAACGTCAGACACCATTGTTTCGGAGTCAGCTTCCGATGAAGTTTACTCTCCGTTGGATCAGCCTGAGAACGTGGCGGACATAACAGCGCCGCATATGCCTGAGACCTCTCTCTCAGAACCGCGTGTGGGTGAGCATCGTGGCTTTAGTGAGGCAGCCAGGGGTGGGCTGATTACGCTGGATCAACTGGCTCCCGAAGTAATTGATGCGATCGCCCGTCGTGCAGTTGAACATCTCTCGCATAAGGTGGTTGAAGAGATCGCCTGGGAGGTAGTACCGGAACTCTCCGAACTACTGATCAAACACCAGCTTGAGAAGACCAGGGGTTAGGAACACTCGCGCGTAGTTACCAAACTATCGTCCTGGCAGACTCAACAGTTTGCGTTACGTTTTACCCGAGCAGGCAAGGCCGAGATGGCTGCCTGCTCGATTTCTTTTTGGATTAAGTCCGCGGATCACAGATTTTCTGAGCTTGAAGCTGAGCAAAGAGGGAAAATCAGGACACTACGCTGGCCTTTGCTTTACAATGACCAACTCTGAGTGAGCAGAGGATGCTGAAAGAACAAAGAGCTGAAAGGGCTCAACAGGGGCCGGTCGGCTGCCGGAAACATCGAAAATGGAGATCCCGAAACAATACGATCCTCAGGAGGCCGAGCGTTCTCATTACGCTCGCTGGGAAGAGCGAGGCTATTTTTCTCCTGAGATAAATCAAGACAGCAGGGCGCCCGTATTCTCCATTGCCATTCCGCCTCCCAACGTGACTGGTTCACTGCATATGGGCCACGCTCTACAGCACACGATGATGGATGTCCTCACGCGCTATAAACGGATGTGCGGCTACCGTGCGCTTTGGCTGCCCGGAATGGACCATGCGGGCATTTCGACCCAACTAATGGTCACGCGTGAGTTAAAGAAGGAGGGATTAACGCGCCACGACTTGGGCCGCGAAAAATTCGTGGAGCGTGTTTGGCGCTGGAAGCATGAATCGGGGGGACAGATCACGAACCAGATGCGCCGCGAGGGTGCGTCGGTCGACTGGTCGCGGGAAAGATTTACCATGGATGAGGACCTCTCGCGGGCGGTTCGAGAAGCATTCGTGAGCTTGTATGAGCAGGGAATCATCTATCGCGGCAATCGCATTGTTAACTGGTGTCCGCACGATCAGACCGTGCTTTCTGATCTCGAGGTACAGAGGGATCCTCAGACAGGAAAGCTCTATTATCTTCAGTACCCAAAAAGCGGTGGTAGCGGCCGGGTCACGGTCGCAACTACCAGGCCGGAAACAATGCTCGGAGATACCGCCGTTGCGGTGAATCCCACCGACGGACGCTTTCGCAGTTTGATTGGGGCTAAGCTCAGGCTGCCTTTAACGAATCGCGAAATTCCCGTGATTGCAGATGAGTTTGTGGATCCGGCATTCGGCACTGGCGCCGTAAAAGTCACACCAGCACATGATACGAACGATTACGAGATCGGCTTACGCCACAATCTGCCACAGGTGATTGTCATCGATGCCCACGCCAGGATGACTGGAGCTGCCGGAGCCGATTTTGTCGGACTTGATCGTTACGAGGCACGCTCGAAGGTTGTCGAAAGGTTTGGGGAGCTGGATCTTCTCGAGAAAATAGTTGACTACGAATTCTCAATATCAAAGTGCGAGCGTTGTAAGACTGTCATCGAGCCCCTTATATCCACGCAGTGGTTCTTAAGGATGGAGGAGTTGCGGGATTTGGCCCTGGAACTCATGGCGCGTGAAGGTAAGCCGCGTTTTGTCCCCGAAGTCCCCTATCAAAAGGTTTATACCACCTGGCTTGAAAACCTCCGCGACTGGACCATTTCGCGCCAGCTCTGGTGGGGGCACCAGATTCCGGCATGGTACACGAGCGATGGGCAGTTGATTGTGGCGCGCTCCTTCGAAGAAGCGACAGCAAAGGCTGGTACCAAGGATTTGACTCAAGACCCTGATGTGCTTGACACCTGGTTCTCCTCGGCGCTCTGGCCTTTTTCCACGCTTGGTTGGCCAAATAAGACCTCAGATCTCGAGATATTTTATCCTACGTCAGTGCTCGTGACGGCGCGTGACATCATCTTCCTCTGGGTGTCGCGAATGGTGATGATGGGACTTCGTTTCATGGCCGAGCGCCCTTTTGAAGATGTGTATGTGACGGGCACCATACTGGATGCTCAGGGCCAACGCATGTCCAAAACCAAAGGGAACGGTATCGATCCACTCGTGGTATTCGATAGGTATGGCGTTGATGCTACCCGCCTGACACTTGCTTCCGTGGGCAGCACAGATATTCGGTGGAATGAGAAGCAGGTTGAGTCGTATAGGAACTTCGCTAATAAAATCTGGAACGCCGCCCGCTTCTGTCTCTTAAACTCTGAGTCGGCGCAGGTCAATCCAAACGTCCTGAAGTCCATTACTTCCGGGTTGCCATTGCATCAGCGTTGGATTCTTTCGCGGCTGAATAGAACTGCCCAGGATGTGCGTGAGGCCCTCGCCAGTTACCAGTTTCACGAAGCTGTGCAAACGCTTTACCATTTCTTCTGGGACGATTTTTGCGACTGGTATATCGAATTCACAAAGCAAGAAGTAACGGCTGCGGAGCCAACTCCAGAACGAGCTTTAGCTCGCACTTGGCTGCTCTCAGTGCTCGAGCAAGCGTTGCGTCTGCTTCATCCCTTTATGCCCTACATTACCGAGGAACTTTGGCAGCGTTTACCAGGAGCAGATGCCAGACTCCTGCATCAAGCTTATAGCGCGGCCGTACCTACCATCATGCTCACGGCGTATCCCGAAAGCCGGAGTGAGCTGATCGATGATGATGCCGAATGGGAGATGCAGGCCGTCATAGATCTAATCTCGCGCGTGCGCAACATTCGCTCCGAGATGAATATCAAGCCAGGAGAGCGGGTGCCAGTACTAGTTGGCGCGCCGGAAGAGAGGTTAAGGACCTTGTTTTCAACGAGCGGCGAACAGATTTCGAAGCTGGTCCGAGCGTCGGAAGTTTCAATCAGTACTAGGCTGACCGCGCCCAGAGCATCGGCGCGCGCTGTGCTTATGGGCGGCGCGGAAGTGGCGATTCCGCTGGAAGGCCTCATCGATTTTGACCAGGAGCGCCAACGACTCAGCCGTGAAAAAGAGAAGCTTCAGGCCGAGGCGGCCAAACTTGAAAGTCAAGTTGCGAATCCTGACTTCATCGAGCGCGCTCCGGCCGAGAAGGTGAAGGGTGTGCGCCAACGCATTGCTGATATCTCTCAGCGATTATCCCAGCTCCAACAAACAATAGAAAATCTCAAATGAATTGGCTCGATGAGAGTGTTCTGTATTCGCAGATAGGGGTTTTTCTTCGCGAGGACCTGGGTCGTGGTGACATTACCAGCCAGGCAATCATAGAGCGTAACACGCGCGCTCGCGGCCGCTTTGTGGCTGGTGAAAAGATGATTGTGGCCGGCCTCGAGGCAGCGGAAGAGGTTTTCCTGACGCTCGATTCCCAACAACAACTGGAAGCATTTGTTTCCGAAGGAGAGGAGATTGAGGCCGGCAAAGTGATTGCCCGGTTGCAGGGCTTTGCTGACGTTTTACTTGCAGGGGAGCGCGTCGCACTAAATCTGATGCAGCGACTTTCGGCTACGGCTACTCTGACGAACCAGTTTGTACGAGCAATTGAGGGGACAAAGGCTGCGATTTACGATACGCGGCAAACAACTCCGGGGATGCGAATGTTGGAGAAATATGCAGTCATGCTGGGCGGAGGTCGCAGTCATCGTTTGGGTCTTGATGATGGCGTCGTCATCACGGCTAACCATATTGCGGTAGCTGGAGGGATCGCGGCGGCGGTAAGAAATGCCCGAGAAAGGCTTGGTCAGCTTCACAAGGTCGAAGTACAGGTCTCCAGCGAAGATGAGATTAAGGAAGCACTCAATGGTGGAGCTGACATGATTTTGTTCGACAACCCGCAACTGTCAAATCTGACTCGACTTGTATCGTTTGCTCAGGACCTCTCCCCTGGGGTGTCCATCGAATGCTCCGGCGAGATTACGCTAGAGAATGTCCGTACTTATGCCGAAACGGGTGTTGACCTTATCAGCGTTCCGGCCCTGACTTCGGCACCGTTAATGGACGTAACGTTCCAAATTCAGGCAGGGTGAGTCTGCTCAGGGTTCTTTAGGACTTGAATGCCTCTCGTCTCAGAGGGTATCTTTTGAAATGGGAATGCACGTTCGGAGGGAGTTGTAAATGTCGAAGCGCCTGGTTCAGTACATCACGTTGTTTCTAGTGACAATCGTTATTGCCGGTCTCTGCTCGATTGATGTTGACGCGCAGAAGCGAAGACGGCGCCGGGCGAGGCGCGTTGCCCGACCCGTGATCACCAACCCGACTATTAACGCTCCCACCACTGACCAGACTCAGGGTGAAGGAATTATTAGCACAGGCGATGAAACTTCCGGCGCGGCGGCGGAATTGAAGGGAGATCAGACGAAGTCTCCCAATGATCCGGCGCAGATGCAGGATACGATTACATCCCTGTCGAATCAGGTCACCAAATTGACCGAGAAGTTGGGTGAAATGCAGGAGGAACAACGAACACTACTCGACATGGAGCGACTAACACGCGCGGAACAGCGCGCTGAGATGCTCCGCTCCCAGCTGCGCGACGTTCAGGAGAAACAGGCCGATTTACAGTCGCGACTTGAGCAGACCGAATTCGCTTTAAGACCCGAAAGCATTGAGAGAATGGTTGCAGTCTATGGCACGACGCGCCCTGAAGAAGCACGTGAGGCGCGGCGTCGTGGGTTGGAGAGCGAAAGAACAAGAATAAAGAACCAACTCGATACCCTGGAGACCAGTCGTCAAAGACTAGAAACAGCCATCGCCACGGCTGATCGCGAAGTGGAACTGTTGCGCGAGCGCATCGATAAAAACAATCAGCAGCCAGTACAGACTGTTACAACGGTGGACACAACTGTGACTCCTGCTGAGGAGTCTCGGCCAAAGAATCCCTACCCGCCGCGATAGGCAGGGCCTCGTCGTGATCCTCTTCTGGAGGACGCCGCAGCTTCTGGATGCTTCTCACAGCACAGATTCGGGCTGCATAATCTGCGCACCATATGGGAACAATTGGCCAGCGACAGCTCTACCAGATGATAGTGGAAGCAAACAACCGCGGCGAACGCGTCGTCGTGGCAACGGTGGCCCACACACGTGGCTCCACTCCCCAGCGACGTGGTGCGAAGATGCTCTTTTTCGAAAACGGCGAAGTAGCGGGGACTGTTGGCGGCGGCTGCGTCGAGGCGGAGGTGTGGGCCGAAGCGCGGGAAGCCATGCGGACAGGCGAGCCGCAGCTTCATCATTTTTCCCTGACCGCTGAGGAAGCCAGCGAAGAAGGAATGGTTTGTGGCGGAACCATGGATATCTTCATAGATGTAATGAGCTAACAAAGCATTAATCTGAGATGGCCCAATCATTTCTGGAAACCTATAAGGCCAAACACCAGCATCCGCTGAATCGGTTGTCACACACCATTGGCATCCCTCTGATCGTCATCTCTATGCCGCTCTTTCTCTTCAATTGGCGTTGGGCGCTGGCGCTTTTCATCTCAGGCTGGGTGCTTCAATTTGCTGGTCACGTCGTTGAAGGGAACCAACCCGCCTTCTTTCGCAATCCTATTTATCTCGTCGTGGGGCCGTGGTGGCTCCTAAAGCGTCTACTCGCGATTACCGGTCTCCGGAAGACATCCTCGTCAAAGTAACCGCTGCCGCAGCTAACTTCATGCGACCTAACGAAGAAGCACCATCTTCTCGAGTGATAGCGGATGCAATCCAGAAGGTGCTCGAAGCAGGACAGACTGCGGCGCTTGCTACGCTTGTCGCAGGTTCTGCGAATGTGGGCGCCAAGGTGTTGGTAACTGCCTCGGGGAGCCGGAAGGGATCGTTCGGCAATCACGACTTGGACCAGACGCTTTCGACCTTCGCTCTGCAGTTTCTGTTGTCACGCGATGAAACACGTGTTTTTCGTTTACAGGAAATCGTGCCGCAATATGAGGAACCTGAAGCAAGAGTACTGTTTGAGCGTATTCAACCAGAGGCCCGTGTCGTGATTTGCGGCGCGGGACATGTGGGTGCTTCTCTGGCCCGGCTCGCCAGTCTACTGGGCTATGGGGTGGTCTTAATCGATGACCGGCCGGAGTTTGTCTCTCGAGAACGATTTTCCGGCGAGCGGATTGAGCTCGTTGCAGCCAAGAGCTGGCCCGAGGCTCTCCTCGAGGCCATCGGAAACGGCGGAAGTGTTTCCGTAGCCGTCGTTACCCGGGGACACAAGGAAGACGAAGAATGTCTGCGGGCGGTGATAACGGCCCACCCCGATTACATCGGCCTCATAGGCAGCAAGCGCCGTACAAACATTGTACTTGACCGCTTGCGGGCTGAGGGTGCAGATGCGGAGACGCTTAGCCGCGTACACGCTCCTATAGGACTGGACATTGGCGCTGTGACACCTGAGGAGGTTGCGCTCTCAATCCTGGCCGAGATTGTGGCGGAGAGGCGTGGTGGCAGAGGCGGTCCACTCTCGGCCTGGCGACGGACAGGGTAAGAGCAAAGGGCAAAGAGCAAAGGGCAAAGAGCCAGCTGGCTCTTGGCTCTTTGCCCTTTGCTCTTAGCCCTTAGCCCTTTGCCCCGCTACTGCTTGAGATACTTTTCCGGCAACGGATTCTTATCGTCCTCGCCCTGCCAAAAGATAGTCACAATCCACCATCGCTGGCCATCGTTCATCAACTGAATGCTGTTAATGCCACGCTGGATCGGCCCATCACGGATAGTGATACAAAAAATGATCGCTTCCTGTTTGGCGAAATTAACCCCACGAGTTCACTCCTCCTGTTCGAATGATACTCAGGGCTGAGATTAGAGCACGCGACGAATCTTCACGCAAAGCTTGGAAATCGCACCATTGCTGGCAGCTTGTCGCATTCCCCGGGCGATGGTAAGAACATTCAGGCATGCGAGTCGATACCGAACACGCTCAAGTCGCGAATGGAGTCGCCGGACGCCGTCTGGGGATGTTCCGCGCGCTTTCCCACCGAAACTATCGCCTCTTCTGGATTGGTGCGTTTCTCTCCAACGTCGGCACCTGGATGCAGGCAGTAGCTCAGGGATGGCTGGTGCTGCAGCGCACAAACTCTGCTCTTTGGCTGGGCATCGATGGTTTCATGGCTACAGCTCCTGGCTTTTTCCTTACCTTGGCGGGAGGGGTGTTTGCGGATTTGCTGGACCGCAGGCGACTGTTGCTCTTCACTCAAATCATCGCAGGACTGGCAGCACTCAGTCTGGCTACTCTGGTTTGGACGAATGTCGTTACGGTGTGGATGATACTGGGGTTTTCCTTTGTTACTGGCTGTTGCATGTCCCTTGCTGGCCCCTCCTACCAGGCGATGACTTTCGATCTCGTAGGACGAGAGGATCTGGCAAATGCCGTGGCCCTCAACTCCTCTCAGTTTCAACTCTCCCGAGTCATCGGACCAGTTCTCGCCGGTTTGGGCTTCAAGTTATTTGGCCTGGCGGGCTGCTTTTATGCCAACGGTCTCTCGTTTATCGCAGTAATCATGGCGTTGCAGTTTGTGCGGCTCGAGAAAACTCGGAGAATCGCCGCCGGGCGCTCTGCCAGGGATCGTCGTGCGCTCTGGCAAGACTTAGTCAATGGCTTCCGTTATGTGCGCAATCGTCCGCGCGTGGCGTCATTGCTTTCGATCTCGGCCGTTAACAGTCTCTTCGGCGCTCCCTATCTCACGCTCGTTCCAATATTTGCCCGCGATATCTTTCGTTTAGGCGAGACGGGGCTTGCCTGGATGATGGGAACCGCAGGGGCGGGCGCTTTCTGTGGAGCCTTGTTGCTGGCTTACCTGGGAGATTTCAAACGAAAGGGGTGGTCCGTCTTGGGAGGCGCCTTTGCCTTTGGCGTTTCTCTCATCGCCTTTGGGTTAGCTACCAAACTCGTTTTTTCGCTCATCTTTCTATTCCTGGTTGGCTTTTCCATCGTAACGTCTGTTGCTGTCACAAACACCTTATTGCAGCAGCTTGTAACGGATGAGATGCGCGGTCGGGTAATGAGTATGTTCATCCTATCATTCATCGGTACCATGCCTATTGGGAACCTTCTCGGTGGCGCCGTAGCTCATCGCTTTGGCGCCCCGATGACGCTTGTTGCCGGGGGTACCGCGATCGTGCTTTACGTAACGATCGTCACTTTGCGCAATAAACGACTGAGAAGACTTCATTGAGCAGTTTTGCTCATCCACCACACAAGCGTGTCTTGTCAGCCAAGGGCTATTTAAGGTACAACGTTTCTCAATCAATCAGCTCCAGTTTAGATTCGGCGGCTTTTCTGGAATGGACGGCCGCGGCCTATCTGTGAGTATTGCTCTGCAAACCACGTCGGGCGAAGTCGGATTATTGCTACTGGTGGAAAAGGAATGACGGCTCTTCAATCGAAAAACAATTTGATAGTCATCTTGCTTCTACTAATTCTGACAACTCTCCCTGCTCAAGCTCAACAGGGTTGGCTACAAACCAACGTGGGGCCCGAAGGCAAGGATCTGAACACAATATTTTTCCTTGATAGCAAACGGGGTTGGGTTGGCGGCGATAATGGATTCCTTAGTCGCACTGACGATGGTGGTCGCAGTTGGGTGCAGCAAATAGTTGGCACCAAAGCTGGCATAAACGATATCTATTTTCGCGACAAAGAAGATGGATGTTTGATTGCTGGCCACAGTATCTTCATAACGCGCGATAGCGGCGCGGTCTGGACAGAGGCGCGAAGCTTTTTGCCCAACGAATTTGACGGCGCGAGCGTGGAGCTTTATAGCGTCCGCTTTCCCAGTAAGAAGAGAGGATGGGTTGTCGGTTCGGTCAGTAGAGACGACCGGGTTGTCGACAGCATTCTGGTGAACACCGAGAACGGTGGCGAAACGTGGGTAAGACAGCGTGTCCCCAGCCGCATGGAGTTGATTCATATCGACTTCCACAATGAAAAACGAGGGTGGATAGTGGGCGCCGGCGGCACCATCCTCAAAACCGTGGATGGTGGCCTCACCTGGTCGAATCAGAACTCGGGTAGTTCGGCGACGATTTATCACATCGATTTTCGCGACGAGGAAAAAGGTTGGGCAGTTGGTGAGCGAGGGTTAATTCTTCGTACTACAGATGGTGGAGACCGTTGGGAAACCGTGACGGCTCCAGTGCGTTCCACGCTGTTGAGCGTGCAGTTTGTGAATGACGACGATGGTTGGACTGTCGGCCGCGGCGGCACAATACTGCGAACGGATGACGGCGGACGCTCTTGGATTCAACAAGAGTCAACAACAAAGCAGAACCTGTATGCTGTCTACATCAGCAAGAAACTTGGCTGGGCCGTCGGCGCGCGCGGCATAATCTTGCGTTACGAACGATGAGCGTCTGGTCGCTATTGTTTGCTGCCGGTAAAAGTAAGTGGCGGCGAGTTTTGCAGGATGATGCTGCCCTGGATCTGCTCTCCGCTCAACTCGCCGGAGATTTGAGCTTCTACGGTCTCGCCTGCTCCCATATCGAAAGCCAGTGTCGCGGCCAGAGATTGACCATCTAGGTTCACTGTAAGCAAATCCGCATCTCCCATTTCTGATTCCACTCTTCCCGTTAGACCAGTCTCGGCTTCCTCGAGTATCAGAGTGGCCGGAATGGTCTGGCCAAGCGGCGTTTGAATCTCGAGCTGCCAGTTCCCCACAATATTCTGAGGAGCCCTTACAACATTCTTGGGGGTTAGAGAAGGTCGACTCTTCGGCTTGCCTGCCGTGTTGAAAAAGGTTACATCGTCGGTATAAGGCGCGATCTGTTCTTCTATCTGGATTCCGTCTCCCACTATCACTATGGTCGCTTGATCTGGTTTTACGTATCTCTCAGCAACCTCTCGTATTTGCTCCACTGTAACGGCTTGCACCTTATCCCGATAGGTATCCAGGTAATTCTCAGGTAAACCAAACATTCGGATTTGCACGAGCTGATCTATTAAGCCTTCTTGAGTCTCCAAACGGATAGGAAAGACTCCGGTCAGGAAAGCCTTGGCGTCGGTGATCTCTTTTTGGGAAACCGGCTGGCTCCGAATTCTTTCCAACTCATAGAAAAACTCCTTCAACGAATCTCCCGTCACTGGCGTCCGCACCTCGGCCGAGGCCCGGAAAGTGCCGGCAGAACGTCGCGCATCAAGATTCGAGTAGGCTCCATAGGTGTAACCCTTGTCTTCGCGCAGGTTCATAAACAGCCGAGACGAAGCATTGGCGCCAAGTACTGTGTGCATCAGTAGCATCGGAAAATAGTCAGGATTCATTCGCGTAATACCGAGATTCGCGATCACGATATTTGACTGGGCCGAACCCGGACGGTCGACGATTCTTGCAGAACGCGAGGTATGAGCCGGAGGTGCAGGGAAGTCGTCGGCAACTGTGCCTGCGGGTTCCCACTGTCCGAATAGTCGTTCAATCCTCTTGAGAACAGACTCTGCGTGGACGTCCCCAACAATGATGAAGACCGCATTGTTGGGTACAAACTGAGAACGGTGAAATTCGATCAGCCGATCGCGGGATGTCGCGTCCAAGGATTCGGGTGTTGGAGCAATGACGGAGTATGGATGTTGTCCGAACATGCAACGCGAAACCATCTCTGTTGCCAGAAATGAAGGTTGCGCGCGCTGTTGCCGGAGGCTTTCCTTCGTGTTTTGGCGTGCTAGTGCCACCTCGTTTTCGGGGAACGAAGGGCGTAGCGTCACGTCGGCGAGCAACTCGAGCACCTGATCACCGAACCGCGATAGGGATGACGCCGCGACTGTGCTGTAGTCGGAGTTTGCGCCCGCTGAGAGCGTGGCGCCCATGCGAGCTATCTCGTCGGCGATCTCCCGGCTGCTCAGCGACTCCGTACCCTCAGTCAAGAGTCCCGTTAACATCTCAGTTAGACCGGGAAGCTCCGGCGGATCATGGGCGTCGCCTGTACGGAATGAGAGCCGATAACTAACCAGCGGTAGCCGGCGGTCCTCAACAATTACGACAGCGAGGCCATTCGAAAGCCTGGCTTCAGTGGCGCTGGGAAGCTGCAAGTGTCGAGCGGGCAGCGGTGGGGGCGGCTGTTGGCGAAAGTCTTGCTGTGTACTCATGTTTTACGGATGAAGTGGTCCGGATCCCGGCTCAGTCTGTTTCGGTGGATCCGCAGGCTGTTGCGGTCTTTCGGGATGCGCGCTGGCATTCTCGACCACCACTACCTCAATGCTGCTCGGGGAAATTTGCTGTTCAGATTCAGGTGACGGAATCTGAGGCGCAGGCGCTGCAGGTTGTCGGCGTTCTCCTGGCGGCTGCGCTGATGCCTGTGCGCTCTCAAGTGCCCTTTCTGCGTCAGGCACAATATCGAGAACGACACGGTTATCCACGTCCAGAAATCGGGCCACCGCATTCGTGATCTCCTGGGCCGTTACGCTTAGATAGTTGTCCAGCTCCGAGTCAAACAATTTCGGATCATCGTCGTAGAGCGCATATTCGGCGATCCGTTGTGCGCGGTACATGGTTGACTGCCGACCACGAACTGAATCATTGCACAATGAGTTTCGCAGCTTCTCCATCTCTCCTTCCGAGGGTCCGGAAGTTGCGAGTCGCTTGATTTCATCAAAGATCTGTTGGCGAATGGCCTGTGGTTCAAATCCCGGCTTGGGCAGCGCGAAAATATACAAGGCCGAAGGTCCACGTCGCTCATCGACTCCACCTTGAATCGACACCACTGACTCATCGCCTTTTACCAGTTTCTGATAGAGGCGCGAACTATCGCCTTCGAAAAGCAGATCACTGGCAAGGGAGAGCGCATAGAATTCCTGGGTACGACGAGCGGGAATCTTCCAGCCCAGAACGAACGCCGGCGCCGGCGCTAACTGATCGGGAAAAGACTCTTCCGTGGCGGCGACTTCTTCCGGTTCACTCACGTCTACGGCGGGAGGCCTTGGCTGACTGGGAATCTCGGCGAAATACTTCTCGACAAGAGCGCGGGTCTCTTGTTCCTCAAAGTCGCCGGAGATAGTGAGCACGGCGTTGTTGGGTGCGTAGTAGATGCGAAAGAACTCCCTGATGTCATCAATGGTAGCGGCATCGAGATCCTCCATTGAGCCTATGGTCGAGTGAGCGTTCGCCGGATTCTTAAAAATCAGTTCATTGATGCGAAGAAAAGCATTCACATATGGCTGATTATCGTAGCGCAAGCGCTTCTCCTCCTGAACGGCATTGCGCTGATTATCCAGGTTCTCCTGCGTAACCTTCAATGAG
>DATEUF010000285.1:0-8324 GCA_035283325.1 Pyrinomonadaceae bacterium | reverse complement strand
CACCTGCGCAAGCCGTTTCTTGCTTGCCTGATGGTGATTCTTGTAGTTCCCCAGCGCTGTGCTGCTCGAATCTATGCAGCGCCGGCACGTGCGGGACGTAGCCAGCCTTCTGTTGGCGTAAGATCCAGTATCTCAGTGGTCCATCCCGTTTCCTCAGGTAACAGTTTCTTTTGCTTCCGTCTCCTCACACGCCTTCGGCAAGGATTTTGAGCACTCTTCAGTCGTAACAACAATGAGATGAGCACTCAGATCTCCTCGCACAAAGCGCAATTGGTGGCGTCAGTGCTTGACGGTTCCTGGCGCCAGTCAGACTCAGGACGGCTGGAACTGGATACCGCCGACTTGGATCAGGTAACGCCCCTGCTTTACGGTTCAGGGGCCGCAGCGCTTGGTTGGTGGCGCATTCGTCATTCGAGCTTGAAAGATACTCCTTCGGGTGAACTTCTCCACCAGGCCTATCGCCTCCTGGCTCTCCAGTCGGCCATCCATGAGCAGAAGATCGTAAAGGTCTTCCGTTTGTTGCGCGAGGCGACAATCGAGGCAATTTTGGTAAAGGGTTGGGCGGCCGCGCGACTCTATCCCGATTCAGCGCTGCGGCCTTACGGCGACATTGATCTGTTGGTTCGACCGCGCGACTATAACCACGCGCAAGAAGTTCTGAGCCATCCGGACGCCCGAGACTGTTGGGTTGATCTGCATCAAAGCTTCATGGAATTGAGTGAGCGAAACTTCGAGGACCTATTTCGGCGTACGGAACGAGTCTCTTTAGAGGAGGAGGGCATTTGCATCCTGAGCGCTGAAGACCATCTCGCGCTTTTGTCAATCCACCTGTTAAGACATGGGGCATGGCGTCCGTTGTGGCTCTGTGATATCGGAGCTGCAATAGAGTCGTTGCCCGGTAATTTTGATTGGTCGCTCTGTCTTGGATGTAGTCAGCGCCGAGCCGGCTGGATCACTTGCGCTATTGGGCTTGCGCACCGGCTCTTGGGAGCACGTCTCAACGGCCTGCCCATTGCCAGTGCGGCCAGGAACAATCCCCATTGGCTCCCCGCAAACGTATTGCGCCAATGGGAAAGCCCTTTTGCCAGCAAACAGCCTCCCATGAACCATTCAGCACCAATGGCTGACTACGTCAGGGATCCCACTGGCATCGTAACGGCTGTGCGCGAGCGTTGGCCGAACCCCATCCTCGCCACGGTGAGTGTGAACGGCCGGTTTAACCGCTTGCCCCGCCTGCCTTATCAACTCGGAAACTGTCTTCTCCGAGCTACCCGTTTTGTCACTGATTCGCGACTGCGAAGAGCTCTGTCGCAATAGGGAGATCATTCCTCCGTCGCAGCCGCCTGCTGCGCAAGTTTCCACAGGTGGATGTACTCTTCCCTAACACTCGGTTCTAGACGCTGGGCCAGGTCCACTGGAAGTTGCAACACCTCAATCAACTGTTGCACATCCGCTAAGTCTCTCAGTCTTCGATGCTCAGCGCTAAGTCCGGATGCGACTTTGAGCTCTATCAGTGTCTCAAGCCGAGCGACACGGATCTCATCTAGCTGGATCGACGTTTCCGCTGGATCGGGGAAGGCGATTGATTTTGGCTTCCCATCGCCGGGATACTCACCCGTAGTGAGCACTTCGACTTTCACGCCGGTTGCGACATCCCGGAAATGTTTGCGAGCACCTTCGAAGAGCGGCATATAACTCGTTCCAACCAAGTTGTTGTGAAAGCGCTCGAGCCCCTCACGGTTCATCAATACATCAACATCCTCGGTGGGACGCACGAAGCCATGAAGTGCCAGTCCCATCCCGCCGATTACGGCGTAATCAATATGTTGTTCTGTCAGACGGCGGGCGAGTTGCCTGAGCGTCTCCTGTACGGGGCCTGCTTTCATAAAGAAATCGTCCACCTGCTGAAGGACCTTCTCGACGGAAATGTGGTTAGGGACCAGCGCCATCGTGGCCGATTATACAATGTGGCGCGTGAATCGCCGACCCTCTGGGCGGTTTGTTGAGGTGGTCCGGAAGATCCCCAGTATTGGCAATGAGCGGGCACGCACGTTCAGGTTAGCGCGAATCAATCGGATCCGAACACCTTCGAAATCGAAGGTGTGGCTGAATTTGATGGTATGGTGGATCCTGTTCTGGCGCTGCAAGGTTCCGATCACGCTGATGCGCCACACATTGTAATCAGCATAAGCACGCTGGGGTTTACGAACATTGAGGTCAACTACAAGCTGCGCGACATAGATGGATCGATTCATAACACTGTAGATCCCGTGGCGCTGCAGTTTCGCGTGGGTGATTCCTGTGACTGTTCAGGTAAGAATTATGGGGTCTGATCCGCACGGTAACGGCGAATGGGTTGGCATCGACGATCTTTATATTGTCGGGGATGAGCTTAGCCCGACCGTCGCCAATGGACTGATAGCGGGTCAAATTACTACCGCGGAAGGCGCACCTTTGCCTGGCGCCGTTGTGCGTTTGAGTGGTACACAATTTCGCAAATCCATTAGCGATACAAACGGAGTGTTTCAATTCGCCGGCGTGGAAACATCCGGTTTCTACACGTTGACGCCTTCCCATCCAAACTACAGCTTCAACCCTTTTGAACGGTCATTTGGTCAACTTGGCAACAGAACAGAGGCGTTGTTCACGAGCTCCGGATTAGTCGAACGAATGAATCCGCTGGAGGTTCCGGAGTTCTTTGTACGCCAACAATATATTGACCTGCTCGGGCGCGAGCCCGAGGAGGAGGGGTTTAACTACTGGAGTGAACGGATTGACCAATGTGGCGACAATCTAGCCTGTGGAATTGCCAGACGGCGTAGCGTGGCGGCAGCGTTTTTCGTTGAGAGTGAGTTTCAGGAGACTGGTTACTTCGTTTACCGGCTATACAAAGGGATTCTGGGAACTCAACCTACGTTTGCGCAGTTTTCCCAAGATCGATCCAGGGTCGTCGCCGGCGCCAACCTTATTCGAGCCCGGCAGGTCCTGATTTCTGATTTCGTGCAGCGCAACTCATTTAAGCAGTTGTATCCTGATTCACTGTCTAATGAGCAGTTTGTTAACAAGTTGTACGATTCGGCGTCGCTCTCTCCTTATGTGCTACAAAGGGAGGCAGCAGTTATCAGATTGAATGGCGGTGCTTCTCGTGTCGACATCATTGAGGCCCTGATAGACGATCCCCAATTCAAAGCCGTGGAATACAATGCCGCCTTTGTTTTGACCGAGTATTTCGGCTATCTGAGACGCGACCCGGATCCCGAAGGCTACAGCTTCTGGTTGGATGTACTAAACAATCGGGAACCTGGAAACTATAGTGGCATGGTCTGCTCCTTTATCACCTCCGCCGAGTATCAGAAACGGTTTGGCAGCATAATAAGCCGCTCCAACTCCGAATGCGGCAAGTAGTTAACAAGGTCACCACGGAGACACGGAGAAACACAGAGAAGGCAAGAACAGCAAATGAATAAGGGCCGCCCCTCTCACGGAGATTTCCATCTTTCCTTCTTGTGTCTCCGTGGTGTCCTGGCTCTAATCGTTGTTCACAATAGCGAAAAAGTTATCCAGTTTTGAATTAACAGTGATATAAACTCTCCTGTCCTTGAGAGTAGGCCAGCGGAAGATCAGAGCCACTTGCCTACAGCCGCTCAGTTTCTATCTGCATGAGCTGTAATCTCGTAAGCAAAAACAATTTGCGTAATCTTCTCTCGGCGACGGTTTCAATAAGCCTTCTGCTGGTATCACTTCTTCAGCCCGTACCCGGTCTCTCTCAGAGACTCGGGCAGGGCGATGGGCAGAATAGTAGTAGTCCTCTTTACACAGACTCCTTTTCAGCCAGGGATGGCGTTTTCGTTCGCTGGCAAACCGTCTTTGAAAGCGACAATCTGGGCTTCAATATCTATGCGGTGAGAAGCGGCCGCCGGGTTCGGCTGAATAGCGAAGTGATTCCTGGTTCAGTTTTTGCTGCGCAGGACAGCGCTAATGGTTTGGCTCAGTCGTACTCCTGGCTTGATCATAACGGGACAAGCGAGACGATTTACGAAATCGAATCCGTAGACATTTACGGACGTACCAGGATCCATGATCCGCTTCAACCTGCGGTGCTAGCGCCGCGATCTGATCTGGAGGTTCTGCCGAGCAAGGTTCAGAAACCTCTGGTAGTCCACGAGGCGGGCAGCGCAAACATGAGCGACTACGCTGTAAATTCTGATTTCCCGACCGCGGTTGGTTCAATTGATGAGCAATGGGCAGTCGTCGCCCAGCCGGCGCTAAAGATCTTAGTCAAGAAGGATGGTTGGTACAGGGTTACACAACCACAGATGCTCGCCGCCGGGTTTAATCCAGGAAGTGAGATTGGTAACCTAATTCTTTACACAAGCGGTAAAGAAGTGGCCGTGAGGACCTCTCACAGAGCGGGCCCGCTCGATGCCGCGGATTACCTCGAGTTTTATGGTCAGGGTCTCGATACTCCCGAGAGCGACACGAATGTCTATTATCTGGTCGCCGGAAACCGTGCCGGGAAGCGAATCCTCGGTGATTTGCACACCGATAGCAACCCCAACCCTCGCCTGGTTCAAGGGCGGGATTCACTCTTCAGGTTCCCTCCCACAACTCTATTCAGGTGGGTTTTCGAATTTCTCAAAGGGCTTCCCGCCAATGACGCCGTCACAGAGCAGCGTGTCGAGGCGTCTGATGAAATTAAATCGACCTCGGCTAAACAGAACGCAACAGGCGCGGCTCCTAAGCCTCCAAGGAACAGAAAAACCAGAGCCAGGAAGTATTCGGCCGACCGGCAGCATCACCACAGTTCAGCAGTTACTGCCATGGTAGCGCCCTACTTTAGCTCCACAGTCGAACGCAAGGATCGGCTTGTTTACTTCCTGGCAGTTTTGAATGGCGACACTGAGAATTTCTTCGGCAGGGTGGTGTCCACGACCCCGGTCACGCAAACGATTACTACGGCGAATCCGGAGTTTGCGGCTGATGGTCCCGCCCGGCTGGAGATCGCGCTTCAGGGTGTCAATTTCGTCAACCATCAGGTGAATGTCGCTCTCAATGGCACGGCGTTAGGAAGTATAAAGTTCTTTGGGCATGACCACCCGGTGCAAGCCTTCGATGTTCCAGTTTCGCAGCTTCTAAACGGCGCCAACACCTTACTCTTTGCCCAGGGGTCGGCAGGCGACACCAGCATTGTCGATTACGTGCGCCTGACATATCCGCGTGCCCTGCAAGCAGATAATGACTCTCTCCGCTTCAGCTTGAGGAGTACGCAATCAGCTACCATTGATGGCTTCACAACGCCGAACATCAGATTGATTGATTACACGGACCCGTTTTCAGTGAGGGTCACCCGTGCGGTTGCCAACCCAAACAGTTCAGGGTATGCGATTACGATTCCGCAGGGTAACGCCCGAGCAAAATCGCGCCGCTTGCTGGCGATCCCGGAAAGCCAGGTTGACCAACCTGCCGGTCTCTTATTGAACCAGCCGTCTACACTGAACCTGAACACCAATGGCGCAGACCTGTTGATCATCTCCCACAAGTCCTTGATCGCAAATGCAGCACCTCTCGCAAGTCTGAGGGAGGGTCAGGGAATGAGCGTCTCAGTCATTGATGTGGAGGATATCTACGACGAATTCAGTTACGGGGTCCATACGGTGCGGGCCATCAAAGACTTTCTATTGTTGGCAGCGACAACCTGGATAAAACCGCCTCGCTACGTGATTCTCCTCGGCGATGCCAGTTATGACCCACGCAATTACATGGGAAGGGGCGAGCTTGATTTTGTGCCCACGAAACTGGTCGACGCTACCTATAACGAGACAGCCTCAGATGACTGGCTCACCGATTTCAATAATGACGGAAGCGCAGACATTCCTGTCGGTCGCCTCCCGGTGCGGACCGCCGCCCAGGCCGACCTGGTGATTTCCAAGATAGTCAATTTCTCGCCAGCTAACGTTCCTGCGAGCGCTCTGCTGGTTGCTGACGATCCAACGGGCTATTACTTCAATTTTGAACAGGCAAACGACGAGGTTCAATCGCTACTTCCGGGAGACGTGACAGTTCTTAGAGTGAATCGGCGGACTGATCCCAACGCGCATGCAAACGTAATTGCCAACCTGAATGCCGGGCAGCAATTGGTTAACTATTCTGGTCACGGTAACGTAGACACCTGGAGTGGGACCTTTAATTCCACCGATGCAACCGCTCTCACTAATAATAACAAGCTTCCTTTTGTGGTCGTTATGGATTGCCTCAATGGATACTTTCACGATCCCACCCTGGAGGGCATAGCAGAGGCACTAATCAAGGCACCCAACGGGGGAGCGGTGGCCGCCTTTGCTTCTTCGGGCCTCACTATTCCGGATGGTCAACACGATATGAGCAAACGGTTGTACACCCTATTGTATGGCTCTCAACCGATCGCTCTTGGAGATGCAGTAAAGCAGGCTAAGAATGCAACCACCGATATCGATGTTCGTCGAACATGGATCCTTTTCGGCGATCCCTCAATGAGCATTCGATAAACCAGACTTCATCCTACCCAAAAAATACTTCCGCCACCTTATAGACGTCTTCATCCAGCCGCTTTATGCCACTGACCGCCTCCGCGAGTGACACACTCGTGATCTTATTTCCGCGCAAAGCAGCCATGTGACCCCACTCACCTGCCAGCACCATCTCGTATGCCTTCACGCCAAAACGCGTTGCTAGCACGCGGTCGTAGGCGGTAGGTGATCCTCCTCGCTGCACATAACCTAGTTTAGTCACCCTCGCTTCAATACCCGTGCACCGCTCGATTTCGTATGCAAGCACACCCCCTATCCCTCCAAGCCTATCGTGGCGATAAAGGTTCTGCTTAATCTCTTCACTCAGAAACTCCTCCTCCACCGCGGGGTGCGCATCTTCCGCCACCACTACAATCGAGAAAGCTCGCCCGTCACGTTTCCGAGCCTCTAAGAGCTCACAGACTCTGCTCAAACGAAAAGGATGTTCTGGAACTAGTATGACGTCAGCACCGCCTGCGATGCCGCCAAACGCTGCAATCCAGCCCGTATGCCGGCCCATGACTTCCACGACCATGACGCGATGGTGCGATTCCGCAGTTGAATGAAGCCGATCGACCGCATCGGTGACAATGCTTACCGCGGTATCAAAGCCAAACGTAAAGTCGGTTCCCGCGATGTCATTGTCGATGGTCTTGGGCACCGCCACGAGCTTGTAGTGAAAGTCGCGCCACAGATCGTGGGCTGCAGAAAGAGTACCTTCACCGCCGACCACAATCGCCGCCGAGAGATCGTGCTTTTTCCAGTTGTCACCCAGTCGACTCAACGACTCTGGATGCTCGAGGGGATTGAAACGGGAAGTGCCCAGAATAGTGCCGCCTCGTGGCAGGATTCCGGTCACTGCTTCCCGAGTGAGAGAAACAAGATCTCCTTCGACCAAGCCCTGCCACCCGTTCTTGATTCCCATTACGCGGACACCGTCTCGGGCAGCGCGGCGTACCACTGCCCGCAACGCCGCATTTAGCCCGGGACAATCTCCACCTCCCGTGAGTACTCCAATCGTGTTATTCATCATCTTTCCGTTCTATTCGAGCTGTTTTAGTGGCGTTCGGGGAGAGTCATAAGTTGCTCCTGGGGCGTCTGCAAACCTATAATCGCGCTGCCGAAAACAGGTGTCAATCCGAGGTTTCAATGGAAGAGTGCCCGATCATTTTGAGTTTAGAAACAGCGACTCGGGGCGGTAGTGTCTGTCTTGCGCGCGGGAATCAGGTTTTAGCCACCCGGGTTGGTGATCCGGCGATTGCACACTCAGGAACCCTGTTGAGAGACATTGAGGAGGTACTGAAAGAAACGGGCTCCGCTGTGACGCAAGTGGATCTTTTTGCTGCGGCTTCGGGACCCGGAAGTTTCACAGGTCTGCGGATTGGCCTCGCTACGGTTAAGGCCTTTTCCGCCTCTTTGCATCGGCCGTGCGTTGGTATACCCACCCTTGAAGCGATTGCGCATGCGGCTGGACCATCAGCGGCAACGGTGGCCCTCTTGCCTGCCGGCCGAGGGGAGCTCTTTGCACAGTTGCTTACAGTATCACCTGCTGGAGACGTCATCCCCGAGGACCCGGCGGGCCATCTTTCACCCGCAAAGGTCTTTGCCAGGTATGAGGCTTACTCGAGCATAATCTGGGCGGGGGAGGGGGCGCATCAGTATCGACAATTGATCCGAGAATGGGCCAAAAGCTTGGACTACGCTTTCACAGAAGTGTTTGACGAAGAACTTGCCGGCTTGCCCAGAATGTGGAAACTAGCGGCAGGAGCAGCAAACCTG
>DATEUF010000284.1:0-10488 GCA_035283325.1 Pyrinomonadaceae bacterium | reverse complement strand
AATTCATTGCTGACTGGCATTAAATGTCGAGCGGGGGCGGTGGCAGACTGAAACTAGCTTCCTTCCAGTCCAGAAGCCTGCCTTGCCCCCTTCCCGACCTGAGAGATTTTTCTTTCATGACTCCTCGTTTGTCCCAGTTCTTGACTGGTCTTCCGAGAGCAGAATAGACTACCGTTCTGTCAGCCATCGCACCATTACCAGCGGTGCTCCGCAACCCGCTCAGGTTCTGATTTTCGACCTACTTTTGCGTGGTTTTCATGATTGCGAGACCGACGCTCGGTCACCGTATTCTGGAAGCCTTCGCCCTATGATCGTCTCTTTTAACCATAGCTTTTGTTTCAGGAGGTAAACGTGAGAAAAGCTTGTTGTCTGGTTTTCGTAACGATGGTAGTGGCGAGTCTTGCGGAGCCAGCGCGGGCGGCGCGCCTCTTTCAAGCCACGCTCAACGGTTCACAGGAGGTGCCGGCCCAAGCAGTCGCCTCTTTCGGAGCCGGCAGCGTTCTATTAAACGATACAGAAGATCAAATTACCGTCAATCTCAACTTTACCAGCCTGACCTCCAACGCAACTGCCGCCCACATACATGGCGCGGCGGACCCAGGTGTAAATGCGGCGATACTTTTTCCGCTGGCGGGAGTGCCGGCCGCGACCTCCGGAACGCTTACAGCACAGGTATTCTCAATCACTCCTGCGCAGGTGGCCCAGCTAAAAGCCGGCCAATTCTATTTCAACGTGCACAGTGCCAACTTTCCCGGCGGCGAGATCCGCGGCCAGATCCTCGGAGCTCCCAACGACCCCTGGACGACTGCTGCTTCCACCGGAACCGTTGATGAAGACAGTCTGAGTATTGTTCGCCTTAATGCCTGGGCGGCGGGTTTTGACCCATTTGGACCAGCTACCGGCACCGTCACCATGCGCTATCACATTAACGCCACGAACGGTGTTTCGCGGTTTTGTCCGGCGGATTTTTCTGCTATAGCCATTCGGTACAGGAACAGTGATCCTAGTGGGGCAACGGCGCACATAGTGTTCACAATACGTTCAAGTAGTCTGGCTCTGGGCAATAACACCGTGCGCTATACATTTGACAGCAGCATTGCCGGGGCCCCTTCTGATAATGCTTTTCATGTTGTTTACTTACCTGCATTGATGGATTTTGATTTTGCCAATAACGTTTACTGGATTGAGGCAACGATCTTCCGAGGAACGACGAGTGCTCTGGCGAACTTGGGAACAATTCAGATCTGGGAGAGTAATGGAGCGGCATGCCAGTGAATACGGCGTGGACAAAACTCGTCATTCCTTTGGGTATCTAACCGACTATGGTTAAGGGCAGCGCATCAGATTCGAATACATGCAAGGGAGCAGGTGGGCCTGCTCCCTTTTGTTGTCAAATTCGCTATAAGAGTCTTTGTATGGTACTGCAAGGGCCGACCAATGCTCCCAAAAGCGCAGATCATGTATAGAATAGAAACCTTGGAATGGTTCCTCGCAAATCGTAGTATCTGTATCACTGCAACTTTGGCATTGTCGGCTGGCCGGCGATGATTGAAGACGATGAGAAAACCGGACTTCTTCATTGTTGGGGCTCCCAAGTGTGGCACCACCGCTCTGTACCGATTCCTTTCTCAGCATCCGGAGATCTTCCTGCCAAAGGTAAAGGAGGTTCATTTCTTCGGCTCAGATCTCTACCTGCCTGGTTACGTTCCTGATACCGAGAAGTATCTTCGCTTGTTTGCGAACGCACGGGACGAGACGCGTGTGGGTGAAGCGTCCGTCTGGTATTTATACTCAAAGGTATCTGCCGCTGAGATCAAGCATTTCGCTCCTGAAGCGAGCATACTGATCATGCTTCGTAATCCTGTGGACATGATCCATTCGCTCCATTCGCAACTACAATATGTTGGTGTTGAACGAATCAAAGGTTTTGAGAGCGCCGTAGAGAATCCACGCCGCAGCGTGCGTTTATGGAACGACCCACGCGTGATTAATGGCGTGACATATCGAGATGTGGGAAAATACAGTCATCAGGTCTTGCGGTATCTGAATGCTTTCGGTCCCGACAACGTAAAAATCATAATCTTCGATGATTTCGAGAATAGCCCGCTGCTGGCGTTTCAGGAAACCTGCAAATTCCTCGGAGTGAATCCACATTTTGAACCAGCCATCTCGGTAGTAAATCAAAACAAACAAGTACGAAGTAAGATTGTTCAGTCTATCGTCGCTCACCCGCCGACGGTAGCCAGCAAATTGTTACGAAGACTGACTACGACCTCGGAGCGAGAAGAAATCATTAAGTGGATGCGACGCCTTAATACGCGATACCTTCCTCGTGTACCAATACGGCACGACCTGAGAAACCGGTTGCAAGAAGACTTCAAACCTGATGTTGAACGCCTGAGCAAGCTACTGAACCGCGATCTGACACAATGGTGTGGACCCCCGACACTAAACATTTGATCAAATGGATCAAGACAAAATATGGGATCACTTTCAGACGCAGGGTCTGGAACTCTTTGCACATTCTTTGCCACGCCTCAAATTCTTACTGCACGAAGCGCAGAACGCGACCCGCAATGTCAATGTGAAGATCCTCAATATCGGTGTGGGAGATGGATGGCTTGAGCGCCAATGTCACCAACAAGGATGGAAGGCATATGCTCTAGATCCCAGTGAGCCATCTCTCGTCGGATTGACTGGGGTAGGCATAAAAGGAGCGGTCGGCTATATTGAAAATATTCCTTTTGCAAACGATTCTTTTGACTTCGTGTTTTGCTCGGAGGTGATCGAACATTTATCTATCCCACAAGTCGAAAGCGCGCTTCGGGAAGTTCAACGGGTGCTAAAAGGATCTGGGCTGCTTCTTGGAACCGTTCCCTTCAAAGAGAATCTATTCGAGGGACGGGTGGTTTGTCCCGCATGTGGAAATGTTTTTCACCACATGGGACATCAGCAGTCGTTCGATACCGAAAGGCTGCTTTCACTGTTCCCTGCCAAACTCAGAGTGGAGAGGATAAGGGTTATCTACTTTGCCGACTGGTCTGCGCTAAATTGGAAGGGAAGAGTTTTGGCAGTCGTGAAAAGGGCCTTGTTATCCGCGGGAGTTCACGGCACTTACGAAAGTATCTACTTCAGGGCGAAAAAAGTAACGATCTCTTAGTGTATTGCTGGCTGGAAGACGTGTGGCGCCGCGAGCACAAATTCCCATTAAAACATGAGAATCAGTCTGGTATGTCCATCGCTGCAAAGTGGTGGCGCTGAACGCGCAGTGGTAACGCTTTCGGCTGCCTTCCTTAGCCGAGGGCATGAGGTTGCGATAATTACAGTAGCTGCTCGGCCAGACTTCTACCGTATCCCAGTCGGAGTGGAGAGATTCGAGCTCGACATGGCCGTGTATTCGCCAACACCATTGCACGGCCTTTGTCACAACATTAGGAGGTTGCGCGCTCTGCGACGCCTGCTTCATAACACCCGGCCGGACGTGGTTATTTCGCACGTCGATCAAACCAATGTTCTCACAACACTTGCAACAGCCTGGATGAACTTTCCCGTAATTGTTGTTGAACACGTTGATTCCAGTATCTTCTCTCCGGGAAGAACGTGGAAAACGATGAGGCATTTCGCCTATCGGTGGGCATCGAAGGTCGTGAGCGTGAGCAAAGGTGTGGATTTGGGTTTGACTTGGCTGCCTGAGCATCATCGCAGAGTCATTCATAATCCTATCGTACTGCCACCTCCGAATACATCGGAGGGCACACCGCTGCGGGTTTTAAGTCCCGGCCGCAGTCGTGTGATAGCCATGGGCCGACTGGTACATCAGAAAGGTTTTGACCTCCTGCTAACAGCGTTTCAAAGGATTTCGCAAAGCCACCCGACCTGGGAGCTGGTCATCATTGGGGAGGGTGAATTAAGACGTGAACTAGAGTGCCAAAGAAACGCCGCCCAATTGTCTGATAGGGTTCGATTCACTGGTGCCGTCCACGATCCGTTTCCTCTTTTAGAAGCGGCTGATCTCTTTGCTATGGCATCACGATATGAGGGTCTCCCATACGCACTATTGGAAGCCATGGCGTGCGGCTTACCGGTAATCTATACGGACTGTCCGAGCGGACCGAGTGAGATCATCCGCCACGGTGTTGATGGGCTTTTGGTTCCAAATGGCGACATTAATGCCCTCGTCGACGCCCTTGATAAGCTTATGAGCGATGAAAAGGCACGAAGGTGCCTGGCGATCCGCGCGCCCGAGGTTCTCAACCGCTTTGGAATTGAATGTGTGACGAACGATTGGGAAGACCTTATCGCTGATGTTCTCAAAAGCAGCAATTGATTAGCCTTTTTGGTCTGAAACCTGAAGTAGCCGAAGATATTTCCTCCTTTAAGAAGGTTCTGTTCAGCGCCAGTTCAGATCCCTTCCCAGTAAATGATATAAGCGCTGGTTATGAGGTTCGAAAAACAGTCGCAGATGCTCTCTCATGTCAGCCGTCATATGATCATAGTGTTGCAGGTTTAGTCGTTCAAACTTTGACGGCTTCCAAGCGGGAAGCTCAAGAAACTCCAGAAGCTCGCTGTATCCACGTTCCGAATCCGCAAAGAACTCTTCACTCTGCAGCACCAATACCTGCTTTTTGCTAAAACCTGCCTGCCACAGACCCCGCAACTGATTCTCGTATAAGCCCCGAGAGAGATATGAATAGTGTTGGTGGGCAAAGCTATAATAGTGCTCGTCGGATTTCATTGTGTCTTGCTCTGTTGCTAGCCTTTGGGACTCCTGAAGAATCGCTTCGGCAAACGAAAGCTTTTCGTAACCGATGCTAACTTCATGTTGGTAGTGGGAGAGCGCGCGATCGATCGGATTTCGCAGAATTGCGATCAACTTGACACGGTGGGTAGTTTCCGCAATGCGACGTAATGCATACGGATGAAATATGTAGTAGGGGCTGGCTTCTCCGGTTATGCGCTTCTGGGCAATCCTCTTTCGATAACTGTCGAAATCACGGAGAGGAAAATGGGACCGGTACCAACTCAGGCCACGCTCGAAGTTGATGTCAAAGAAGTGAATTTCTTTTGTGCTGGCTCGAACCACATTCGGATGGCTGATTAGATACTCATAAAGGGAGGTCGTGCCGCATCTCTGTCCGCCGATAATGATAAAATCAGGGCCAGTTCGCAAAGTGTTAGTGGCAAGCCGATAAGCTGCAGTGCCCCCGATGAGGACCCGCCGAGCGGGCACAGGAAGAAAGGATTTAAGCAAACGCTTCATTCGAAGGCTGGCCAGTTAAGAGTCAATTGTCTTTGTTCTCGCCCTATTTAAGGAAGGTGCACATGCTAGTCTTTGCGCTAAAGTCTCCAAGCCGATATCAGAGGATACAAGAAAATGGTTTTGTGAGGAATTTTTTTCGGTTCCGGCTGGACAGGCTAGGTGAGTTGAAAGATCCTGGTCTACTGAGCTCTGTTTACACTTCCTTCTATACGAGCGATGGAACCAGCAAGGAGACGAGTTGGGATCGGTTTATCGAAACAGACGAGTTTACAGTCGGTTTTCTAAAGCAAAATGCTAAAAACGTGATTCACGACGTGGGCGTCTCAAGCGGAGTTACATCCCTGGAACTTTATCGCAAATTAAACCAGCGTCGGCTCGATTTCCAACTATACGTTTCCGACAAGTTCACTCGGTACTATTTTACAGGGAAAGGACTACTTAGGATTTACAATGAGGATACGACTTTGGCCCAAGCGTATCTCTTTGGTTTGCTTTTGGACCGCAATATTGATTGGAAATACTTTCTATCTAAGTACGCATATTATCTTGTTGCACTCCTGCCAAAACGGAGCGCCGGCGCCGAACGGCTTTGTCTCTATGACCTCCGGCTCTTATCAAGCTTTCAACAGGGCATAATCCACGAAATCGATTATGACTTATTCCGGACTCGACTAGATGATCGATTTGATCTGGTGCGTTGCATGAATGTACTCAACGTTTCATACTTCCGGCCCGCCAAAATACTTAGAGCTATTCGTAATCTTCAAAGGAGCTTGAAAAACCACGGAGTGCTACAGATAGGAAGAACTAATACTCTGGGCCGAAATGAGGTTAGCTTCTTTCTTAAAGACGGAGGTAACCTGCGCTGGATACTGGATGTGAATGGCGGCAGCGAGATAAAACCGCTTGTCAAATCGCTAAACTAAACAAACGGATAGGCAGATAGAGATGCCACAACGCCACCCAACTACCCAGCATTTGCGATTGCATCGCGAAATCCTCCGTGAACTCGGTCACGAATTGGTACCTCCTGCAAGTATTTTGGATTTTGGTTGTGGAGAAGGTGCAACAGTCGCAGCTTATCGTCTCGCCGGCTTTGATGCTTGGGGCTGTGACATTCAAGTAAGGCAGGACAGGGAGTTTCTGTTGTCTATCAACCCTTCCACAAACGAATTGCCCTTTCCAAACGACCGGTTTGATTTCGTATTTTCCGATCAGGTACTTGAACACGTGCGGGACCATTTTGCAGTTATGGAGGAAATCAGAAGAGTAATGAAGCCAGGGGCTATCAGTCTTCACATATTTCCTGCAAGACTGAAACCTCGAGAAGCGCACAACTTCGTACCGCTGGCCGGAGTTGTCCAAAACTATCCTTGGTTACTTCTGTGGGCATTTTTGGGAGTGAGAAATTCCTTTCAGAAGGGGAAGGACTTTCGTGAGGTTGCCAGGATGAATCATGAGTTCTTAAGTCAGCAGACCAATTATTTATCGGGATCGCAAGTCGCGGAGGTTGTGTTGTCTAGTTTTGATACTATCACTTTTGCAGAACGCTACATGATCAAACACAGCTACGGCCGAGCACGCTATTTGCGCCCTTTGCTTCGGTTTGCCCCATTCGTGGCGTCCCTCTACAGCACCTTTTACACACGAGTGATCTTCTTTGAGAAAAACGAGGGATCACTTCTCAAGCAAGATGTCCATTGAAAGTGGCGATCCGCGAGTCCAAAATCAAGCTGACCTTTCTTGTGAGGTCTCTCGATCATGGCGGCACGCAAAGGCAGCTCGTCACTCTCGCTAAAGCACTAAACAAAAAACAATTCGAGCCTACAGTGATCGCGTTTTATTCCGGTTACGCTCTGGAGAAGGAACTCGCCGCCGCTGGAATACCTTTGATTTCCTTAAGGAAACGCGGGCGATGGGATGCGCTAGGATTCTCCATCCGGCTCATCCGAGAGCTGCAACGCAGTCGTCCCGACATTCTACATAGCTATCTGGACATTCCGAATCTACTTGCTCTCTTCGCCCGACTTTTTGTTTCAACTCGTGTCGTTTGGGGAATTCGCACTTCGGAAATCTACCTTAACCACTACGATTGGCTGCGGTGTTTGAGTGCAAAACTTGAACGGCTAGGCTCGCGCTTTGCTGACTTGATCATTGTGAATTCCAGCGCAGGCTACCAACGTCATATCGCAATGGGCTTTCCGGCCGAGAAGATGGTAGTGATTCCTAACGGAGTGAATACAGGGGAGTTTCGGCCTGATGAAGTCGCGCGCCAGAAGCAGCGTTCACAATGGAGTATCGGTAATGACAGAAAACTTGTTGGCATCATTGGGAGACTAGATCCAATGAAGGACCACGACCTGTTTTTGCAAGCAGCGTCCCTCGTCAGCCGGGTTCGCAGTGACGTACGGTTTGTATGTGTCGGAGGTGGCCCGCCACAATATGCGGAAAGCCTGCGAGCCAATGCAGCAGTCTCGAAGCTGTCGGATCAGGTTCTGTGGGCGGGAGCAATGGATAATATGCCAAGTGCTTACAATGCTCTTGATCTACTCGTTTCTGCGTCTGTGGCCGAAGGATTTTCCAATGTAATCGCCGAGGGAATGGCTTGTGGTGTGCCATGCGTTGTCACAGATGTAGGGGATTCTGCGTGGCTAGTCGGCGACACGGGAATTGTTGTGCCCCCGAGTGACGCTCGAGCTCTTGCTGAAGGCCTGCTCACCATACTCGACAGTGATCCCCGAGAGCTTGGATTAAGAGCTCGCACCCGAATTGTTGAGAACTTCAACGCCCAGCAACTCTCAGAACGAACAGAATTGGAGTTACTCTCGCTGTTGCGGTCTTCAGCTGAACAGGTCACTAGCACGGCGCGGTAGCGAGGTTCCCTGCGCCGAGTGGCGGATCGATCGAGATCAGCGATGGAAACAGATTGAGATGTGTATGGAACAGGTCAGTACTACCACACGGTATAGCAGGTGGGATCGATGCGCATACCCAAGCGTAGGACCTACCCGCTACCGAGCCTGTGTATAAACTCAAGCTCTCATTCTCCCCAACCTTTAGGTTGGGGAGCAGCCGCCGGAGAGGAACTGCAACCATTTTAATGGTTTCACTCAGCTCGCCATTCCAGGCCATACTTCTTAACAAACATCGCGTACTCCTCCCCATACGTCCGCTTGCGATGATGTTCTTCTTGATTGGCAATATAGCGAGCAACACGTCCGACATCAGAATGCGACACGGAAAATGCTCCGTATCCAACTCCCCAGGCAAATCGACCTTTAATCAGTCGATTGTGATTAATCCAGTACGAGAGCCTCCCTTGAGGAGCTTAATCACTTCTTCAATCGAGTAACGAGTGGGAAGATCAATCAAGGCATGAGTGTGATCGGCATTGAAATAATTGATCTTCATGTAGATTCCCTTTTGCAATGAATAATCGGTGAGGAACGTTGAAGCTTTGGCAGCTGCTCGTCTGTCAAGCATTGGTTCGCGATCAAGCGTTTCCCAAATCAGGTGTGTCCACGGACGTGAGTAGGAATGAGTAGACATGTGAGGATCTCCTTTTGTGAGAAGGGTCGTTTCTGAAAAACCATTTAAATGGTTTGCGCACAGTATAACGCGACCTGGTCCCCAACCTAAAGGTTGGGGAGAATGGGAGGTTGAGTTTTCACGCGGCCTCTTAAAGGATAAGCTACCGGGTGGTGGTACTGTTTCAGCTCGCAATGGCCCAGCACCTTAAAGGTTTGTCGAAGGCGTCTTCACTGAGTTATTTTAGCTTCACCCAATAAAGCTTAAGAATCCCAGATGACGCTAACTTCAACTTCCGCGGTTGTGGCGACTGCAACAAGCCGCACCGATCCAGACCGCGCGGAACCGGACCATTCAGAACTCTGTGCCGAGCCTCGGCCCATCAGAGTTCTACATATCATCAACGACCTTTCCATCGGAGGGGCTGAAATGATGCTCTACCGGCTCCTATGTCAGGAGAATGGAGAGCATTTCCAGCACGCTGTGATTTCCCTGATGGATCGCGGGTCGCTGCGAGAACGCGTTCGGGAACTCGGAGTCGAAGTTACTTCACCTCGGATGAGGGCGGCGATTCCCAGCCCTCAATCCATTTGGAGGCTACAGAGAATTGTTTGGGAGTTGAAACCTGACATCATTCATGGCTGGCTTTATCACGGCAGCCTGGCCGCACAACTTGCGAGTATGCTTTCGCGACCGAGTATCCCGGCGATCTGGAGCATTCACTATTCAATGTCTTCGCTGGAATTTGAGAAGAAGACGACAGCGGCAGTCATGCGGCTCTGCCGGCGACTCTCCACAAAGGCCGAGGCAATAGTTTTTGTGTCACATGTCAGCCAATCGCAGCACCGTCAACTCGGTTATTCAGCCCACAATTTGGTTATTCCCAATGGAATCGACACAGAGCTGTTTATTCCATCCGCCGAATCGAGGTTCTCTGTACGCTCCGAGCTTCAACTGCCGTCAGATACAATCCTTATCGGCCTGATCAACCGCTATCATCCGATGAAGGATCATGCGAGCTTCCTGCGAGCAGCAGCCTCGATCGTGCCGACAAAAGAGAATGTTCATTTTCTGATGGTTGGACGAGGAGTCGATCCCGCGAACGTAGAACTCGCTGCTTTAATAAGTGAACTCGGCCTAAAGGACCATACTCACTTGCTGGGCGAGCGCACCGACATACCACGGCTCATCGCCAGCCTCGACGTTCTGACGCTTTCCTCTGTTTATGGCGAGAGCTTTCCGGTTACGGTGGGCGAGGCGATGGCCTGTGGCGTTCCCTGCGTGGTTACTGACGTCGGCGATTCAGGCTGGCTTGTGGGAGATACAGGTCGAACGGTTACCCCTGGACAACCGTCTGAACTCGCGCGTGCGTGGCAAGAGCTGATTGACATGGGAGCAGCGGGCAGAGCCAGCCTCGGCAGAGCAGCCCGTCAGCGCGTGATAGATCATTTCTCCTTGCCATCAATCGCCGAGCAGTACAAGAAGCTTTATTTAGATACCGTTAAAGTCAACTCCTTGGAGTGCGGGGACTTGTCACCGCTTTCCACTGCGAGACATTCCTACTCAAAAGCGGTGACAAGTCCCCGCACTCCAAGGAGTTGAGCTTTTCACCATCGTACAGTCAAAAGTTTACCTAACCGCCTGCCGGGGATCTGGATACCGATTCGCTGCCAGGGCTTCTTTCTCTGCCATTTCCAGCC
>DATEUF010000283.1:0-15727 GCA_035283325.1 Pyrinomonadaceae bacterium | reverse complement strand
TGCCAAGAACCGACTTGGGCTGCGCCCTTCTGCTTATGCTCATCTCACGGCTAGTGGAACCAAGGGGCTGCTTTTCCCCACTTCGGTAGCGAATTGCAAGAACCGCGAAGGAGGGCGTAGCCCAAGCGCTAGAAGCAGCTGAACCCGCGAGGCAAGCCACCGCGGCACATCAGGCGGCACAGCCGTAATGAATCCAGCCTCGTGCTTCATAGTGGTTTCTTGGGAGTGCCGCCCCTACAAACCGCCTCTCGATTGGCCTGTGCAACTAACTGTGAACCCTCCAATTCTGCCGATGCTCGCCAAGCGGGTCTCCGAATTGCCCTTTGATGGAAGATGGATTTTCGAACCAAAGTGGGATGGATTCCGGGCCCTGATCTTTCGCGATGGGAACGAAATCCTGATTCAGAGCCGCGACGAAAAACCACTGAACCGCTACTTTCCCGAATTGCTCGAGCCGATCTTGGCACAGTTCCCTACTCGCTGCGTGGTCGACTGTGAAATTGTCGTCGCCAGGAATGGTGCTCTCGACTTCGAGGCGTTGCAGCTCCGCATTCATCCCGCGGCTTCCCGCGTGAACCTTCTCTCTCAGCAGATTCCAGCGTCCATTGTTGTATTCGACCTTCTCTGCGAGGGAAGTCAGGATCTACGAAGCAAGCCGTTTCAGGAGCGGCGCCAAAGGTTGGAAAAGTTGTTTTCATCCGCATTGCCGCCTATACACCTGACTCCCGCAACAAACGATTTGGCGGTAGCCGCAGATTGGTTCCGGCGTTTCGAGGGTGCCGGCCTCGACGGCGTCGTCGCCAAGCCGATTTCCGGAACCTACGAACCAGATAAGCGCGTGATGCTCAAGGTCAAGCACGAGCGCGATTGCGATTGTGTCGTTGCCGGTTTTCGCTGGCACAAGAAGGGCGAGCGCACGGGTATCGGCTCACTGCTGCTCGGTCTCTTCGACAACTCTCGAGCTCTTCAGCACGTCGGCGTTTGCTCAAGCTTCACCGACAAGGTGCGCCTGGAGCTTGTGGAATACCTCGCGCCATATCGCCAGGGCGCGCTCACCTCTCATCCCTGGAGACATTGGGCCGCGGGTGCAGCAGACGATGAAGCTAGTCATCGGATTCCTGGCGCCCAGAGCCGGTGGAGTCATGGCAAGGACCTGTCGTGGGAACCACTGCGTCCTGAGCTGGTCGTCGAAGTCGCTTACGATCACATGCAGGGCAACCGTTTCCGTCACATTGCGCAGTTTCGAAGATGGCGCACCGACAAGAGACCGGCCGACTGCACGTATGCCCAGCTGGAAGTTGTTCCGCCGCAAGAGCTGACGGCCATTTTCGCCAGCGGTCGCTGAATTCCCTATTTCTGCTGCCTCTTCGAAGCGCGCCAGTTACGCCATTCACGCGTTGGATCGTCATCAGGGTCAGGAGTTTCTTGTTTCGGGCGCAGCGCTTCGGGCACATTTCGCAGGTTCACTCGGATGCGCGTCCACGTCGATGATCTGCCTCGCATTGTATCCACCAACACGTCATCGACGGCGAGAAGCTTAGCCACTTTTCGATGTTTCTTCTTCCACCTTTCCAGACCCGCGAGAGCGGCGTCTTTACGAGGAGAGTTTGCAATTACCAGTAGTGGCATCTTCGTCCGAGGCTTCTTCGCAATTGACTTGGCGCGCGAAGGAGACACGCGGGGTGCTTCGCCCTCCATCTTGCGAAAGTGCGGGGGCCACGGCGCATCTCCTTGACCTTCCGCCTCCTGTTCTGCCGCGAGCTCGAGGAGCTTTTCAAGCGAACCTGGCTCGTTATCCATCCCTGCATGAGGATCGCCCAATTCCGAAAATCGCCTGGGAACTGTGAGTACGGTGAAATCGGCCGGCTCGCAATCCGGTACTTCATGCCAGTGTAAGGGTGCAGAAACGCGGGCGTCGGGAAGTGGGCGCACGGAATAGGCAGAGCACGTGGTGCGGTCCTTCGCGTTCTGGTTGTAGTCCAGGAATACGCCATGGCGCTCTTCTTTCCACCACTTCGAACAGGCCAGGGTAGGTGCGCGCCGCTCGACTTCACGCGACAACGCGAGCGCGGCGCGACGCACCTGTACGAATGTCCACTGCTGGTGAATTCTTACATTCACATGCATTCCCCTTGAGCCACTGGTTTTGGGCCAGCCACGCAGTCCCATCTCCCCCAGGAGGGACTTCACCTCCAGAGCAACACGGCGAACGTCTAACCAACTGACTCCAGGGCCTGGATCGAGATCGACTCGCAACTCGTCAGGGTGTTCGAGATCGCCGGAGCGTACAGGATGCGGGTGTAGCTCGATGCAACCAAGGTTAACTATCCAGGCAAGCCCGCCTGCGTCGTCGACGACGATCTCCTCGGCCTTGCGACCCGATGGAAATGATAACGTAACGGTTCGCAACCATTCTGGGCGATTGGTGGGCGCGCGCTTTTGATAGAAGGCGTCGCCTTCGGCGCCGTCTACGAAACGCTTGAGAACTATTGGTCGATCCCGGATTCCAGCGAGAGCGCCGGGCGCAACCGACAGGTAATAGCGAACGAGATCGAGTTTTGAGAGCTTTGTCTGCGCCGAAAAATAGGGCTTGTCGGGGTGAGTCACACGGACCTCGTGCCCCTCGACTGTCAGAACCTCGGCTGCGGCATCCGTCTTCACCAAAATCAGGCTAACATTCGCGGCCAGGAGCTGTCTCGCAAACAACGGATCAAGACCGCGTTTACAGTTGCTCCAGTGACTGGTCCAGGCGACGGTAACCTTTGTTCGTGTCGTTTCGTGTTATTGCGTGGATCGCCCACGTGCTCGGAATATTTGCAGCTCTTTGAAATCCCAGAGTGAGTTGCTAACCTTCGGTTGAAGCCACGAGTTACAAGTGTCGGACAAGAGTCTAGCTGAAGTTCAACCTCAGGTCGAAGCCACTTTTTTCGAGGAAATAGAATATGAACGTGGAGCCGAAACGTGAATTTGAAAAACTGGAGAGAGAATGGTCACAAGCGATCGTCTTGAATGACGCCCAAGCTATCAATCGCTTCATGGCTGAGGACTGGGTAATCGTTGGCGAATCTGGGATAACGGAGAAGAGTCAATTCCTCCGCCTGGTCACCTCAGGGGATCTGACGCATGAAATGATGGAAGCAGATGTGAAAAGGCTGGCGATCTATGGAGACATTGCCGTCGTCACAAGCCGCGGAATTAACAGCGGACATTATAAAGGACAGCCCTTCAGCGCCGATGAATGGATCACAGATGTATTCGTCAGGCGTGATGGCCGCTGGCAATGTGTGCTAACACATTTAACCTCCGCCCTTGATCGCGAATGATCGAAAAAGGCCATTAATCAGCTCCCCAACATCAAGACGAAGGCTAAGTGCTTCAGGCGCAAGTCACAAGTTCCATTGAGTCTGGCCGGCCACGCGTGATCGAAGACAAAACTTCGGCGCCTGACGTAACCTGGAAAACAGAATCCAAACGTGTGATTTCCATCACTCTGCTTACAAGTTTTGTTACGTTCATGAGTTTGAAATCAATTCCTTTGGAGAGAGCGCGCTCCCGCAGCTCCAACATCACCCCCAAGCCGTGGGCATCCACTGTACTTACCCGCGCCAAATCGAGTACGACTGCGCTGACCTCTGACTGAGAATCCACGGCATTGCGCAGAGTTGCCGTTTCACCGTTCACGATTCGCCCTTGCACGCATAGGATGGCGACGCTCCCCAAATTCTTGGTGTGAACTTTCAGCATAAAACATCTCCTTCGATTGGAGGCGCAGCCATCCTGCCTGCTAAGTACCTGCCTGCGCTCCGACGTGGGCTGCGACGTTCGACTCAGGCGCTGGCTTTTGCCGCCGGTTTAGACCGCTCTTGTTGAATCATCTGCCGCATAGCTGCAACATGACCGGGTGAGCGGCGCTCCGACCAGGCTTCGTAGCGCTGAGCGGCTTTTTCCAGGTTCGCGAGCAAATGCTGGTCCTTGAACCGCTCGCGAAACTGGGGGACGACCGGCTTGAGCAACTCCCATACCCCGAAAAACTCGCCGCTTGTCTCAAAGAAGAGGTCTTCGTGGAGAAGGCCGTAATTGAGCAGCGCGCACGCTTGTTCCCAATAACCGATCACCATTCCCACGAAAGTACCGTTTTCCGTTCCAGGCGCTGCGATGCGCATGGCCTCATCGAACGTTGCCGCATTGTAGTTCTGTTGAAACCAATCGCGGGCCTGGCGCAGCCGGGCCTCACGACGCAAATCGTAGACTTGCAGGTGTAATTGTGCTTGTTCATGCGTCGGTTTTGTGTCCATAGTTTCCTTTCTCCTTGTCTTTGCTACAGGTTCACTAAAATGCTCGAATACCGAGGCTTTCAGCACTGCCACAACGGAGCTGCTACTCGGTTAACAAGTGCTTTTTCATGGAGATCAATTATTAGCCTCCGACCATAAGTCGAACAGCGGGCACCTGAATCGACATCGCCGACAAAATAGTCCAAGGAGGGCGCTATGAAATGCTCGCCGCGACCGCCAGAAACACTCACTCACCCAATCCAGTTTTCACCGACCTCGTGAAAGCTTTATCCATTAAACCGCATATAGGCGGAGTTGGCTGTTCCGACCCGATCCAGGGTAGTGTACGTCGATCTCTTGGGATGACGATCGGCAGAACAACGTGGCCACAAGCTGCTCAATAAGTACAGAGCTCGTTCTGTATTTCTTTCCGCCCAGTAGCCTTGATAGTTGACTGAACGATCTTCGAACATTCGGGGCGGTGGCATCCAGAGAACCTGTGTGTCAACACAGGCAAATGCCACCGACGACCGTGTAAATACTCAATGATCGATGACCAATTCCACAGACACATCACTCAACGCAGTACCACCGCGCGGTAGCGACCGGGTCCGTTTGCGCCGCTACTTGTGTGTCTTTCAAAGACTTACCAGGTCGCTATCGCTCCCTGTACTGACATTGAGCATACCGTCGCCCGCATCTGACAGCGCGTGAGACATGTGACCGCACGCGTTTTGACACAGTTTCCGAGTCGGTGGATTGGTTCATATCTAACCTAAATCAACGACATACCGACTTTTATCCGGCTAAACTTTGGCACCACGTCTTATGCCGGCCCGCAGCTAAAAAGACTCCAGCTATGCCGAGGTCCGTCTCTCGGCCCTCATTAGGACATTCAAGTTTGCGCTATGAGGCCGCGGACTTTGTGCCTTGGGCGGTTGAATTTATTCGGAAAAGTTTTCCGCCTACCTGAATCCCTCGTCACCAAACTGCTCTAGCTACGGCATTTGCCGCCGGATGGAGGCGCGTACTTCGGCCGCGGCGCAAAAAGCCGCTATTTAAATGTCGGGCTATGGCCTTTGTCTGTCGGAATAATGGTCTTTCTCTGCGTAATTACCATCCCACTCGCAATTCTGCTTGACTAGAGTTAGCATCACGCTTTCCGAAGCAGCCCGATAATCAGTTCAAATAATGCCTAAGGGGGCTGAAAATGAGTTCTGAGATCTACGATATCGTCACCATTGGTGGGGGACTTGGCAGTTCGGCGTTAGCAAAGGTCATGGCCGAAGCAGGCAAGCAAGTGCTTGTTTTTGGAACGTGAACAAGCATTCAAAGACCGAGTACGCGGTGAATACATGGTCCCCCTGGGAGTTGCCGAAGCGCGTGAACTTGGCCTCTATGATTTGTTACGGAACACATGCTTCAAGGTGACTGATGTCGCTAAGCCAGTGCCCGGCCCCGGCCAGGTTCTGATAAAGATTGGGGGCGCCGGCGTCTGCCACTCGGACTTGCACCTGATGGAGGAAGATTTTGGCTTCAAACCCCCCTTCACTCTCGGTCACGAAAATGCCGGATGGATAGCGCAACTTGGTGATGGGGTCTCAGGTTTCAAGGAAGGCGACGCAGTGGCTGTTCGGTCCCTGGGGTTGCGGTCACTGTCACGCCTGCCAACTCTCGATGGAGAACTACTGTGAAAACTGGGCAGCACTCGCCGCATTCGGAGGAGGACTCGGGTGCGATGGCGGCATGGCCGAATATATGCTGGTGCCTTTCGCGCGGCTGTTAGTTTCTCTGGGGAGTTTGAGTCCCGCGAAAGCTGCCCCTCTTAGGATGCGGCTCTCACACCCTATCATGCCATTAAACGCGCGTTACCATCACTCCACAGTGATAGCACAGTCGTGGTGATAGGCGTCGGCGGACTGGGTCACATGGCGGTTCAGTTACTGCGCGTACTTGCGCCCGTGCGGATCATCGCGACCGATATAGATCCGGCTAAGTTAAAGCAGGCGAGAGCGCTCGGCGCAGACGAAGTTGTCGATAACAGCAACCCCGACGAAGCGGCCGAGCAGATTTTGAGAATTGCGGGACCGCGCGGCGCCGGTCTTGTGCTTGACTGCATAGGAGTGCAAGCAACGGTGGACCTTGGCGCCAGGTTGCTGCGCCGCAACTGTCTTTGGACCATCGTTGGTCTCGGGGGCGGGCACCATGATTTCCACCACGGTAGCACTCCTTTTGGTTCCGCGTTGAGCATTCCTTACTGGGGTTCTCGAGTTGAATTGATGGAGGTCATTGCAATGGCCGGCGATCGACGCATCCACGCCGAGACCACGGAGTTTTCTTTGGAGCAGGCCGCAGATGTCTATAACAAACTCAAGGTCGGCCAAATCAGAGGTCGCGCTGTCCTGGTACCGGAAAGCGCATAGTAATTGTCATGACTATCGGACTTTTTCAACGGGGAGACATGAATGAGTACGACGATTCGCATTCTTGGCATCGCCGGCAGCTTGCGACGCGCCTCTTACAATCGCGCGGCGCTGCGCGCGGCGACTCAGCTCCTGCCTGAAGACACGACCCTCGACATCTTCGAACTCGATGGCCTTCCCGGCTTCAATCAGGATGATGAACAGAACCTACCCACAAAGGTAGTGGAGTTAAAGAGGCGAATCCGCGAGTCGGATGCGGTTCTGATCGTGACGCCAGAATACAACTACTCCGTTCCCGGGGTGTTGAAAAATGCTATCGACTGGGCGTCGAGACCTTATGGGGATAATGCCTGGAATGGAAAGCCTGTGGCAATTATGGGTGCCTCGGTCGGCAGAATCGGCACTGCGCGAGCTCAGTATCACCTGCGGCAAATGTTCGTCTTTTTGAATATGTTTCCCATCAATCAACCAGAGGTCATGATTAGCAATGCCGCCGAGCGGTTCGACGCAGACGGGAATATTACGCACGAGTCAACAAGAGAGTCGATGCGCCAGCTACTCCAGAACCTTGCGGATTGGACGCGTCGAATCACGCACACTCAGGCAAAGTAGCGAACTAATTCCGATCTGAATTTGAGCACAGATGATCGAGCAGACAGTTTCCCATTACCGCATTATTAAAAAGCTCGGCGCGGGCGGCATGGGAGAGGTTTATCTTGCCGAAGACACAAGACTTGACCGCAAGGTTGCTATCAAATTCTTATCATCAGAATCGTCTAATGATGTAAATGCCAACCGGCGGTTGCTCCGAGAAGCCAAGTCGGCGGCCACACTCGACCATCCAAACATCTGCGCCATCCACGAGGTTAATGAAGAAGCTGGACGAAACTTCATCGTCATGCAGTATGTTGAGGGCGAGACGCTCGATTCCAAGATTAAAGCGAAGCCGCCCATCGATCTCGCGGAAGCGCTCGCCATTGCAGTCCAGATAGCCGACGCAATCGCGGAGGCTCATTCCGGGGGGATCATCCATCGGGACATCAAGCCTCAAAACATAATGATTACTGCGCGCGGACAGGCGAAGGTGATGGACTTTGGGCTGGCCAAAGAGGTATGTGAGACGGGGCGAGTGGAGACCGAGGCAGAGACGGTAGGTTTATTGACGGCGCCAGGGGTGATACTTGGGACAGTACCTTACATGTCGCCGGAACAGGTGCGGGGTGAGGGTGCGGACGCACGCAGTGACATATTCAGTTTCGGGACGTTGCTATATGAAATGTTCAGCGGACATCAACCCTTCTCTGCTGAGAACGCGGCCGGCACCATCTCTGCAATTCTGACTAGAGAGCCAACGCCACTGGCACGTTACGCGACGGGCGTGCCTATGGAATTAGAGCGCATCGTCCGCAAGTGTTTGGAAAAGAATCGTGACCGCCGCTACCAGACGATGCGTGATCTGTTCATCGATTTGGAAAATCTGCGCACCGAATATGGCGTGGCGCGAAACTCTGACTCACGCGGTGAGACGGCAACGGTTGGGGATTTAAGGCCGCGAAATAAATTTACGTCTCGACGGGTTATGGCCCTCGCTGGTTTTGCGGTTGTGCTTGTTAGTGTCGCACTCGCGTATGCCCTGCTGTTCAGAGGCGCGCCTGCCACATCGCAGACGGTCAGGTCGCTTGCGGTACTACCCATGGCCAACCTCTCTGGCGATCCGGCGCAGGACTATTTCGCTGATGGGATGACTGAGACTCTCATCGCAGGCTTGGCCAAGGTGGGAGCGTTAAGGGTCATTTCGCGGACTTCGGTGATGCAGTACAAAGGCGCACACAAGCCATTGCCGGAGATAGCCCGCGAATTGAACGTAGATGCGATAGTGGAAGGCTCAGTGCAGCGTTTTGGCGAGCGGGTGCAAATTAACGTGCAGTTAATCCACGCGCCGACCGACCGGCATTTGTGGACCGAGACCTACGATCGAGATCTGCGTGATATCGTAACGCTGCAAAACGAGATGGCGCGGGCCGTTACCCAGGCCATCCAGATCAAACTAACGCCGCAGGAGCAAATGAGCTTGACGCGTGCGCGTCCAATCGACCCGGCCGCTTATGACTATTTTTTGCGTGGGCGCTTTCACCTTAGTCGCCAAACTAAAGCTGACAACAAAATTGCTATTGAGATGTTTGACCGCGCCGTCGCTTCAGATCCCGACTTCGCCTCGGCCTGGGCGGAGTTGGCGCAGGCATGTGTATGGCGGTTTTTCTTATTCACGCCGGATGAAAAACAGTGGGAAGAGAAAGCCTTTGTTGCCGTCGAGAAAGCGCTTTCCATGGACCCGGATTTGGCTGAAGCTCACCTGGCTCGTGGCCGCCTCCTCTGGACGCCGGCCAATCATTTCCCGCATGGCCAGGTCATTCAGGAATATCGCCGCGCCTTGGCCCTCAATCCGAATTTGGACGAGGCGCGAAATCAACTTGGGCTTGTCTATGGACACGTTGGACTTTTTGACGAAGCGTCCCAGGAATTGGAAAAAGCAGTTGCCATCAACCCAAGCAATACCCCTGCCCGACTTCGTGTCGGCGCAACATTGCTGTTGCAAGGCAAGTATGAGCAGGCCCTGACCGCTTTGCGCAGCGTTCCCACAGAAGTGAATCCAACGCTTGTGGGATATCAGATTCCAACAGCTTTATTGCATCTCGGAAGAAAAGAGGAAGCAGCCGCCATACTTGGGGAGCTATTGAAAGATTACCCGGAAGACACCGGCGGACTCCTAACGAGTGTGCAAGCGCTAATTGCAGCCCAGACCGGTGACGAAAACACCGCTGAGGCCAAGATCAAGAGCGCTATAGAAAAGGGCAAAGGCTTTGGCCATTTTCATCACACTGCCTACAACATTGCCTGCGCTTATTCGCTTATGAACAAGCCCGAGGAAGCGATCAGATGGCTACAAACAGCGGCGGAGGAAGGGCTCCCATGTTACCCAATGTTTGACAGCGATCCATATCTCGATCCTCTCCGACAGGATTCTCGCTTTGTTACATTAATGATGCGGCTAAAGGAACAATGGCAGTATTACAAGACCATATCGTGACGGAATTAAATACCTTCGATTTGTCATAACCGGATATCGCGCTACCGCGGTGCAAACTGCTCGAGTTTTCAGCGCCATGCGGTGGCTTTCCCTTTGCAATACCCTCACTACCGATGGCACCGAGCAGGAACGTCGAAATCAGGCAGCCAACTCTATGCGAGTAGTATCCATGGCATCGTGTTCATCGCGTTCTAAACAGCTTCAGATTGCGACGAGAAGTGAAACTCATTGACTTTGAGGGCCGGCAGTAACGCAGCATTGCCGCCCTGCCCTTCTGAGCTGCCAACTCGTTCAGGCTTACCAATCATGTCCACATTGCCCGGAGCAAGCAATTGCATCAAGCTCTGGTTGAATCGGAAATTCTTGAGAGGGTACTGGATCTTGCCCTTCTCGATATACCAGATTCCATCGCGAGTGAGACCCGTTTGCAGCATCGTTCTCGGATCGACGCCGCGAATATACCAGAAGCGACCGAGCAGTAAGCCGCGGTCCATCGACTTAATCATGTCTTCAACGGTCACCGGAGATTGAGAACTTTCCATAATGCTGTTTACTGGGCCCGGCGTAGGTTCCTTGCCTTTTTGTTTAGCCCAGAAGCGCGAGTAAACCAGATTCTCAAGTACACCGTTGCGCACGAGATGGATCTTCTGCGCCGGAAGGCCTCCCTGGGCCGACTGCGAGCCGGGCAACTCTGGACGCCAGGGATCGCTATAGATATTAAGACGCTCGTCGAAGAGTTTTTCGCCCACCTTAGTCTTTCCGCCCGGCGCCGAAAACGCGCTGCGCCCCTCTTCAGCGCTGCGAGCATCAAAACTAAAGGCAAAGAATGCGAGCAGGTCGGCGACTGCCTGCGGCTCAAGAATCGCAGGGTACACGCCGGGTTCAAGAACGCGAGGATTGCGAGCCTCGAGAGCTTTGCGAATCGCCTCGTTGGCGACGCGCACGGTATCGAGTTTCGCAACATCGAAATGGTTTCGGAGAAAGTATCCTGAACTGGTTCCATCGGGCGTCCTGGCGGTTGTGGACAGGCTCACAAGACTCGACTGCTCATATACGAAGTTGCCGTTTTTCGTGGCTGAAGCTCCGGCCAATCCACGCGCTTGATGAAAACCAGCGCCGACAACTTTTGCCTTCTCACAGGCTGCAATCACATCATTAATCGCCTTTGCTCGAGTTGTAACGGATAAATTTGAAGTAGCTTCAGCGTATCCGTTAACCGGCTTATAAGTCTGCCAGCCCAACGTCGGTATGTATTCGCGGTCAACCGGTGATACACGAGCAAGTTGTTCGGCCAGGCCGACTGTAGCTTTGAGAGATTCGTCGTCGATCTCATTTGTCGAGGCCGCGCCCCGCTTGTTACCAATCCATACTGTAACTTCAACACTGACGTTCTCTCGCGCGCCACTGGTAGTGAAGGCATTGGCAGCGAAACGAAGGTGTCCGTAGTTCTCGCTATTCACACTCACTACTGCGTCATCCGCTTTCACATAACTCATCAACTTTTCGCAGATTGTGCGTGCCTCTTTTTCAGTGAGTAGCATATCTAATGTGGTCTCTGAAGGCTTGCTTAGTATGTGACACCGCACACAACCGTTAAAAAAGACCCCCTCAGCGTGCAACGTCTGACTTCGGACCTGGTCTATCTTCGGGCCGTGTTGAGCACATTCACTTGCCGGAAGCGAGCTACAGGGCAACCATGACTAACAGCATTCGATTGCCCGGGTTCACCCTTGCCATCATTAAAGCTCCCGCCGAGCTCATAGCTTCCCTGGCCCCCCAAACCGTCGCACGAATTCCAGAAGTCAGTTGTGCGCGATTGATAGGCGACATCCCTCAGCATTTCGCCGCGCTTGCCGTTCTTAATTTCCCAGAAGACCTGACCCCCAAATTGGAAATTGTAACGCTGCTGATCGATGGAGTAGCTTCCATCTCCGTAGATCAAGATGCCCTTCTCTACACCTCCAAGCAGATCGTCAAGCGATGTATTGTTGGAGCCGGGCTGGAGAGAGACGTTGGGCATTCGGGGAAAAGAGATGCTGCCCCAGCTATCACTGTGATTGCACCCGTACGATTTTTTCTGTCCGGTCATTGCGGCGAGATCGCGTGTCGTTTGCCAGTCGATAAACAACCCGTCCTTGATCAGATGCCAGCGCTGCCCGGGAACTCCTTCGTCGTCATAACCGACAGTTGCCAACCCCGCGGGCTGAGTTCTATCAGCAACAAAGTTCATGATCTTCGACGCAAACTGCAGCTTGCCAATTTTATCCTGAGTGAGAAAACTCGTACCTGCATAGTCGGCTTCCCACCAAAGAGAGCGATCGAGTTCGGTCGGGTGACCCACAGATTCATGAATGGTTAACCACAGATGAGAAGGATGCAGCACGAGATCGTATTTTCCCGTATCCACCGATTTTGCCTTTAGCTTTGTTACGGCCTCTTCGCCGGCCTGTTGGGCTTCTCCTTTCCAGTCGTGCTTCTCCATGTATTCGTAGCCCATTCCTTGGGGCCCACCAAGAGCACTGCGTGTTTGAAAGTCGCCGTTGGCCCGGTTTACCGCGGTCACGTTGAAGTTAGGATTAGCTCGAATAATGTACTGTTCGATCCTCGAGCCGTCGGTCGAAGCATAAAATTTCTGCTCGTTTACAAACGCCATTGATGAATTGACAAAGCTCACTCCCTGTGTCTTCATCGCAGCATCATTGAGCGCCATGAGAAATTGGATCTTGTCGTCAATGGAGACTTCGAACGGATCCTTTTCGAAAGCGCTCTTCCACGTCCTGACGACCTTGTCGGCTGGAACGAGCGAAACACGCCTGCGCTGGTATACTGCGTTGGCGCGGGCAATTTCCACAGCATGCTCCGTTATCAGCCGCACAGCGTTAGGAGTAACACTGCGACTCGAGGCGAAACCCCACGTTCCTTTGAAGAGCACCCGGACGCCAAACCCGAAATTCTGGCTGCGCGAAACGTTTTGTACCTGCTGTTCGCGAGTGGTGATCGATTCGCTGCGATAGCGATTGATGCGAATGTCGGCATAAGCTACACCGAGTTTGCGGGCCGTATTCAAAGCAATATCTGCCAAAGCGTTTTTGTCGATCGCGGCTGCGGCGGCCTCTTCAGCGGCAACTACGCTGCTAATCCACTCCGGCAAGGTCGGCAACGACACTGCGCCGGCAGCTATCGCGGCCGACTTGAGAAAGTCACGACGGGAGGTGGTCATTTTTCAGGAGGCCTCGTTGGATGGAAATTGAAACGGCGGGATGATCTAACGCGCGCAACTAATAAATGTCAACGGTTGATAAAGGAGCATGCCCATGCAAAAGAGTAACTTCTGGACGCTCTCACTTGCCATACTGGCCTTCATCGTTGTCGTTCAAATCCCTGCCAAGGAGAGCATCTATTCGCAGCGTCGCGGCAATGCTACACCCGAGGTAATCGCTCGACGAACTGCAATCGAGGGTGAGCTACAGTCCATCGCGATCGTCGAACGGAAGCTGATGGTGCCCATGCGCGACGGTAAACGAATGGCGACGGACGTCTATCGGCCGAAAGATACGTCCAGGAGATACGCAGCCATCTTTGTGCGCACGCCCTACAACTTCAACTTCTGGGACGTCCGCAATGGCGCGCCGCGTGACCTGACGACTGAGCTTGAGGCAGTTAAGCGCGGCTATGCGTTCGTCGAGATGAACGAACGCGGTCACTTCTTTTCTGAAGGAAACTACGACATTCTGGGCCCTCCACTCACTGATGGGGTCGACGAGTTGTCGTGGATTGCCAAACAGCCCTGGTCCAACGGCAAGGTCGGCACAATCGGCTGCTCCTCAACGGCGGAATGGCAACTGGCGGTCGCGGCTCAGGGTAATCCTGCATATACCACCATGATTCCGCAGGGCTTCGGCGCCGGCGTGGGACGAGTCAGTCCTTACCATGAACAGGGGAACTGGTATCGTGGCGGCGCGGTGCAAATGTTGTTCATCGCCTGGCTCTATGGCGAGCAGAACCAGGTGCGGCCAATGTTTCCGCCCAGCACATCACAGGAGGATTTGATTCGCGCTTCAAGGTCGTTCGACCTCGCACAGCAGTTGACGCCGGTCGATTGGTCGAAGGCTCTGCGCCACCTGCCGGTAAAAGACATAATCAAAGCGGTCGATGGACCACGCGGTATCTTCGCCGATCACATGCCGGTTGCGACCGGCGGCGCGATGATCGAACGTATGCCAAACGATCCAGCCTGGGATAAGGGCGGGTTGTGGCACGACAACATGAAGATCAGCATTCCGGGATTTTGGTTTATGTCCTGGTATGACGTTTCGGTTGGTCCCAACCTGGCCGCATACAATCATGTGAGGAAGACTGCGTCTCCCGAGATTGCCAACCAGCAGTACGCTGTTATTGCGCCGACGCTCCATTGCGCCTACAAGGGCGCAACTGAAAATACAATCGTTGGGGAGCGCAACGTTGGTGACGCACGCTTAAACTATGACGAGCTGACGTACGCCTGGTTTGATTATTTCCTCAAAGGCGAGAACAACCGAATCCTCGAGACAATGCCGAAGGTCCGCTACTACACCATGGGAATCAACAAGTGGCAGACGTCAGACACGTGGCCACCTCGTGGCGCGCAGCCGATTAGCTTCTTCCTGTCGAGCGGCGGCAAGGCAAACACGCTCGATGGTGACGGTGAGCTTATTGAGGCCGCGCCGGCGGCGGATAACCCGGACAAGTTTGACTACGATCCGATGAATCCAGTGCCGTCGTATGGCGGCAATGTTTGCTGCACCGGAAACGCGGTTGCCGGCGGCGCTTTCGACCAGCGCAAGATGGAGACTCGACCCGATATTCTGGTCTATAGCAGCGAGCCGCTGAAGGAAGGAATCGAAGTAAGCGGTCCTATTGAAGTAACTCTCTATGTTTCGTCCGATGCGAAGGATACAGATTTCACAGTGAAACTGATCGATGTTTATCCAGATGGCCGTGCCTATAATTTGGATGAAACGATTCAGCGAATGAGGTATCGGAACGGTTACGACAAACCTAACGTCTGGATGCAGGCGGGCAAGGTGTATAAGGTAACCCTGCAACCGATGACGACCAGCAACTACTTCGAGGCTGGCCATCGAATTCGAATAGAAGTGTCGAGTAGCAACTTCCCCCGCTTCGATCGGAACCTGAACACCGGCGGAAGGAATTACGACGAAACAAAAGGCTTCATCGCGCATAATGCCGTCCACCATTCGAAGGAGTATCCGTCAGAGATAAAGATCACCGTGGTAGGAAAATAATCGCTGCCGCTTTTGGTTTGCACCATCGAGCTCAACTCCTTGGAGACAGTGCGGGGACTTGTCACCGCTGTCAAATATGAGGAGGCTCGACTCAAAAGCGGTGACAAGTCCCCGCACTCCAAGGAGTTGAGCATCTACCCCGACCCACCGACTGTCTCGCGCATTCGAAGAGCAACGATCACTCCCGACCCAAAAGTTAGTGCGCCGACCGCGAGCACAGCCCAGACCAGCCCGAATAGATCGGCCACTATTCCAGAGAGGAGCGCCCCGACGGCATAGCCGAGATCGCGCCACAGCCGGTAGACGCCAACTGCCAAAGCACGCCACCCAGGTGAACTACGTCACCGATGGCAGCTAACAGCGTCGGGTAGACAAGCGCCGTTCCGAGGCCGAGAAGCACCGCGCCAGCTATCCACAACCAAAAGTTATCCTTCAGATCGTGAACGAGACTCGGCGCCGCGGCTATCAAACAGATGCCCAGAGCCTGCACCCACATTCCCGCAGCGATCATCCATTTGTCCGGGTAGGCCCAGCGGTTACCCAACCAGGCCCCCCACAGATCCGGACGTGCACAATTCGTGCATCCGGTTCCTCGGTTCGCCAGCGCGTCGGCACGCGCACTAGCGCAGAACGTTAGCTGCCCTACAGACGACTTCA
>DATEUF010000282.1:0-35320 GCA_035283325.1 Pyrinomonadaceae bacterium | reverse complement strand
GTCCTCCCTGGCGGCATTGAGCCCCACGCGCATATTGGTATTCCCATACCCGAAAAGTGGGCGGGTCGTCCCGAAGTAATAACCTCGCCGCCTCAGATGTCTAGCCGGGCCGCTGCCTTTGGCGGCGTGACGACGATCCTGGACTTCGCAGGCAATTTTAACTTCGCACCAGTTGACGGGTCTGATCAGAAACCGATCATGAAAGTTATTGAGGAGCGGCGCGAGATCTTCAAGGATCATTGCTATACCGACTTCGCCTTCCACTATATCTTCAGAGGGGATGAGTTGGAGGCTGCTCCCGAGGCCATCGACCAGATTGGTGAAGCTATTCAGGCTGGACTGGCCAGCTTCAAAATCTTCACAGTTCATGCGCCCTTTCGTGTACCGTACGGTCATTTATGGTCCGTTTTTACAGAGGTGACCAAGCATGCAGGGATCATGGTCGTCCATGCCGAAGAGGACGAGATTGTCACCTATATGATCGCCAAGCTCAAACGCGAAGGGCGCGATCACGGATACAATCTACACCTGGTCCACAACAACCTCTCTGAAGATATCTCTTTTCGCAAAATCCTCCGCCTCGCGAAACACACGGAGACTGGAGTGTACTTCGTCCATGCGACTGCCAAAGAGGGCGTTGCGGCTATAGCCGAAGCCCGAAGCGAGGGCCAGCCAGTATACGGTGAGGCACTACACAACTACCTGGAGTTCACCTGTGAGGATTACAAGAAGCCCGATGGAACTCTCATTCACACCTATCCTGCAATTAAGTATGCCGAGGACCGAGACTCCCTGCTCGCCGGCCTCCTCGACGGCCGGCTATGCACAACGGCAACCGATGAGTGGACGACCCACAAGGATGTGAAGCTCTCAGGCCGGACGGTCGAGACCGTGTGCGGCGGTCACAATGGTATTGAGACCCGGCTCCCGGTAGTCTTCACAAAGCTTGTCTCAGAACGCGGAATGTCACTGCAAAGATTTGCAGCCATTACTTCCACCAACGCTGCCAAGATTCTTGGACTCTATCCGCAGAAGGGAGCGATCGCGCCAGGTAGCGATGCTGATTTTGTGCTGGTCGATCCCACGATGAGGAAAAAGCTCACCCTTGGTGACCTGCACGCCGACTCAGACTACAGCATCTGGGAGGGCTTCGAATGTCGGGGCTATCCTGTGATGACCATCCTAAGAGGAAAAGTGATTGTCGAGGATGGCAAGCTATTGGGAAGCTCTTCAGATGGACGGTGGCTCCCGCGTAAAGTTTCCGCCGAGGTCCTGACGCGGCCGGTGGTCTAGTTGTTTTCGCACGCAAATTGACGCGCTAGGAGTATTGACAGCCAAGAGCGCATTCTGATATGTAATACGCCATCTCATAATATGAGACAATAATAGAATGGATAATAAGGCCTCCCCGTATCGTGTCCAAGTACTTGAGCGGTCATTAGGCATTCTTGAACTGCTTTGCAGCGAAGGCCCTGAGCTGTCCCTTATCGAGCTCTCCGAACGGCTGCGGTTGCACAAGAGCACGACCCATCGTCTGGTGGGAGTGCTCGAACAGCACCGCTTTGTCGAAAAAAGTTCGAATAACGGGAAATATCGCCTGGGGTTGAAACTTTTCGAACTGGGAAGCAAGGCGATCGCCCATCTTGACTGGCGCGAACGCGCTCGCCGGTTCCTGCAGCGGCTCGCATTTGAGACTGGGGAGACTGCCCATTTGTGCATCCTGGATGACGGAGAAGTGCTTTATCTTGAGAAGGTGGAAGCCCCACGTACAGTGCGAGTCCCATCGATTGTTGGCCGGCGCTATCCGGCGCACTGTGGGGCCGCTGGGAAGACATTGCTGGCCTTCCAACCAGAAGAAGAGATTGAAGAGTTAATCAAGAGGCGAGGGTTAAAAGCTTACACTCGCAACACACTGACTACGCCGGCGCAACTAAGAGAGGGCTTGCGCCTGGTGCGGGAGCAAGGGTACGCGATTGATAACGAAGAGTTCGAAGAAGGGCTCGAGTGCATTGGGGCGCCAATCCGAGATTATTCCGGCAAGGTTGTGGCCGCGATCAGTATCGCCGGACCTGCATTTCGGATGACCGAAGATAAGCTGCCCGTGCTTGCACGCTCAGTCATTGAGGCGGCGCAAGAGCTCTCGGATGATCTTGGTTACCGCGGGGAAACAGTGAAGAAAGAACGTTCGGCAGTAGTCGATGAAGCCCAGGTCACAGCGTAGCTCTCGTAGAAAGCTTTTTCATCCAATAAGCTAAGTTGCGTCCTCACGCCTTCTGGGGATGCGATACGTACAGACGCCCACGCCATTATGGATTACTGGCGCAACACGAACTGGTACGCAATTCATACTTACCCCTCTCGGGAAGCGGTCGCGGCGATGAACATCGAGCGGCTCGGTCTCGAGGTCTTCTTGCCCCGGATAAAGCAGCAGAAGAGCGTCTGGGGAGTTGCCCAGATGGTGATCAAACCGTTGTTTTCTTGCTATCTCTTTGCGCGCTTTTGTCCGGCAGCTTACTTGCACTTGATTCAGTATGCGCGTGGCGTGCGGCGGGTGGTGGGCAATGGAAGCCGGCCGCTTCCCGTCGATGACGAGATCATTCTGGCAGTTAGGTCGGGAATGGGTGAGGAGGGGTATGTGCAGATCGAACCACGGCCAATGCGGCCGGGTGATCGAGTCATGGTTCACGATGGACCGCTTCAGGGGCTGATTGGGACGCTTGAGCAGGAGATGGACGATCGAGCGCGCGTAGTCGTGCTGCTTGAGGCGATTGAATATCAGGGCCGGCTGCTGATTGAGAAGCGATATCTGAAAGCGCAAACCGAAACACTTTGAAGGTTCGTCAAAGTACGTGCTGACGGTGAGCCGGTTGACCAACCGGAGTGGCGGTAGCCTGTTCTTGCCAACCGTCGGTCCACAACGTCATCTGCGAGAGAGGCTTCCTCTCCGGGTTTCTAGCAGATGTCGAATTCACCAAGGGAATCGTAACAACAACACATTTTAACCCTCGCAGCGGACCTTCCTCGCGATGCTGTCACAACCAGGTCTTAATTGTAAGGGAAACTAGCGATACCCATCGCTAACAGTGGGAAGGAGGAATCCACAATGACGAAGTTAGATCCCTTTCTAAGTCAAAGACGTAGCCTGGTGGTTGTCACGTTGGTTTTGATCCTGCTTGGCGCCTTCCAAGTCCAGGCACAGACGACGGGCACTATGTACGGGACCATTAGCGATCCAAACGGGGCAGCGATCAGCGGCGCAACGGTTACGGTAAGCAGCCAGGAAAGAAACTTGGTGCGAACCGCGACCACCAGTGCTGAAGGCGCTTATACCTTCACGGTGCTGCCTGTAGGCAAGTACACGCTTACCGCTGAGGCGGCAGGATTTAAACCAATTGAGCAGAAGGATATAGATCTGCAGGTGGAAACGGATCTGCGGGTCAATTTCCGGATGGAATTGGGGCAGGTCACAGAGCGTGTGATCGTGACCAGCGAGATTTCGCAGGTCGATACTGTCAGTTCGACACTGGGCAAAGTGGTTGAGGAGAAACGAATCGTCGATCTGCCGCTCAACGGACGCAACTTTCTCGAATTGGGGCCCCTGCAAGCCGGTGTAACTCCTCCGATTCCCGGGATCGATGTGGTCGGAAGCGGAACGAACAACACTCCCGGAGGAACCAGATTTAATTTCGTGGTAAACGGGATGCGAATCACCTCCAATAACCACCTGCTCGACGGAGTAAATAATGTGGAGCCAATCACTGGTTCGGCGATGATCGTGCCATCGCCCGACACGCTTCATGAGTTTAAGATTCTGACCAACTCCTATGGCGCAGAGTTCGGCCGCGCAGGGGGTTCTATAGTCACAGTTTTGACCAAGAGCGGCACAAACGACTTTCACGGTTCACTCTACGAGTTCTTGCGCAACGATGTATTTGACGCGGCGAACTTCTTCGCGCCCATAGACCCGGACACAAAAAAGCCCATAGTGCCGGCACTGAAGCAGCACCAGTTTGGTGGCACTATCGGTGGCCCCATCGTCAAATCGAGGACCTTCTTCTTTTTCGGCTACGAGGGTTTTCGCCAGCGCAAGGGCATATCTGTAAGCGCGCCCGTGCCGTCGTTGCTGGTCAGACAAGGGAATTTCTCACAGGAGACCATCAAGCCAATTGATCCTTTTACCCGGGAGCCTTTCCCAGGCGGGATCATTCCTCAACAGAGGATCAATTCGATCTCGAATAACATTCTCAACATACTGAAGTTATGGCCCGAGCCCAACGTCGCTGGGACCAACCTTTGGAGTGCGGCGCCCAGCGGCTCCAATGATCGTGACCAGTTTATAGTGCGAATGGATCACACCTTGATAGAAGGCAAAAACACGCTCTCCGGGCGGTACTTGTTTGATAAGGGCACGCGATTCGTCCCGCTCGGCCACTTCGCTTCAAATGCTGCCCCTAATATACAAGTCCCAGGGTTTTCGAATGAGGAGGGAAATCGCTTCCAGAATCTCATGATCGCTGATACTCATATCTTGTCGCCGCGACTGATCAACGACCTCCGTTTTTCTTACCAACGTGCCACGGTGGCCAGCGGTAAGCCGGTTGATCAAATAGACCCGAAGACGTTGGGCTTTACTTTCCCGAAGGTCTCTTCCATAGATGTCGCTCCTGTAATTGCCGTCACGGGAGTGACCGGCCTGGGTCCTCCGATCTTCAGTCAGCGAGTTTACAACTTCTACCAAATTGTCGATAACATCGCTTTTACCGCCGGAAAACACATCTTAAAATTCGGTGGGGAGGTGAGACACACCAAACTGACAAGCCTCTTTACATCCCTCGGAAACGCTTCCTTTACTTTCAATGGTCTGGCCACTGGAAATGCATTTGCGGACTTCTTGTTGGGATTCCCGTTCCTCTACCTTCAGGCGGCGGGAAAGGAAGATAAATCACTGAAACAAACTGCTTACTACTTGTATTTCCAGGATGATTACCGTGTGAGCAGAAACGTGACGCTCAATCTCGGGTTGAGATATGAGCTGTCACCTGGCTTCACAGAGAAGGATAACTTGCTGCTTACCTTCATTCCGGGAAAGCAGTCAGTACTCAGTCCGACGCTGCCCACGGGACTGCTCCACTCGGGCGATGCTGGCGTCCCCGAAACACTCTTTCCAACAGACAAAAACAACTTTGCGCCACGCGTTGGAGTGGCGTGGGACGTGTTTGGAGATGGGAAGACCAGCGCCCGCGCTGGCTATGGGATCTTCTATGATGAGTCAAGCTTGCTTCAAACATACAATGTTTATCAGGCCCCAGACTTTCAGCCGATTGCGGTGTTGATTTTCCCGCCCTCATTTGCCGACCCGTTCGTAGGAAATAGCCCCTTCAAGCCGCCGTTAACCTTTCCTGTTCCGGTTGGGCCGGGCACGACTGCGACATGGATAGACGCCAATCTTAAACCGGCCTATATCCAGCACTGGAACCTGACACTGCAGCGTCAACTGACTCCTTCGCTCACAGCCGAGGTGGCTTATGTCGGCAATAAGGGAACACGGCTCCAGGGCAACGTGGACGTCAATCAGCCGTTTTTGACTGCCAATGCCACGCCGTTCAACGTGGCCCAGCGCCGTCCGTTTCCCCAGCTCGGTTCGACCTTCCAGGTCTCTTCTATTTATAACTCCAGCTACCACGGGCTGCAGACAACGCTCACGGAGCGACTCAGCCGTGGATTGTCATTTCAAGCCTCTTATACCTGGTCGAAGGCCATTGACGATACTACCAGCCCGACGGCATTCTTTCTCATTCCTGGCCAAAATGCCGGTCGAGCGCAGGACAATCGAAACCTGAGGGCCGAACGCGGGCCGTCGGCATTCGATCTCCGTCACCGCTTCGTAGCGAGCTACATCTATGAGCTACCATTCTTCCGCAGTGGATCTGCATCCCGCGTTCTTGGAGGTTGGAGGCTAAGCGGCATCGCCTCTTTGCAGTCCGGCCACCCCTTCACAATCATGGACACGCGAGATCCTAATGTTGATCAGGTACAGGAGAACGATCGGGCTGACCTGCTCGGAAACCCGAACCTGCCGAGTGACCAGCGCACCCCGGAACGCTGGTTCGATACGGATGCATTCAGGCGATTGCGTCCGCCCAACCAGGGCAGTGCCGGGCGCAACATCCTGATCAGCGATGGGATAGTCAATTTCGATATGGGGCTGTCAAAAGATTTTAACTTCAGCGAACAACGGCGGCTGGAGTTTCGCTGGGAGGTGTTCAACGTCTTCAATCATCCGAATTTCGGCATTCCCGGCACCGATCTCAATGCTCCGGTGATTAAGGTCGGCGGACAGATAGTTGGTGGGACCTTCGGCCGGATACTCACTACTTCGACCACGGAGCGCATAATGCAGTTCGGACTGAAGTTCCTCTTCTGAGGATACTTCAAGCGTTCTACAAGATGGTTCTTCGACATCTAACCTCTGACCTTTCCACTTACACCATGATTGCAAACAGGTATGTGGGACAGCGGGTCAAACGCACTGAGGATCCACGGTTAATAAGAGGGCTCGGCCGATACGTTGATGATATTAAGCTGCCGGACACACTGCACGTTGCATTCCTACGCTCAATCTTTGCCCACGCGCGTATTAAGAAGGTCGATATTAGCGACGCTGCACAAGCATCGGGTGTCGTTGGCGTCTACACGGGCAAGGACGTGTTTAATAAGATCGGTCCTTTACTGTGTGGGCTCAAGATGCCCGGTCTTAAAGTGACCGAGCACACTGTCCTCGCAACAGACAAAGTCTATTTTGTTGGTCACCCCGTCGCGGCTGTTGTTGCCACGGACCGCTATGCAGCGAGCGATGCGGTTGATTTGATCGTCGTTGATTACGAAGAACTTCCAGCGGTGGTAGATCCGGAAGCAGCCACGCGAGGCGGCCCCATCATCCACGAACAATACGGCGACAATATCGCCTACAAGCTCACGACGGGCTCAGGCGACGTGGAAGCTGCACTCGAATCTGCTGACAGGGTCATCAAGCAGCGAGTGGTGAATCAGCGGGTGGCGTCGCTAGCGATGGAGCCACGGGGCGTGCTGGCGCGCTTTCAGCCGGGTGAACAAGAACTCATCGTCTGGTCATCGACGCAGATTCCTCATCTGCTGCGGACTCAACTCGCGCGGTTGCTCAATATGCCCGAGAACAAGCTGCGCGTCATCGCGCCTGAGGTGGGCGGAGGGTTTGGCGGGAAGGTTAACATCTTTGCCGAAGAGGCGTTGCTCGGCTGGATCGCGATCGAGACAGGCAAGCCTGTCAAGTGGATCGAGACACGGCGCGAGAATCTGCAAACAACCCCGCATGGTCGTGGGCAGGTCGGCTATATCGAAGTCGGCTGTCGAGAGGACGGCACGGTGGTGGCATTGCGTTACAACGTCTTCGCCGACCTGGGAGCATATTGCCAGTTGTATACACCCGTCATGCCTATGGTCACAGCGATGATGCTCTCGGGTTGCTACAAGATCCCTGCCATTCAGACGAACGTTACCGCCGTCTTTACGAATAAGATGGCGACCGACTCCTACCGTGGCGCGGGCGGTCCGGAGGCCACCTACGTGGTCGAGCGCGCGATCGATATGGTTGCCGCCGAACTCGGACTCGACCCAATCGAGGTGCGGCGCAAGAACTTCATTGCGCCGCAGGAGTTTCCCTACCAAACCGCGACCGGTGTGGTTTACGACTGTGGCAACTACGAGGGGGCGCTGCAGCGTGCGCTTGAAATCGCCGACTATTACAAGCTGCGCGAGGAGCAGAAGAAAGCTCGCCAGCAGGGAAGAATCATCGGCATCGGCATTTCGACTTACGCCGAGTTGTGCGGGGTCGGACCATCAAGGGGCAGCCCAACAGGTATGGGATGTTGGGAGAGCGCGACAGTGCGTGTTGAGCCGACGGGCAAGGTGACAGTGCTCACCGGCGTCTCACCGCATGGCCAGGGGCAGGAGACGACCTTTGCGCAGGTGGCCGCCGACGCACTGGGCATCGACATGAGTGACGTCACCGTCATTCATGGTGATACTTTGCCTGTGCAGTACGGTATTGGCACCTTCGGCAGTCGCGGGACGGCCGTGGGCGGCGCGGCGCTCGTGAAAGCGCTGGAAAAGGTCAAGGAGAAGGCCACAAAGATCGCTACGCGCATGCTGAATGCTGATGAAGCGAGCGTTGGCTTTTGTGAGGGCCGCTTCTTTATACAAACCGCACACGCAGCGACCGTAGGCGCGCGCGAACTCGTTGCGCCTGCCGAACAAGTAACTTTTGAACGGTCACCATCCGCGGTCTTGTCTGCGGTGGAGAGTTCTGGTGGTATGAGCATCACGTTTCAAGAGGTCGCGCTCGCAGCATACGTTGCTGCTGACCTGCCCCCTGAGATGGAACCGGGACTTTGGGCGACCTCCGTTTTCGATCCGAGTAATTTCACCGCTTCATTCGGTACGCACACGGCAGTTATTGAAATTGACCCTGAGACGGGGGAAATAAAGTTCCTGCGCTTCATCGCAGTTGATGACTGCGGCAAGGTGATCAACCCGTTGCTAGTGGACGGGCAGGTCCAAGGGGGCATTGCGCAGGCCATCGGCCAGGCACTCTACGAAGAGATCGTCTACGACGAGCAGGGCCAGCTGGTGACCGGCACGCTGATGGACTACGCAGTGCCCAGAGCCAGTATGCTTCCCTGGTTCGAGCTCGATCGCACCGAGACGCCTTCGCCTGTCAATCCGCTCGGTGCCAAGGGCGTAGGCGAGGCCGGAACTATCGGCGCTACCCCGGCAGTGGTAAACGCGATCATCGACGCTCTTTCTCCCTTCGGTGTGCGCCACCTTGACATGCCAATTAAACCTGAGACTATTTGGCGAATCGTTAATCAGCAAACTGCCCAGGCGGTTGAGTCGGTAGAGTGAACTTTTGAAATCTATGGTTATGTTCTTGCGATCTACACCTTGGGCGCTGTAGTTGGTCCATTACTGATGGGAATCAATTTTGACCTGACGGGTTCATACGGCCTGATTCTGGCTACTTATTCGTTACTTGCACTGGTCGGCGCAATCCTGATGACTCAGCTCGGGCCGTATCGAATTTGGGAAACCGCATCAGAGCCCGCTTAGGAGAGAGGTTATGAAGGAAAAAGTTGTCGATGAATTCATTGTACCCGCTCGTTACGGAAAGGCTTTTGTGGTCCATAAAGGACAAGTAGTGAGCATCATCGAGGTGGAAGGGAAACAGATGGCGGACGTAGTATTCCTTAATGCGAATGATTACAAGGAGGTTTTCCACGCTGGCTGGAGTGCCGCCCTGAATATGATGCTGGGCGAGGGCGATATGAAGAAGATTAAAAAGCTCTATTCCAAGCCCCCGCGGGACAACGTGATGTTGACAGTCGTGGATGATCCAACCGGTGTGCATTTGGCATGGAATGGAGGTCGCTGCAGCCGCAAAATCTATGAGCAGTTTTTTAATATGCCCGGCCATCGAAGTTGCCAGGACAACCTCGCTGAAGCTCTTGCTCCTTATGGCCTGTCGGAAGACGACGTCCCCGACGTGTTTAATGCTTTTATGAATGCCGAAGGTTTTGCTGAAGGCCGCTTCGAAACCTTAGAGCCGGTGACAGAACAGGGCGACTACATCTCCTTGAGAGCCGAAATGGACGTTCTGGTTGGGGTGTCCGCATGTCCCTTTGACTTGCTATACACCCCTAAGCCCCTACAAATCAGAATTACTGAAGCTCGGAAATAGTGGATCCCAAAATTCGAGCGTACAGTTGTTCGGCTGTAGCCGAGATAAAGATCTGTTTATGGCTTGGGCTCAAGATAATGGTGGTAATCGAAAGCCATTGCGAGAGATGAGCCGGCGGCAGTTCGTTCGTGTGAGCGGCATTGCGGCCATGGGAAATTTTGCGCTCAACGGGCCCGGGTCGGAGGCAAGCTCTCGGCGGCCGGGTGCTGCCGACCTTTTGCTGCATGGCGCCCTTGTCGTCACTATGGATGCCAAGCGCCGCGTCTTTCGCGACGGCGCCATCGCTATCAGGGAAGGTAACATCGTCGATGTTGGCAGTTCTACAAGCCTTCTGGCTCGCTGGAAGTCTTCTTCAAGAATCGACCTCGCCGGCCTTGTCGCCACCCCTGGCCTGATCAACTCCCACATTCATCTCACGGGTGATCAGTTGTTGCCCGGCTTGCGGCCTGACGACAGCGTACCCTCCGAACATCTGACGAAGTGGGGACTGCCTGCATACCAGCACTCCCAGCCCGAGGATGACCGGGCCGCGGCGCGATTCGTGGCCTTGCAGATGTTGCGCCAAGGTACGACTGCGTTCATCGAAGCCGGGACCTGTCGTCATCCGGCTGCGGTGCTTGAAGGACTTGCTGGAATGGGCATTCGTGGCTCGATCGGAACCTGGGCGGGCGACCGGTGGCCACAGGCAGGTTTCTTCTCCATGACTACTGATCAAGCGCTTAAGCGGATACACGATGCGCTGGCACTCCCACAGGGGCGGGTGGAGGTGTGGCCGGATGTTCTGGGAACCGCTATCTGCTCGGACGAACTTTACGTGGGTGCGGCACAACTGGCTCGTGAATACAATCGCCACTGGACCTTTCACATGTCACCTAGTCCGAGTGATATTGTTGCTTACCAGGCCCGTACACGTCGTGACCCACTGGTCCAGCTTGACCACCTGGGTGTGCTTGATGATCGTTGTGTCGTGGGCCATGCGATTCACATCTCCGATAACGAAGTGGCGACCGTCAATCGTTCTGGTGCCACCGTTGTGTTCTCTCCCCATTCAGCCTTACGCCTTTCTTCGGGTGTTACTTTCGTCGGTAGGCACCCCGACCTAGAGAGCATGGCACTCGGAACGGACGCCCTTAATGCCTCTAACCATGTCAACATTCTCAATGCCGCCGCTCTGGCTTGCAACATTTATGCTGAGGCCAGGAAGACCTATGCCACCGTCACAGCCGAGCGAGCTCTCGAATGGTTGATACCCGGTGGCGCAAACGCACTGGGATGGCGCGATCACACGGGAACGCTTGAAGTGGGCAAGTGGGCGGACATTGCGGTATTCGATGTCGGCGTACCTGTTTATAACGTCGCTAACGCGCTGGTGCACGGTTCGCCTCGCGCCATCCATGTGTTTATCGAAGGGAACCAGGTATTACAGGATGGTCATGTTAAGGGCGAGACGACGATTATTAAGGATGCCGTCGAAGCCGCTCGACGCGTTGCCAAACGTTCTGGCCTTCCCCTCGCAACGGGCTGGCCGCTACTTGATTGACATTTTCTTTCTTCTTCGGAGTTTTGTGCTTTACGTGGCACTATTTCCACGCAATCTTCTAGCTGACGAGCGTGAAATCCGTTATGGTCTCGGACAAAAGCAACAACACCTGCCTATCGCGCCGTGACTTCCTGAAAGCGGCAAGCGTTTCGCTGGTGCTCTCCCCTGAGATGGTCCATCGGGTAGCCGGCGCTGTGCCCAGAGGTGTCGTATTAATCAAGAATGGGCAGTTGATAGATGGTACAGGAAGAGGGCCAAGTCAGAACACTTCGATTCTCATAGAGAATGGAAGATTTAAAGAGATCAGCGGAGCGAATTTGAGAGCGCCGGCTGGAGCGCGAGTCATTGATGCCACGGGGAGGACGATCCTCCCGGGGTTAATTGATATGCATGCTCATCTCATCAGTGGAGGTTTTGACACTGTCAAAGAGAGAAGCATGACTTACGATCCGGTAGAGCAGAAGAAAGTTTTGAAGCAGATGCTCTACTGGGGCGTAACGGCCGTTTGTGATCCGGTACAACCATTAGGCTCGGGGCTGGAACTGCGTGCTTTGGCTTCCCGCAATGCCTTCCCGTCCCCGCGACTGTTTATCTCAGGGCCGGCGTTTACCGCCCCTGGCGGATGGGGTGGTGCAAACCAGCCGGCCGCCAGAATCGAGTTGCAGGATTTACGAGAGGTTAAGCCCCAGGTTAGCCGGGTGGCCCGCGCGCGAGTTGACATCTTGAAACTGTTTTACGATGACATGAGCAGCTCGTTCACTCGCCCGCTTCCAAAACTGGAAAAGAGATTGATGGAAGCAGTCATTAAAGAGGCTCATGCCAGAAAACTGAAGGTGATGGTCCATGCCTATCGTACCGAAGATCATAAGGATGCGATGAGAGCCGGAGCGGATATCATGGCCCATTCCGCTATCACCAGCGCCGTGGATGACGAATATATTGAACTGGCCAGACTAAACCACACCTTGTATCTAGCCACTCTCTCCGTTTATCACGATGTCTTCGACGAAAGGGTCATCCGTGAGTTTATCGCTCAGGAGTTCGTCAAGAAGACTGTTCCCAAGAAAACCCTCGCGACGTTGACGGCCAGGGAGCCCCTGGACAGCTTTGAGAAGAGCATTAAGCAGGACTTTATCAAGAAGCAGCTTTCGACTATTGAGGCCAATCTAAAGAAGCTTTCTGAAATTGGGATTCCGATTGGGGTGGGTCCGGACACTGGAGTGCCGGGATCATTTCCTGGAATCTCAGTGCACCGAGAGATGGAATTGATGGTCCAGTCCGGGGTCACGCCGGCCCGCGTTCTAGTAGCGGCAACCAAAACAGCAGCAGAATACCTTGGGCAAAAGTCACTGGGCACGGTCGAAACCGGGAAGATTGCCGATCTGTTGGTCGTCAGGGGTAATCCTCTCGAAAACATTCAGAACACTCGCGAGATTGAAGTCGTTGTCAAGGAAGGTCAGGTCATCAATAGAGAAAAACTCCTCAGTGAAATCATGAGTTCCTGACCAGTGTAATATCGCAGCTCGTTGTGTTGCAGCCTGGAGCGATCAGGAAGGCAGTGGCATCAATGTTCTGCTTGATCCAAACACCGCTCGATTAGAGTACCCATTCGTAAAAGGAGGAATGAGATGAAGAGAAGGATTATGGCTTGTGCTTTGGTTGGCCTTTATGCGGCACTGATGCTTGTCTCGACGCTCTCTGCTCAAAATACCAAAGAGGGTCAGCGTCAGCGGTCAGGTTATGTGGTAAAAGGGGAAAAACTTTTCACTCAGTACTGCGCAGCGTGTCACGGCAAGGATGCGAAAGGCAACGGCCCGGCCGCATCTTCGCTGAAGCAACAACCTGCCGACCTTACGCTGATTCAAAAGAAGGGTGAAAAATTCCCGAGTGACAGAGTCTCAACCTTTATTGACGGCGAAAAAGACGTACCCGTTCACGGCAGCCGTGTAATGCCCGTATGGGGAACGATCTTCCGCCGAACGAAGGGCGAGTTGGGCCAGAAGGGAGATGTTTACGCCCTCATGCGATACGTACAATCTATTCAGGTAAATCGTTAATCAACCGGCTGAAGGCTAATGCGGATCATCAACCAGACGGTGAGGCAAATCTACCGAGTAACGCTTCATGGTCCAGGAGCACTATTGCTTCCTGCGGCCTGGCCAAGTAGAGCGTTACTGAAGCAGCCCTGGTGTTAACTCTCGCAAGCTGGCCGTGGGAATTCCAGCTCTCTCGAGATGGTGACGAAAGCGTACCATCCGCGGGGCCAAGTTCGAAATCTCACTGGTTGGGTAGTTACTGTCGGCCAAAGTGGGCTGGCGCTCGGTCTAATTTTGGGTCGATGGAGAACGATCAGAGGCCAGTTAGGCGGGGTTCGGAGTAGTTTGATGTGGCCGTTAAAATGGAAGAAACGGGAAGAAAATTATCGACAAGCTCGTGCTGGGTTTTTCGAGGCGGTAAAACTGCTTGACCGACGATCATTTCTTGGCGTCGCTGGCAGAGCGGCAACGATCGCTACCGCGAAAGCCATCGTGCCGCCGCATTCGTTCCAGTTGGTTGATGTCCTTGGCGTTGGGCTGAGGGAGAAGCCGGCCTTTCGCTTCGCCTACATCGCGGACACGCATCTGTACGAGCGGACGTTGAACGAACGCTTTGTTGCGGCCGCCATGCGCGCGGTCAACGACATAAACGCGCTAAAGCCGCCGCCCGACTTTGTGCTGGTTGGCGGTGACCTCGCGCAGTTCGGTCAGCCCAAAGAACTCGAACTGGGCAAGCAAATCTTGAGCGAGTTGAAAGCGCCGCTGAAGATGGTTGCGGGTGAGCACGATTGGTATCTAGACCTCGGCGAGAAGTGGCAGGAACTGTTCGGGCCACCCAACTACTCGTTCCATCATAAGGGCGTTCACTTTATTGGCCTGATGAGCGTAAACGAGAAGGATTTCTGGACCGATCGTAAGATGACGCCGTTGGAGCGGATGAAGACAGTGGCCCAGTTGGATAGTCCCATTCAAAGCCGGTTTGAAGTGGGTGAAGCCGGACGCGAATGGTTGCGCCAAGCTTTGGCCAAGGTCCCCAACGACACGCCCATTGTTCTCATGACGCACGCGCCGCTGTACAAGTACTATCGGCCCTGGAACTTTTGGACGGAAGATGCCGACCTCGTGCAGGAGATCCTCTTTCCCTACCGGTCGGTCACCGTGCTTCACGCGCACACGCATCAGGTGCTCACCCACCGGGTCAAGAATATTCACTTTCACGGTATGCTAGCCACATCGTGGCCCTGGCCCTACGCGCCGGAAGGCTTGCCGAAGCTGACCGTTAAGATGGATCGCGTGGACCCGTTTGATCAACTCGATGGCCTGGGTTCTGGGACGGTGGATGTTTACGGCAGCGGCTACGTAAACAAGCATTATTCCCTGTGGCGGCGGGATCCGATCACCGTGGCGAAAGCCTATCTGGAATCGTGGGGCAAAGAAGCAATTCCGCGCTCGCCGGAGTTTCCCTCTTATTAGCACTACAAGGGCGAAGAAGATGAGCAAAAGGTTCTATAAATTCTTGATCTTGTTTCTGCTTGTGGTGTTTTCACTCTTAGCCGGATTTCGTCAACAACAACTGCCTCAACAGCTCGAAGGCCTGACGAGCCTCATCGACAGCGGGCCATTCAGTGCGGTGGCCCAGGAAAAAAGAGAGCTCCCCCGACACTCGACGGCCAAGAGTGAGAGAGCAAATCTCGTTGTCCAGCTTTGCGACGGTCAGACTTCACTGGAGATCGCGGGTGTTCGCTCGGGTGAAGTCCTGCCGCCGACGAAGGCCCGTCATGTCGCTCGTCAGATGATGGATAAGTATGCAGCAGAACAAGCTAAGCAGGCTTCGAAGTGGACCAAACGGGACCGGATGACGTGGGAACGAGAGCAACAGCGAATGATTGAAGAGGGTAACCGGCTGTTTCACGATTGGAAGGCGCTCGGCGGCACTATTGGTGTTTCTTGCGACATGTGTCACCCGGATGCGGCAGACACGCATCCGGAAACCTACCCCAAATTCCAGCCGCAGTTGAAGGATGTGGCCGCTTTACGCGATATGATCAACTGGTGCATCGAAAACCCAATGAAGGGCAAGCCGCTATCCTGTGGTGATCGCAAGATGGTCGCCTTGGAAGCGTACATCACTTCTCAGCGAAAGGGTGTGCCACTTGATCCGGGCAAGCATTAACTCGCCGGAACATCGCACCTGATTAAGGTTGAGCAACAAGAAATGAGCAGCACAGGCACTCGGCCACAATGGACCGCTAAGTATCCAGAGCTCGGTACCGAGCCGCTGCCGGTTGAGCCAAACATTTCAACGGAATACTTTGAGCGCGAGCGGCAGCGGATCTTCAAGCGTTGCTGGCTTAATGTTGGTCGGCTTGAGGAAATCCCTCAACCCGGAGATTACTTTGTCAAAGAGTTGGCCATCCTGAAGTCTTCGATAATCGTCGTTCGCGGTAAGGATGGCGCTATTAGGGGCTTCCATAACGTATGCAGACATCGAGGTAATAAGCTGGCCCATGAGGGCTGTGGTCACACCAGTAGCTTTATCTGCGGGTTTCACGGTTGGACCTATGATCTGACAGGAAAGCTGGTTCGGGTACCGGACGAGGAGCAGTTTTTCGATTTCGAGAAGAGCGAGTACGCGCTAAAGCCAGTGGCCATTGATGTGTGGGAAGGGTTCGTCTTCATAAACATTGACGCTCACCCGGCTGAGACGCTTCAGGATTGGATGGGCGAACTCTACGAACAATATCTGGGTTATCCGCTGGATAAGTTCACTCTTGTCGCAAGATATCAGGCAACCGTTAACACAAACTGGAAAGTGTTTATGGACATTACGCAGGAGTCCTACCACGTTCCCTGTTTGCACAAGCGTATTGTACCTGATTCCAATACCAGTAAAGGGAACCCGTTTTGCCACCTCCCCTCAATTAGAATTTTTCGCCGGCATCGCGCCTCTTCCGTTTATGCCAATCCAGAACATCAACCAACGCCCGCCGAGGCTGTGGCCTATAAACATGGGATGACTGTTCTTGAAGGAGCCACCGGTAATGATCCCTTGCATCGGTCTCTCAATCCGGACGCCGTATCCAACTGGGCCTTTGATAGTAACGTGATCTTCCCAAATCTCATCCTTCACGTAGGTAAGGGCTGGTACATCACCTACAATTTCTGGCCTCTAGCAGTTGATCGCACGCTCCTGGATTACAAATTCTACATGACAGCGGCAACTTCTCCCGGGAAGAAGATTAGTCAGGAATTCTCTCGAGTTCTGGCGCGTGATCTTCTCCGTGAGGACCTGAGCACCCTGGAGTCAGTACAGGGGGGCCTGGCTTCGGGGGCGCTCAGGGAAATGCCATTATCTGATCAGGAGATCATGTTACGACATAGCTACAGAGTCGTAGAAGATTTTATTCGTGACTGATGCCTGATTTGAAAGAGTCGACATGAAAACCGCACCGAATAGCGAGCGGTGGGCGACCAGGTATCCGGAACTCGGCACCGAACCGCTGCCGGTAGAGCCCAACATTTCACCGGAATATTTCGAGCGAGAGCGCGAACGAATCTTCAAGCGTTGTTGGCTCAATGTTGGTCGGATCGACGAGATCCCCAAAACCGGCGATTACTTCATCAAAGAAATTGAGACTCTAAGAGCTTCGGTTGTTGTTGTGCGCGGTAAGGATGGAGCGATACGGGGCTTTTACAACGTCTGCAGGCACCGGGGTAACAAGCTAGCCTTGGAAAACGGTCACGCACGCAGTTTTGTCTGTGGTTTTCACGGCTGGACCTATGACCTGCTTGGGTGTCTCGTGCGTGTGCCGGATGAAGAGCAGTTTGTAGGTCTCGACAAGACGCAATATGGGTTGACCCCTGTGGCTACAGATGTATGGGAAGGTTTTATCTTCATTAATCTGGATCCGAATCCGGCTGAGAGCCTTCAAGAGTTTATAGGTGAGTTGTTCGATCAATTCCGAGGCTATCCATTCGCCGCGATGCGACCCGCGGTGAATTATTCCGCGGTGGTCAATGTCAATTGGAAAGTCTTCATGGAGATTTTCCAGGAGTGTTACCACGTGGCCTATATTCATCAACGCTCCGTCGCCGAGATTGGCACAGGCAAAGATAACCCGTTTGGCCACCTCCTCTCAGTCAGGCTTTATCGGCGCCACCGCTCGGCCTCTGTTTATTACAATCCAGAGCATCGTCCCACCGCGGCAGAAACGTTAGCTTTCAAGCACGGGCCAACAATTCTCCAGGGCACAGCAGGGAAGGTCCTGCCACGGGGGATTAATCCGGAAGGAAGTCCAAAGTGGGGCTTCGAAATCAATGCCATCTTTCCGAATTTCATTTTGGATCTGGCCAATGGATCCTACTGGACCCAGAACTTCTGGCCTCTAGCTGTGGATCGCACGTCCTGGGAAGTCAAGTTGTACCTGAATCCGACAACAAATGCGGGAGAAAAGATCAGTCAGGAATTCAGTAAAGTCTTGATGCGGGATGCTTTCCGCGAAGATCTCAGCAGGCTTGAGAACATTCAATTAAATATGGCTTCCGGGGCTTTGACTCATACTCCGTTATCTGATCAAGAGATCGTTGTGCGCCATGCATATAAGGTTGTTGAAGACGTGGTTGGTACGAGCACACGCTCGGCGTAAACACAAAGGGAGAGACAGTGAATGGCTTCGGAGCACTACTTACCTGATCAGTTTCAAGAACTGAACTCTTTCTCGGAGAGGTGGGCGCTGGCGACCGAACGAGAGCGAAACGACCGGCGGAGGTCGAGTACGATGGAAGAGATTCAGAAGTTTTATGACGCCATACTTCCAAGGATGGATGAGATCATTAACTATCTTAATCAGTATCCCCTCGACGGGTTGCCCGTGGATGCGAGGCGGTTGTTTTATCTGGCTCTCTCGTTTATGGAGATTTCGCCGTCGGTCGAACTTTTCAGGGAGCCAGATGAAACGGGGGCCTTTGAAGCCACTCGTTTCAAGATCATCGAACCTGGCTTGGCCTGAGCGGCTGATAGCAAATAGCGTTCAGGTTCGGAGTGGCGATCTGTGTCTCAAGGGAAGGCTAAGTGACAGTTAGAAAGTTATCCATCGATGATCTGCGCAAAGCAGCGGAAGTTTACCATCTCGATCTGACGGCGGAGGATCTGGCGGCCTACCAGGGTCTTTCCGAAGGAGTGATGGCGGCCTTTTTGCGACTGGACCAGCTCGAGGAGGGCAGGCCTCCGGTGAAATATCAACGGGACGTTGGCTATCGGCCCGCTCCCTGGGAAAACCGTCTCAATGCTTGGTACTGGAAGTGCTCCATCAAAGGTGCGCAATTAGGTAAGCTTGCCAGTAAGAGGATAGCTATTAAAGACAATGTATGCGTGGCCGGGATTCCCATGATGAACGGCAGCACCGTGCTGGAAGGCTACGTTCCCGATGTGGACGCTACCGTCATAACGCGCATTTTGGACGCTGGCGGTGAGATTGCAGGCAAGGCCGTGTGCGAAAGTTTCTGTCTTTCGGGGGGCAGTCACCTGGCAGATACCGGGCCGATACACAATCCTCACAAGCAAGGATACTCCTCGGGTGGTTCATCTAGTGGCAGCGCAGCACTAGTGGCGGCGGGCGAAGTTGAGATGGCCATTGGCGCGGACCAAGCCGGTTCAATCCGAGTACCAAGTTCCTGGAGCGGCATCTTCGGACTAAAACCAACTTATGGGCTCGTGCCTTACACGGGGGCCTCCTCGCTCGAGTTCACCATCGATCACCTTGGACCAATGACGCGCACAACCATGGATGCGGCACTGCTTCTAGAAGTCATCGCCGGGCCGGATGGATTAGATCCACGTCAGTCAGAGGCGCGCACCCAAAGCTATACCGAAGCATTAACGGGCGATGCAGAGGGCCTGAGAATCGGCCTCGTCAAGGAAGGATTTGGATTAGAAAATGCTTCAGAGGCAGACGTCGATGAGATGGTAAGGGACGCCGCCCATAAGCTCGAAACTCTGGGGGCCAAAGTTATTACGCTGTCCCTTCCGGAGCATCGCGATGGAATGCCGATCTTTATGGGGATCGGAGTAGAGGGAGTGACGACTACGATAGCAAGGGGTCATGGCATGGGAACTGGGTGGAAGGGATACTATACGACGAGTCTCATGGAGGCGTACGCGCGCGGAATGAGTAAGCGCCCCAACCAGCTATCGCCGACAACTAAACTCATGCTGTTACTCGGCCAACACATGCTGGAGAACTATCATGGCCAATATTACGCGAAGGCGCAAAACCTCGCCCGGACGCTTCGGGAAGCCTACGATCGTGCTTTGGAGCGGGCTGACCTTCTCGTCATGCCCACTACTCCGATGAAGGCGCGACCGTTGCCAGCGCCGGACGCAAGTCTGGTCGAAAGAGTTGCACGTTCAATGGAAGCAATCGCTAATACCTGTCCGTTTGACGTTACAGGTCACCCGGCGCTAAGTGTTCCTTGCGGCACGTCGGATGGCCTGCCAGTGGGGATGATGCTCGTGGGCCGACACTGGGAGGATGCGACAGTGCTTCGTGTCGGCCACGCCTTCGAACACCTTGGAAGATGAAACAGTGGTGGTGGTCATGATGAAAGCCGAAATTGCGAAAGGGATTGAGATTCGTGGACAAATCACTGGCAGGCATGCCGAGATCCTGACACCTGCGGCTGCCGAATTCGTGGCTCAGCTTCAGCGCAAGTTCAATGCGACTCGAGAGGCTTTGCTGGAGCAGCGCGCTGGGCGGCAAGCCAAGCTGGACGCCGGCGCACTCCTGGATTTTCTTCCTGAAACCCGTGGGATCCGCGAAGGTGATTGGAAAGTGGCGCCCGTACCTCAAGATCTGCAGAACCGCCAGGTGGAGATCACGGGACCCGTCGAACGAAAGATGATGATCAATGCGCTCAACTCCGGCGCCAGGGTATTCATGGCCGACTTTGAAGATGCCAACTCGCCAACATGGGAGAATGTCATCGGAGGTCAGGTGAATCTGATCGATGCCATCGAGCGTACGATCGAACATCGGAGCCCTGAGGGTAAGGTCTACCGACTGAAGGCCCGGGTTGCTACTCTCCTGGTCCGGCCACGAGGTTGGCACCTGGTGGAAAAACATTTTCTGGTTGACGGAAAACCCGTCTCGGCAAGCCTCTTTGATTTTGGCGTCTACTTTTTCCACAACGCCCGCAGGCTACTGGAGAAAGGGAGTGGTCCTTATTTCTACCTGCCCAAGCTGGAAAGTCATCTGGAGGCTCGGCTCTGGAACGATGTTTTCAAGTTTGCGCAGGACGCACTAGAAATTGCTCCGGGCAGCATTAAGGCGACCGTGCTCATTGAAACCATTCCCGCAGCATTTGAGATGGAGGAGATACTCTACGAGCTAAGGGAGCACATCGCCGGCATCAACGCCGGGCGTTGGGATTACATTTTCAGCGTCATCAAGAAATTCCGCACGCGACCGGACTTCATCCTTCCCGATCGAATGCAGGTCACTATGACGGTTCCGTTCATGAGAGCTTACACCGAGCTGCTGGTCAAAACCTGTCATCGCCGCGATGCTCATGCCATTGGCGGGATGGCTGCCTTTATTCCCAGCCGCCGGGATCCACAGGTTAATGAAATGGCCCTGGCCAAAGTTAGGGAAGATAAGATCCGCGAAGTAACAGATGGCTTCGACGGTACCTGGGTGGCCCATCCAGATCTCGTGCCGGTAGCCGCAGAAGTCTTTGCCCAGGTGCTTGGTGAAAAGCCTCATCAAGTCGATCGGAAGCGTGAGGAAGTAGCGGTTAATGCCGCTGACCTCCTGGAGATCCGAGTGCCCGGGGGTGAGATCACCGAGGCCGGGCTGCGACACAACGTTTCGGTGGCGCTTCAGTATCTCGAGTCGTGGCTGCGGGGTACGGGAGCCGCGGCGATTTACAACCTGATGGAAGATGCCGCCACTGCAGAGATCTCCAGATCGCAGATATGGCAGTGGGTGAGGCACGGCGCTCACCTCAGAGAAGGTCCTCAGGTGCGCCGGGAGTTGGTCTCAACGATTGTAGGCGAGGAGCTCGACAAGATCCGGCAAAGCATCGGCGACGAGGCTTTCCTGGGAAGCCGCTTCGAAGAGGCTCGGGATATCTTTGAACAGGTAGCCCTCGGGGAGGAATTCATTGAGTTCCTTACCATTCCGGCCTACCAGCACATCTAGATCTTGGAAAAAGTCCGAAATGACCGCAAAGACTGACCAGAAGTGGACCACTCGGTATCCCGAGCTGGGAACAGATCCAATACCTATTGAACCTTGCCTCTCGCCGCATTACTTCGAACATGAACGCGAGCGCATTTTCCGTCGCGTCTGGCTCAACATCGGTCGTGAAGAAGAGATTCCGCATAAGGGTGATTATTTCATCAAAGAATTGGCGGTCTGCCCAAGCTCGATTCTGGTTGTGCGCGGCAAAGATGATGTCATTCGGGCGTTTTTCAACATGTGTTCGCATCGCGGCAATAAGGTCGTACGCGCGTGCACTGGCAGGGCGGGAGGGTTTGTTTGTGGCTTTCATGGGTGGAAGTATGACCTTTTGGGGAACCTATTGCAGGTGCCGGATGAAGAACAATTCTTTGAATTTGAGCGTGAGAAGCACGGACTGACGCCCATTGCGGTTGACTTGTGGAATGGGTTTATCTTTATCAATTTGGATCCACAGCCCGCAGAGACGCTAGGTGAGTATCTTGACGAGTTGGGTGAAGGGCTTATTGGATATCCCTTCGAGAAGATGAATCTCGTAGGAACCTACAGAGCGGAAGTGAAAGCGAATTGGAAAGTCACACTGGACTCTTTCCAGGAAGGTTATCATGTGGCATTTCTTCATAAACGCTCAGCCGGTCGCGCCTACGCGGATCAAAAGAATCCAGTCATCCACGCTCTCGCTTTCCGCCTCTTTAAGCTGCACCGCATGATGTCGATCCCCGGCGCGGCTAGCTATCGACCGACTCCGGTCGAGATGATTGCCCACCGCTTCGGATCGTCAATTACCAAAGTTGAGGAAGGCCGGGGCTCGATACACTCGTTGCCGCCAAGCCTGAACCCGACGAAAAGCAGCAGTTGGGTCTTTGACATGATTGTTTTCTTTCCCAACTTCTTCTTGTTTCTATTTGACGGCACGTACTTCACCTACAATTTCTGGCCGCTGGCGGTTGACCGCACCCTTTGGGAAACACGCACCTACTACCCGCCCGCTGAAAACGCCGGGCAACGCTTTAGCCAGGAGTATGCCAAGTGTGCGTTGAGGGATACCTTGAGAGAAGACGGAAACACCCTCGAGGCGATTTATCGCAATATGGCTTCCAGAGCGAAGACGCATTTTGTTTTGCAGGATCAGGAGATACTGATCCGGCATTCGCATAAGGTTGTGGCTGAGATGGTCCGCTCCTGACAACAGGAGTCCGTCCGAATTGCTGAAATAAGGGAGGTCAGCGATGGAGAAAGCTATGGAAGAACCAAAAGTCATTAGCCTGACGGACGATAACTTTGAAAAAGAGGTCGTTCCCGGCGTGGCATTCATGAAGCATACGTTTGGCAACGAGCTGAGTGTGGCGCTGTTCAAGATCGCCAAGGGCCAGGGCGCCAACTTTCCCAAACACTATCACAAGCACGGGGAAGAAATCGGCATTCAATTGAAAGGCAGCGCCAGGGTATTTGCCTGTGGGAAGGAATATGTAATCAATGAGGGTGAGGCCATCATTATTCCAGCGGATTGCGAGCACGCGGGGATTTTCGGTGACGATGAAGGACTCCTGCTGGCTGTTGCCACCCCACCGCGCAAAGACTATGGCCCGGCGGATTGGTAATTCCTTGCCTGTCATCGCGGTCAGATAGTTCGTAGTCGCTCATCCCTAGTGAATAATTCCGGTCAAAGGAAGGTGTTCTACGGTTGGTTTCTCGTTATCGTTTCGGCGATCGGACTGTTCATGGGCTATGTCCCGGTCATTGGATTCAGTTTCAGTGTGTTCTTCAAGCCGCTGAGCCAGGAATTCAATTGGAGTCGCGCTGAAATTTCGCTAGGCTTTTCCCTCTCACTCCTGGTATTGAGTGCAGCACTACCGATTGTGGGCCGCCTGGTGGACCGGTTCGGCGCGCGAAAGATAATCCTACCTGGGGCGCTGCTCTTTGGATTGGGTTTGACCTCCTTCTTTTTTCTAACGCCCAACCTCTGGCACTTTTACGCTATCTATATCTGCCTCGGCATCGTGGGAAGCGGAACCGCCGCCGTGCCCTACTACAAGGTGATTTGTCATTGGTTCGATAAGCGACGAGGCCTGGCCCTGGGACTGACTATGGGCGGAGCCGGGATTGGCTTTTTTGTCATGCCATCGCTCTCATACGCCCTTATAGCCACGATGGGCTGGCGCATGGCCTACGTGCTGATTGGTCTTACCGTAATCGTTGTAACTGTCCCTGTGGTTGGATTGTTTCTCAAAGAGAAACCCCAGATGATGGGACTCTTGCCTGATGGCGCACTAATCCGGCATGACGAACCTGAAACGCAGCGCCCAGTCGGATCCGGGATAATGGGCCGCGAGGCCTGGCGCGACCCCACCTTCTGGTTGATGTGTACGGCGCTGTTCCTTGTATCGGTGAGTCTGAATGGCTGCCTGATCCACTTGGTGCCCTTGCTCACAGATCGCGGCAGCTCCGCCCAGAGCGCCGCACTGGCCGCTTCACTGCTTGGCGGAGCCGCATTGCTGGGGCGTGTCGGAACGGGTTTTCTCTTGGACCGTTTTTTTGCAACTAACGTAGCAGTCTGCTTTTTTGCGGTAGCTGCATTTGGGATCCTCATGCTGTGGGCGGGCGTTGCAGGTCCTCTCTCGTTTGTTGCCGCGGCTTTGCTGGGCGTTGGCATCGGCGCGGAAGGCGATATCATGCCCTACCTCGTAGGCCGCTACTTTGGTCTGCTCGCCTTCGGTGAGATCTACGCCTACGTCTTGGCCATCTATACGTTGGGTGCCGTTGTTGGCCCACTGCTAATGGGAGTGGGTTTTGATTCTACCGGCTCATACGATTCGGTCCTGGCTCCGTTCCTGGTAGTCACACTGGCCGGTGCACTATTGATGACCCGACTGGGGCCGTACCGAACCTGGAAATCGACGGTTGAGCCGGCTGTAAATGGACCCCGTTCTTGAAAGATTGAACGAACTACATTTGAAACAAGGAGACGTTCAGCATGGCAGGACAATTTAATGGCAAGGTGGCGCTGGTCACTGGTGGTAGTTCCGGGATTGGACGAGCAACATCACTGGCGTTTGCACGAGAAGGGGCTAAGGTCGTCTTCGGCGATATTGACGTAGCCGGCGCCGAAGAGACACTCCGGATGATAAAAGGTGTTGGCGGCGAGGCCATTTTCGTGAAGGCTGACGTATCCAGGGGCGCAGATGTGAAGGCCATCATAGATAAGGCAATCCAAACGTATGATCGATTGGACTACGCTCATAACAATGCGGGAATTGACGGAGAATTCGCTACTATTGTTCACAATACCGAAGAGAACTTTGATCACGTCATCGGTGTCAATCTGAAGAGCGTATGGTTAGGCATGAAATACGAGATACCCGAGATGCGAAAGCGGGGCGGCGGAGCGATCGTCAATACGGCGTCGGTGGCGGGATTGGTAGCGTTTCGCACAATGGGTCCTTACGTTGCCAGCAAGCACGGAGTTATTGGACTAACCAAGACAGCAGCACTGGAGTATTCCAATTTCGGCATCAGGGTTAACGCCGTATGCCCAGGAGCTATTCGTACGCCGATGATCGATGCTTTTATCAACAATGATGCTGAGACTGAAGCAAGCATGAGTGCCTTGCAGCCTATTGGACGCATGGGGCGGCCGGAAGAGGTAGCGAATCTTATCCTTTGGCTGTGTTCGGATGCGGCTTCATTTGTCACTGGAGCCGCGATAGCCATCGACGGTGGCATCGTGGCGCAGTCAGGACATTATCCGCCGATGCCCGAGGGCGAGTGAGTTGCATAACCCGAGAAGTCTAACTGGCAGTGGAGACTCATCGGGGCCATTTAAAGGAGGTATCAACTGCAATGTATTCGCTGGGAATAGATGTGGGCGGCACTTTTACTGACGTCGTAATTGTCGACGAAAAGAATGAAGTCGAAATGATGAAGATCCCTTCCACGCCGGAGAATCCGCTGGAGGGAATTAAAAACGGGCTGAAGGAGATCGCCCGTGTCGTGGGACGGGGTGAAGAGGATCTGATCAAAAGTACCGAGCGTTTTGTTCATGGAACCACGGTAGCAACGAACACCATGCTGGAATATAAGGGAGCCAAGACAGCATTGCTCACCACTCTTGGTTTTCGGGATTCGTTGGAGATGCGCCGCTGTCATCGCAATGGACAGTGGGACTTCTTTACTCCCCAGCCCCCTATCATTGTTCCCCGCTTCCTCCGTCGAGGGATCAAGGAACGCACTCTCTGGGATGGAAGCATCGATCAACCCCTGGATGAAGATCTCCTCAGATCAGAGTTAAAAGAGTTGGTGGAAAAGCATGAGGTCGGAGCCATTGCCATCTGCTTTTTGTTCTCCTTTAAGAACCCGGAAAATGAGCGGCGGGCTGCCGAGATCATTCGCCGGACCTATCCGAATATCTTCGTATCTGCCTCCTCTGAAGTGGCTCCGCAGATTAGAGAATATGAACGGACCTGTACGACCGTGGTCAATGCCTTTGTTGGTCCAGGGCTCTCCAATTATCTGAGCGAGTTGGGCGGGTATCTTGAGCGGAAAGGTATGAACAGGGAATTTCAAGTAATCCAAAGCAACGGCGGGGTTACCACAGCGAGCGCCGCAGGGCAGCACGGCGTGAGAGCTCTACTCTCGGGTCCTGCCGGGGGAGCAATCGGGGGAGCTAGTTTGGCTGAGGCGATCGCGGAACCGAATCTAATCATCGCTGACATGGGAGGTACCAGTTTTGATCTGACGCTGGTCCAGAACAAACAAGTCTCCCTGGTCACCGAAGAAGAAGTCGCCGGATACAAGATCTCGCTACCGATGATTGGTATCTATACTGTCGGTGCGGGAGGTGGAAGTATTGGCCAGCTCGATGCAGGCGGGATACTGAAGGTTGGACCGCGGTCAGCCGGAGCTAACCCTGGGCCAGCTTGTTACGACCGAGGAGGATCTGAAGCAACGGTAACTGATGCCAATCTGGCCCTGGGTTTTCTGAATCCTGCTTACTTTCTCGGCGGATCTATGCCTCTTAATCCGGCTTTAGCGGCGAAAGCGATTGAAGAAAACGTGGCTCGGCCACTGGGTATTTCAACCACTGAAGCGGCGCAGGCGATTTATGAAATTGTGAACTCCAACATGGTCGACGCCATTCACGTGGTCACGGTTGAACAGGGATATGATCCGCGCGAATTCGCTTTAGTAGCGGCGGGCGGAGCTGCTCCGTTGCATACAGGCGTCCTGGCCAAGGCCCTTGGCATACCCAGAGTGATCGTCCCTCATGCATCTGCGGTCTTCTGCGCTCTGGGGGGGTTGGAAGCCGATATGAAATATGACTATGTGAGGACCTACCTGGCCAAGATGGGAACTCTGGAAAGTGAACAGCTTTTTAAGGCTTTTGGGGAGCTTCGTCAGGAAGGCATCGCTCGTTTAGAAAAGGATGGCATCGCAGAAAATATGAGATTTTTCGAGTACTGGTTGGAGATGCGATATGTGGGACAGCATTGGGATATTCCGGTTCCAGTCAGCATGGGAAATGGCAACAAACCTCGGCTCGCTGACATCGTTCAAGAATTCCACAAGCGTCACGAGCTGGTCCATGGTTATAAGTTGGAGGAGAGGGAAGTAGAAATCGCTAATCTCCGTTTGATGGCTATCGGAAAAAGTCCCAAGCTCAAGTTAAAGACCAGACCCTTTGAGGGTAAAGATGCAGCGCCAGCACTTAAAGACCGACGTCGGGCCTACTTTGGAACAGAAACCGGTTTTCTGGAAGTGCCTATTTACGACGGTTCGAAGCTGAGGTCTGGCAATGAGTTCTCCGGTCCGGCAATCATTGAAAAGCCAAGTACGACGATTGTCGTCTATCCGGAACAGCATGCCAGGGTCGATGAATGGGAAAACATGATCGTGGAGATCCAGTAGAATAGCGCCACTGAAGAGGAGCAGGAAATGGCAGTAGTTATGAAGTCGCAAAGAGATTTAAGTGACCTGATTGCTTTGTCGGTAATGTCGCACAAGCTCGATTCCGTCGCCCAGGAGATGGGCGTGACGATGCGCAAATCGAGTCATTCTCCCATCTTCGCCGAAGCCAATGATTTTGCTTGCAGCGTAACCGATTGGAATGGAGAGCAGATTGCGCAGTTGGCCGGAATCCCAATCATTGGCGCTGCCGGAGGGTTTGGTCCACAGGAGGTAATGAAAGACTTCCGAAAGGACCAGATCGAAGAGGGAGACATCTTTCTGATGAACGATGCCTACCGGCTGGGAAATCACCTGCCGGAAATGACCGTCGTGGTTCCGGTTTACATTAGGGACGAGCTCCTATTTTTCACTGTGGCCAGGGCCCATCACCATGATGTAGGAGGTCCCACACCCGGCAGTCTGAATGCCCGGCATACTTCCATCTACGCAGAGGGAATCCGCATTCCGCCCGTGAAGTTGTTTGAGAACGGAAAGCTAAATACGGGTTTGATGGATGTCATTAAACTCAATGTGCGTGATCCGGAGGTTTTGTGGAGTGATTTGATGGCTGAGATTGGAGCCTGCAATGTTGGAAAGAAGAGGCTCATCGAGGCCATGGAGAAGAAGTACACCAATGACGAAATCAGAAAAGTAGTTGAGGGCGTACTGGCTTCTGCTGAGCGACAATGCCGAGACGAGATCAGCACGCTTCCCAACGGGAAATACTATGGTGAGTTTGGAATGGATAACGATGGGATCAATGATCAGCCCATCATGTTTCGGGTGACCATTACGGTCGAGGATGAGGACATCACTGTCGATTACACGGGAACCGATCCTCAGGCCGAGGGCTCCAAAAATTGCACTATGGCCACGACTTATTCAGGGACACATGTGGCCGTCTTGTGGGCCCTATCCGGGGTGCTTCCACGTAATAGCGGTTCGTTCCGTCCCATCAAGATCATTGCGCCTGAGGGAACGCTGGTCAACCCGAGACATCCCGCCGCCGTCGGCATGTGCACGTTGCCTCCTGCTTGCGCCATGATGGGCGCAGCGCTGAAGGCCTTTGGAGAGGCTGCCCCGGAGAGAGTGCCGGCCGGATTCTTTAGTGTCTTCACCGCCGGATATGGGGGGATCGACCCTCGCACAGAAAAGCTCTTCATCGGGTGGTGTTTCGGCGCCCTCGGGGGCGGTGGCGGTTATCCCCACAGGGATGGTGATTCTTTTGTCGCGCCGATATCAAATTACAACGGCATTCTGGTCCCGAACATTGAGACCGACGAGATAAACTTCCCCATAAAAACACTGCGGCATGAATACATCCCCAATACCGGCGGTGCGGGAAAATTCCGCGGCGGTAACGGAGTCGACTACACTATCGAATTCCGCGGTGTCAATCCGGATGTCTCAGTCTTCGGAGACGGTGCGGTGATCCCCGCTTACGGGCTTAATGGAGGAATGAATGGCAGCCTTAACGAAGGCTATCTTAACCGCGGGCGAAAAAACGAAAAGCGACTTTCCAGCAATGAGGGATGGAATCGGGCCAAGAGCGGCGACACCATTACCGTTCTTTCTGCCGGTGGAGGAGGATGGGGAAATGCACTTGATCGCGATCCGATTGCGGTGATGGATGACGTTAGGAATGAAATGTTAAGTGTGGAAAAGGCTCGAGAATGGTATGGGGTTGTTATAAGTGGTGAAGACGTTGACCGGGCGGCGACCGAAAAACTCAGAGCTGGAATGCAAGCGGCGAGAACCAAGGCCTGAGAGGAGACGAATCAGGGTCGTCTTGCGGCAAGACGTCGGAGAAATGACCCTGCAAAACGATACCGGAGAGACGCTTTCTATGGCAATAAACACTCAAGCATCAAAATCCGCGGAAATTAGAGCGCGCTTGAATCATCCAATCATAGACTCGGATGGGCACATGATCGAATTTGAGCCCGCTATTCTCGACTACCTCAATCAGGTGGGAGGAAAAAGCCTTGTCGAGAATTTCCAATCCTGGGCCAATGAGAACCTTTTTTCCTGGTATCGCTTGTCACCCGAAGAACGACGGGACAAGAGGCCCACTCGGAGTACCTGGTGGGGCATACCTACCAAGAACACGCTTGATAGAGCTACTGCGTCAATTCCCGGTTTGCTCTATGAGCGCCTGGACGAGTTTGGCTTGGATTTCGCTGTTATCTATCCCACTTTCGGTCTACCCGTCCCGCATATTGAGGACGACGAATTGAGGCGTGGTACGTGCCGGGCTTTCAACGACTATTATGGTGACACCTATCGGGAATTTTCCGACCGTTTGACCCCGGCCGCCATCATACCGATGAACACTCCCCAGGAGGCCATCGAGGAGCTCGAGCACGCTGTTAATGAGCTGGGACTTAAGGCGATTGTGTGTGCCGGCTATGTGCGGCGGCCGATTCCGGCCATCGCGCGGGAGTATCCGGGAGCGGAACGGCAGGCCTTCTGGCTGGATACTTTCGGTCTCGATAGCGCCTACGATTATGATCAGTTCTGGGCCAAGTGTGAGGAGCTTAGGGTGGCGCCCTCTTTCCATTCTTCGGGGATGAGTTGGGGAAGCCGGACCTCTCCGACGAATTATATCTATAACCACATAGGTATGTTTGGCGCTGCCGGAGAGGCACTCTGTAAATCATTATTTATGGGCGGAGTAACACGCAGGTATCCCCGCTTGAAATTCGCCTTTCTTGAAGGCGGAGTCGGCTGGGCCTGCAGCCTTTATGCCGATCTCGTCGGTCACTGGGAGAAGCGGAATTTGCAAAGTCTCGAAAACTTGAATCCGGCGAACCTGGACCAGAAATTGTTGCGGCAACTCTACCAACGTTACGGTGGAAAGATGGTTGAAGGAAAACTAGACCAGCTCGAAGAGCGCAACGCCGTTCTTATTTCTCGCCGCGAAGATCCGGCTATGCTTGACGAATTTGCAGCGTGCAAGATCGAACGTGTCGAAGACATTAGACAGCTGTTTGTCTCGAGCTTTTACTTTGGCTGCGAGGCTGACGATCCAGTCAATGCCTGGGCTTTTGATACCAAGATAAATCCCTTCGGAGCGTGCCTTAAAGTTCTATTTGGCTCCGACATCGGACATTGGGATGTACCTGATATCGCCGAAGTCGTCGAAGAAACCTACGAACTGGTTGAGAAGGAGATAATCACCGAGGCGGATCTGCGAGATTTTGTGTTTACTAACCCGGTCTCATTTTACGCCAGCCTGAATTCGGAGTTTTTCAAAGGAACCGTAGTTGAGCAGGAGGTGGAAAAGATACTCGGACAAACGAAAGAAGCTGGTAATCGTTCAACTGCTCATTAGCTCCCCGCTAATCACCTATCGGTTTGCTATCTAAGCAGTTCCATCTGTTTTCCGCCGCGCCCTCGAAGCTATTTTTTGGACAGAGTGATTTGACAAATGTTGCCACTCTCTTTTGATCGGCCGAATCTCTTTGGTCCTTCGCGGTCGGTCGTGATGAGTAAACACGGTATGGTAGTTACGAGTCAGCCCCTGGCCGCGGAGGTTGGCGTAGAGATATTGCGTCAGGGTGGGAACGCGGTTGATGCTGCTGTTGCGACGGCCGCCATGTTGAACGTCATCGAGCCGATGTCGACCGGCGTTGGCGGAGACGCTTTCGCCATCATCTATCTGGCAAAGACAGGCAAGGTACGAGGGTTAAATGCGAGCGGCCGATCGGGCTACGCGGCCACATTGGAAGAGTATGAGCGACGGCTTGGTGGGCCAGGTGCTCGCGAGATTCCCAACAACAGTCTATTGGCAGTGACGGTCCCGGGCACAGTCGACGGTTGGGCCACGGCGGTCGAAAGTTGCGGTCGCATGACGTTAGCGGAGGTCCTGGCGCCAGCAATCCGCACGGCGGAGGAGGGGTTTGCGGTGGCGCCGCAGACTGCCCTCACCTGGAAGGATTGGCGGATCGCTCTCCTGCAACACCCCGACTCGGTAAGGACCTGGCTCCTTCCCGCTGAACGTGCGCCGCGTCCGGGTGAAGTATTCAAATGTTCCTCGCTTGCCCAGACGTTGCGACTTATTGCTGAGGGTGGACGGGATGCCTTTTATCAAGGCGCGATAGCCGAAACCATTGTCCGTTTTTCCGAAAAGAATGGTGGACTTTTGACACGTGCCGACTTTGCCGACCACCGCTCTACCTGGGTAGAACCAATCTCCGTTAACTATCGCGGCTATGACATTCTGGAACTGCCGCCAAATGGTCAGGGCATCGCCGTGCTAGAAGCTCTTCACATTCTGGCGCAGGACGATGTCGCCACTTTGGGACATAACACACCGGATACGATCCATCTGCAACTGGAAGCGATGAAATACGCCCTGCATGACAGCAAGCAGTATGTAACTGATCCGGAGTTTGCCGACATTCATATTGAGGAGTTGCTGTCCGGGGACTATGCGAAACAGCAACGTGTCCAGATTTCCCGAGCACGCGCGATGCCGTATCCCGCTCCCGGGTCACCGAAGCGCGGTGACACCGTCTATCTGTGCTCGGTAGACAATGAAGGAAATGTCGTCTCCTTTATTAATAGCATCTTTTTCCCCTGGGGAACGGGCATCACAGTGGGCGAGACGGGAATCGTGCTGCAAAATCGCGGATCCAGTTTTTCGCTCGACCCGAACCATCCAAATTCGGTCGCCCCGCACAAGCGCACCCGTCATACGATCATCCCGGCAATGATGTTGCACGCAGGCAAGCCGCTCATCGCCTTCGGCTTTGTAGGCGGCGATGTCCAGCCGCAGGCTCAAGTCCAATTCCTATGTAATGTTGTTGACTTCGGCATGAACCTTCAAGATGCCCTTGACGCCCCGCGCTGGTGTTACCAGGGTACAGGAGCGAGCATCGCCCTTGAGTCGGCGATTTCTAGAGAGACGTGGCAGGCCCTTTCGGGGCGCGGTCACGAGATTATTGGCAGTGGGGGTTTTTTCGGTGGCGGACAAGCACTGCTGATTCATCCTGAGTACGGCACATTTCAAGGCGGGTCAGACTCGCGCCGCGATGGATGCGCCATTGGTTATTAAGAAGTTAACGATCACCAACGAACAAGTGACGGAAGAGAGCAATGAAAGGTTGGATGAGGCCCTGGGGCTGAACACTTCAATTGCTCGTCGAGATTTTCTCAACGGAGCGCTCATCAGCGTCGGAGCATTGTGGGCTGCTCATCTTTCCCCAAGGGAACAGTTTGCTTTAGCTCAGAAAACTAAGAGCCAAACGCCGCGGTCCTCATGGGGTGGAAACACCTCAGACGTGTTTGACGCCGGCCACGCTGTGCGAGACGGCATTTATGATGATCCCAACATTGCCGCCGAAGATACCGGTGAGGTTTTCGATCTGGTCGTTGTGGGTGGCGGCTTCAGTGGCCTCGCGGCAGCGTACTATTTCAACCAGGCCAAAGATGGTCAGCGTAAAGTTCTGGTGCTCGAGAATCATCAGGTGTTTGGCGGCAATGCCCGACGGGACGAATTCACCGTCAAAGGCCAGACTCTCTATGGGCCGCAAGGATCAATTGTCGCGCAGGATCTGCCGCCGGCATTTGCCGCAACTCCGCCGGTTGAGAATATCTTTCAGGAACTCAAAATCGATCTTGAAAAGATACGGGTTCCGCAAGAGGCTTCTGCCTTCAGTGTCTTTTGGGATCAAAAATCTCACGGCGTTCCTCCTCGTTGGTACGCCAATGTTTTTGCGGCCCCGTTGCCGGCAACCGTGAAAAAGGATTTCCTCGCTTTCATCGAGAGCATCATGCCGTTCTACGGAAAATCGAATTGGAAGGCCGACCTTGAGCGCTTGGATAAGCACACGTTTAAGGACTATGTCGAGAAAGAGCGTAGCTGGGATCCAGGTCTATTCCATCTAATGCTTCCCGACTTGGCCAGTTTCTTTGGTTTTCCTGACAAGGTTTCGGCCGCCGCCGTCTATTCCCAGTATGGGGGAGGTCCGCGCGCTTTGTATTCCTTCACCGGTGGAAACTCGGGCTTTCTCCGGCATCTGGTAAAACATTTAGTTCCCAAAGCCATTAGCGGGGGTGAAAGCACTGAGGAAATTATCAATGGTCCGGTAAACTTTGCGGGTTTAGATCAGAAAGACAGTCCCGTGCGAATTCGCCTGCGCTCAACCGCAGTGCGAGTTGAGCACGAGGGCAAGCCTGATCAGTCCAAACTGGTGCGTGTGACCTTTTCCCGTGAAGGCAAACTCTATCGACTTCGCGCGGCCGCCGTGATCATGGCCGGTGGCGGATACATCAGCCAGTATGTTGTGCGTGACTTACCGGTGGAGAAGCGGGAGGCTTTCGGCAAGTTCAAATATGTCCCGGTGCTCTGGATCAATGTGGCCCTTAACAACTCGCGTGCGTTGGACAAATCTGGCGCCAATTTTCTTTCAACCTACCACGATGGATTCGGGGTGATGCTGGCCTTCTACGAGAAGATGAAGGCCGCCGGCACAGCTCGCCGGCTCGACCCGAATCGGCCCAACGTGGTTGGGATGGGAGTTCCGAAGTTCTACCTGGGCATGTCTACTAAAGAACAAGCGTTGAATGGTCGGCTGGAGATGCAGGGAACTTCCTTCCGGGAGTATGAGCGGAAGATCAGGCAGGAGTTGGTTCGCCTGCTCGGTCCATGGGGGTTTGATCCTCGTCAGGACATCGAGGCCATTGCCATCAGCCGGTGGGGGCACCACGGGTACGTTTTCCCTTACCCAGGCTTCTTCACCGATGGTGCGGTTGAGGCAGCCAAGAAGCCTTACGGACGAATTGCCTTTGCCCACACTGATCTGGAAAGGTTTTCCCACATGATGGGCGCCATCGGGCAAGGTCACCGCGCCGTGCAAGACATTCTGCAGTAAATCCGAGACTCCACGATCGTGAAATTTCCCGTCATCAAGGCTGTTTCATATACCTTGGCGCATACGCCGAATCTGGTTCGTTATGGCTCAAAGCCCGAGCGAGAACTGCGCAAGGACCCGACGCTGAACGAGCAGATTACTTCTCACCTGCGGAGCTTCGAACAGGCATGTACCTACCAGCCGAATCAAGTTTTCCTCGGCTGCATGCCGCCCGAATCATTGTGGGATGCTGAGAGGCCGTGGTGGCAATCCAGCAATAACGGCGCCTCACGATTTGGTCTCTTTGGCGAAATCATGCCGGAAGCGGAGTTCTACGGACTACTTCGCTTTGCTGACGAGTTTGAACTGATCTTGCTTGAAGAATCTTTCCATGAGCAAGTTCATGCCCAACTGCGAGGGCATCCGCTCCTGGGCGAGACGGATCTCGCGCGACTTGGGGCTGGCCGTCCGCTGGCGGCCATTGAAGCAAAAGTCGCAGACGAAGCAGCATTACCCCTGTACCACAATGATCAAATGGTTGGCTGCATCTGCAGTGGTCACGAAGAAGATCCTTTCCTGACGGCGAATATCCTACTGGAGAACCTGGCATGCAAAGCTACCGGCATCCTGGGCATGCGCTGGCTGTTTGAGCAATCTCGCAGCGAGGGAATAACTCCTCAATCAATCGACTACGTGATCAATTCCGGGGAAGAGGCCATTGGCGACCGGTATCAAAGAGGCGCCGGAAATCTGGCTAAGGCGATGGCTGAACTCAGTGGTTGTATCAACAGCACCGGCGCCGATCTGAAAGCGTTTTGCTGCGGCCCTATCCACAGTGTGATCATCGCTGCTGGGCTGGTTCAATCCGGCATCTTTAAAAATGTGATGGTTGTAGGTGGAGGTGCGTTAGCAAAACTGGGGATGAAATTTCGCGG
>DATEUF010000281.1:0-36414 GCA_035283325.1 Pyrinomonadaceae bacterium | reverse complement strand
CGTTGGCAGCCAACCTGGCAAGGAGGGCGGCCACGGAGTGCCGCCCCTACAGCCGAGCCGCTCGTCCACGCGCAATGAAGCTCTCAATCGCCGACATTTCTCTGGGCAGGGCTTCCGTCAGCCAACGGGTGCCATCCCTGGTAACAAGCATATCGTCTTCAATCCGCACTCCGATTCCCTTGAATTTTTCAAAGGCCGGTAGCACCGTATTCTTGAGTTTGTCCCAATCTTCCTTGCTCGAGCCAAATGGCGGATAATCAAGGGCATCCGGGCGAATATAGATTCCAGGCTCAAGCGTGAACACCATCCCAGGTTCCAGTTTCGTACCGTAATTGCCGACGTCGTGGACGTTCATACCCAGCCAGTGTGATGTACCGTGCATGAACCACATACGATACTGCTCTGAATTCTTGTCGGTGATCAGACCAAGCTTGAGAAGTCCATCCTTGATCACCTCCGTTGCCGCACGATGCACGTCTGAAACGTAGGCGCCCGGACGGATTGTTCTGGCCCCGGCCTCCTGAGCGTCGTAGACGATACGATAAATTTCGGCTTGAGCAGGAGAGAATTTTCCATTAACCGGAAAAGTACGCGTGACGTCGGCAGTGTAATGCTCATACTCCGCGCCAACGTCCATCAATAAGAGACTTCCTGGCGTGACCGGCCCCTGCGATTCCTCATAATGAAGAGTGGTGGCGTTCGGACCGCAACCCACGATTGAGGGATAGCCCCAGTGGTCCGCGTTGCGCAGCTTGTAGGTGTAAGCCACCTGCGCATCGACTTCATATTCCCACTTTGCGGATCCGGCAGTAATCCAGGCTCGCTCCTGAGCTTCGGTAGTTATGTCTATCGCATGCTGAAGAAGCCGCAACTCGAGGTCAGATTTGCGCAAGCGCATCTCGGAGAAAATGGGACCTGCGTTGCGAACGGAATAGCCGGAAGCCAGCTTGGCCCATTCTGCGGCGAACCGCTGCTCCTGTTTATATTCACGGCTGTCCGGTTCGGCGGGCACCAGGAGATAGATTAACGCTTCGTTCTTGCCTGCTGCGGCAAATAGAGATTCAAAATCCGAGGCGGTGCCCGCCTGCTCTACGGTGGCTGACAACAACAATTTGTCGGGCTTGGGACGATATGGCTGGCGCATGCGAACAGCCTGAAGAAATGGCTGAAACTCACCTGCTTCCCAGACCTCTTTGACTCCAGATATTTGACGGGCCTCTTCGGGACTATACATATGGCCGGTCCACGTCTCAGCCGCGGGATTTCGTCGCGGCAGAAAAAGAATTTCCGGCACCTGCCGATTGCCGGGGATTAAGACCAGCGTCGCACCTTTTTGCTTGAGGTTGGTTAGGTAATAAAGATTATTCTCTTGCCGAAACTGGTAATCGACATCGTTGGTGTAAACGCGAGGCTCCGCGCTAAAGAGAATCAGCATCGCATTAGCACCAATCGCTTGCGATACGCGCGCGCGCCGTTGGCCCAATTCAGCTAGTCGGTCCTTTTCGTCTATGATGGGAGCAGGTGGAGCCGTTCGCACAACTGCTGAGAGCGCATCCGCCGTTGCCTTCGCGGGCATTGCCAGCGGCGTATTTGCGAGGACGATCACAGCCGCAGTAACGAGCAAAAATATGATCAGTCTATTCTTTCTCACTGATTTCATTATTCTCCTGGAGTGCCTGGTGAATATTTAGCGTAAGCGGCGTTCCTCGCGTCCACGACAGCAATTGTTAGGGTTTTCTGCGCATGATCCTATTACTGCGACGAAAGACGCGTCGCGTACCATCAGGATTAACTACAACTGTACCCTCAGGAGAAGAGATTATCTGCGTGCCATCAGGAAGCGTGCGGACGCTAACTCCGTCAGGCCGTCGACGAAAACGCGTTGGGGGCGCCGGCACATCTGGTTCGATTTGTTCAGGCTCGGGTAGTTCCACTTGGGCGCCGTTCGCTCCGTGCTCAATCTCTGGCGGAACTACTACTACTTTTTCGCTTTCCTTTTCACGGACGGGTTTGGTCTTCTGCTTTGTGACCGTTTGCTCAGCTTTGGTTTCAGGTTGTTTGCTCTCGGCGGCGGCGCCCACGGCCTCCGGTTGAACAGCTTGCTGAGGCTCCGGCATTGGCGTTTGGGTAGTCTCAGTGGGAGATGGATTCGAGATGTTGACGGCGGGCGTTGCGTCGGAACCAGCGCGGCGTTGAAAGGCGTAAAAAGCTCCGACGCCAGCACATCCTATAATTATTACGGCAGCGGCTATGCCCCACTTTGAGGCACGATGGCCCGCCTGAGCCACTTGTGGCCGGACAACGGTGGTTTCACCTGTAATTGCAGTTTTGCGTCCAGCCTGTGGCGTAGTGGGCGCGGAAACAGCCGGTGCTTCGGTCGGCGTAAATAGGACTGTTTCTGCTTCAGTCCTATTTAGTACAGTTGCACTCTGTTCAAGACCATCCAAAGCTTTGCGCATCTGCGCAGCGCTGGGGAACCGTTGCTCACGATTTTGTGCCATCCCACGTTGCAGCACCGCTGCAATCTGTGGTGATACTGTTTGTTGAACCTCGTTCGCCGGTTTGAGCGGGTCACTCTCACCGTTGACTATGGCGGCCGCGCGCGTCAAAGCATCAGGGGGTTTGACCCCGGTAATCAGATGATAAAGGGTGGCGGAAAGTGAGTAGATATCGCTGCGCACGTCTGTTCCCAAACCTTGAACCTGTTCGAGTGGCGCGTAGTTAGGAGTGTAACCGAAGATGCTGGCCGAGGTGGTGACTCTTGAGATTTCGCTCACCTGCCCTTTAGCCAACCCAAAGTCCAGCAGAATTACTTGACCACGGGCGGTGAGCTTCAGATTCTGCGGTTTAATGTCACGGTGAATTATCGGTGGCTCCTGAGTGTGCAGGTAGTCTAGTGCGTCAAGCAATTGATCGGCCCAGTTAAGCACCTGGTCTGCGGGAAATGGACCACGCCGCTGGGTGAGCATCTCAGACATGTCGTCGCCAGGGATAAACTGCATCACAAGAAACTGGCCCGAATTCTCCGAGAAGTGATCGCTCACGCGTGGCAAGGCCGGATGGTGCATGCGGGCCAGCAGTCGCGCCTCCCTTTCAAACTGCTTTCGCAGCCGCTCGTCGGTAAAGAGCGTCTCTTTCAGGGCCACAGTCGTGTCAAGCCGTTCGTCTACCGCCTCATAGACTGCCCCCATGCCGCCTTGCCCAAGCTGGCGCAAAATGCGGTAGCGGCCTTGCAGGATCGTTTCTGGAACTAACATTTTAGACTGATTAGTATTGCGATCTCCGGAGACTTTGACGACTGAAGTGGCAGCACAGCCGAAGAACTTGTTTCCCCCTGCACGTTAATTTCCTCGGCAACGGTGCAGTTCTCAGGTATTATACACGCCCATGGGGTTAGGTCGAACCGCACTTTCAATGGTGAAGTGCATCATTTTTCATATTGATCCCACGGTGGGGGTTTAGGTGCTAAGCCAGACTTCATGAGCAAGCAACAACCATTACTAGATGACGAAGTTATTGATGTGGGGGCGCCCCGTCCACGCCGTTGGGGGCGCTGGCTGTTGGGAACTCTCGTGCTAGCTATTATCGCCTCTTCACGACTTCTCGGGATCTATCTTTCTGCTCTCTGGTTTGGATCCCTTGGATACTCGACGGTCTACCTCTACGTACTCAAATTTAAAACTGGGCTGTTTCTGCTATTTGCTCTGTTAACAATTGCCCTTCTGCGTGGCGCCTTTTGGCTTCTCGAACGTGGCTTTTCATCATATGGTTTCGAGCAACGGACCTTTGTCGTAAATAACCAACCAATTCAATTCTCTCCCGCCAGATTTGTTCGACCTATCGCCTGGGCGGTCTCATTGCTGTTTGGTCTTTATTACGGTTTGACCATGAAGAGTGAATGGCAAACCTTCGCTCTCTACTTCAACCAGGCATCCACTTCGTTACATGATCCGATTTTTCAGAAACCGCTAGGCTTCTATCTGTTCTCACTGCCTGTCTACGATTTGATTAGCTCGTGGCTAACCACGCTGATCTTCGTCATTCTTTGTGCCGCAACCGTCTACTCTGTTCTCACGCTACCCTCACAAGCGCTCAAGCCGGCAAAACGAGCAGGAAGAAACTGGTTGCTCTCTGTGTCTCTGGCGGTAGGAGCCTTCTTCGTCATGCTTGCCTCCCGGGCATATCTTTCTCGCTTTACGTATCTCTGGGAAGACCATCAGACCTTCACGGGAGTGACTTTCACTGAGGCGAATTACTTGCTGCCTGCTCTAGTTCTTGTCTCGATAGCACTGCTAATTGCGGCGGCCATCTCAATTTTAAACGCCTTTATTAACAAAGGTTTGCGCTTGTTGCTGCTCGCAGTCTCGATTCCACTAGCAGTCTATATTGTTGGCGTAATACTCGTGCCCGCTTACGTTACCAGCTTTATCGTCAAACCCAACGAACTGGGACGTGAAACTCCCTACATCGAACATAATATAGCGTGGACCAGGCAGGCCTTCGGACTAGACCAGGTTACTACTCGCGAGTTTCAAGCAGAACCATCTGTGCAAGGGCTTGACCTCGCTAACAATCGCACAACCCTCGAGAACATCAGACTGTGGGACTGGCGCGCGTTACAAGACACGCTTAAACAGCTTCAGGCCATTCGCATATACTACGATTTTCCCGATGTAGATGTGGATCGTTATAAGATCGGTGGGCAGCAGCGCCAGATGATGATTGCTGCGCGAGAGATTGACACTAAGAAGCTCCCCGAATCCTCACGAAATTGGATTAATGAAAAGCTCATCTATACGCATGGCTACGGAGTTACCATGAATACGGCAAACGGCTTCACTAACGAAGGAATGCCGCAGTTCGTGATCTCCAACATGCCGGTCGCCACAAGTTCCGCGGACGTTAAGGTCACGCGACCAGAGATCTATTATGGCCAGGAGACAAACACCGACGTCTACGTACGCACGCGACAGAACGAGTTTGATTTTCCGCAGGGCGAGGCGAACACTTATACGACTTATGAGGGTACAGGCGGTATCCAGATTGGTGGCAGCTTTCGTCGCATGGTGCTGGCATGGGCCCTGGGCGACCTTTCCAAGCTGCCTTTTTCCGATGACGTCATTGCCACCAGCAGAGTGCTCATTCATCGGAATATTCACGAGATCCTGAATGGTATTGCCCCGTTCTTAGTTTACGACGACGATCCATACATCGTGGTGAGCGATGAAGGTAGGCTTTACTGGATCATTGATGCCTTCACCGAGTCAGCCCGCTATCCGTATTCGCGTCATCACACCGCGGGCAATAAGACAGTCAATTACATACGCAACAGCGTAAAGGCAGTGGTTGATGCCTACAACGGGTCGACCACCTTCTACGTTTTCGATTCCCAAGATCCACTCATCTCTACCTATCGCGCCATCTTTCCCGCATTGTTTCGAGATGCCGGCCAAATGCCTCCCGACCTGCGTTCGCACGTGCGCTATCCCGAAACGCTGATTCGGGTTCAGGGAGAGGTGTTCGGTCTCTACCACACCCAGAATCCCAAGGTCTTCTTTCAACGCGAAGATGTGTGGAGCGTGGCGCAGCAGATGGGAGTCGATAACCAAACCAACAAAGAGTTACTGCCGATTGATCCTTATTTTGTTCTGATGCAGCTGCCGGAGGAGCAAGCTGCAAATGAATTTGTCCTGATTCTCCCTTTCACGCCTGCGAATCGCAACAACATGATTGGCTGGATGGCTGGACGTTGCGATGGTGAAAATTACGGCAAGCTTCTCGTTTACAACTTCCCGGAGTCGCGCCTTATAGATGGTCCCCTGCAAATAGAGGCTCGTATTGACCAGAACTCACAACTTTCCTCCCAATTTACGCTTTGGAACCAGCAGGGCTCTCGAGTGCTCAGGGGACATCTGCTCGTGATTCCTATCGGGCGCTCACTGCTTTATGTGGAACCCGTTTATCTTCGAGCGCAAACCAGTCCCATGCCCGAATTGCGGATTGTGGTCTTGGCAACTCAGGAAAGGGTGGGTTATGGCCAGACCTTTGAGCAGGCATTGATCAGTCTCGCCGGCCAAAGCGCAATAGCACCTGGAGAAAGCACGGTCCCTGGAAAAGAGAAGCCATCAGAAGCAACGCCCGGTTCAGTGCCGGGTCCCACCGACACCCTGTCGCAACTGATCAATCGTGCACTGCAGGAGTTTGAGGAATATCAGCGTTTAACTTCGGAGGGTAAGCTTGCCGAGGCGGGACAGAAACTGGAACAGCACAAAAGGACCCTGGAGGAATTGAAGAAAGCTGCACCCCCTACACGATAAATTCGCTGGGAATCTGTGGCCACAAACGGGCCTTCACCTTGAAATCTTTCCAGAAATCTGATCGCTCAATTTGTTGCCTTCATCCAGAGCCTCTCTGTACTCCGGCAAGTAATCTGGATCCGGAGTCATTTTGCGGATCCCTTCAATCTGCTTTTGCGCTTCGGAATCACGGCGTGCCGCATGATAGGCCTTCGCGAGGTATAACCTGGTCATCGCATTGTTACTGTCGACCCGAAGTCCCTTTTCCAAATACTCGATCGCCTTTTGATTGTCTCCACCTAGTACCCGCGGTGCTTGCTGATACAGTTTACCCAAACCAAGGTAGGCACTTCCTCCTTCAAACGACTGATCCAGTTTTATGACCGTCTCCATTTCTCGGCGAATGTCCTCAACATTCGCCAATCCGGCCAGCGTGCTGTTCTCCGCATCCCCACCGTAATTTGCTCCCAGCCAAAAATGACCTTCAGGTTTATTGGCCTCCAGCTTTACAGCGACAAGGCCCGTGTCGATCCCTTCCCTAAAGGCCGCATCGCGTTCCCGTTCGTCCCCGGTGTGAGCACCCAAATAGTAATTGAATTTTGCCAGTTTCCAAGCCGCCTCATAGTTTCCATAATCAGCGATTTGGGCCTGACGAAGCAGGGCGATTCCCAGTCGGACCCGAGACAGGTCGCTCCGTTCGGCATAGAGCTTATCAGCCTCGGCGACTCTTACCGCGGCGGTAGCAGGATCGCCGGAATCCACGGCCGGCTCCGAGGGAGGTGCACCTCTCCGGCAGGAAACCGCAAGAGCAAGCAGCGTGAGGACCCCCACCAGCGCCGCGGCCTTGGATGATTTTCTCAAGAAATTGGCGGTTTTGACGGTCGCCAGCCTAGAATTGTCTAGCATACGCATACACTCGTTTTTTCTGCCCGTTTCCGATTAGCCAAAATCTGCCGGCATACGGTATATTGGCACGCCGGAGGTCGATATCGCAGGCAGTTGATTGGGCATTTAGCACCTTCCATCTGCCTTGAGGGGGAACCACTGAGATTGAGGGCGGCTGCTGCATTTTACGATCTGGAAGGAACGTTGGTCAGTACAAATCTGGTTCACACGCTTGCCTTCTATGCGCGCAACCAGCCACGCCTGCGGCAGAGCTTTAAGATGAGCGCTGCAACCCTTCTGAGTCTGCCGCTTTTTGCCCTCTCGGACCAGTATAGTAGAAAAGTTTTCAATGACCTCTACTTCAAACGTTACAAGGGCGTGTCACAGGATCGGCTGCGTTTTCTGGCACAGGATCTCTTTGAGAAGGTTCTCAGACCCGCCGTGTTTCCGGGGACTTACGAGTTGCTCGAGAAATCGCGGAGCCTCGGTCTGAGACAGGTGGTGGTAACAGGCGCACTCGATATTTCGGTAGAGCCTCTGATGCAACACTTGGGCATCACCGAATATGTTGCCAATCGGCTCGAGTTTGTGAACGGCGCCGCCACGGGACGGCTTTTACCGCCCGTTATGGCGGCGGCGACAAAGGCTTCCTGGATCAGGGTATTTGCCGAGCGCGAGAAGATTAGCCTGGGAGACTCTTACGCCTACAGCGATAGCATGAGTGATTTGCCCATGCTGTCGGTTGTAGGACATCCAGCGGCGGTCAATCCCGATTTTAGACTGAAACAAACCGCCCTTCATCATGATTGGCCAGTAATCAGTTTGAGATAACCATGGCCCTGCAACTGCGACGCAAAACCCACGAATCGGTAGTCTACATTGATCGCGATAGCGCGCCGCGCATCATGCCTTCGGGAGAAGACTTCATACTTGAAGATCTACCCATCGGCACTCGCGTGCTCTATCCAAACCCGCCAATTAAAGGATTGCCTAATCGCGAGGCTGCAATTCGGTATGCGCTCAATCACCCCCTGGGTTGCGACCCGCTCTTTGCTCAGCTTGAACCAGGACTGAGAGTAACAATTGCCGTCGATGATATCAGCCTGCCCTTGCCTCCCATGGTCACCCCGGATATACGGCAAACCGTGCTGGAGATAGTGCTTGATATGTTGGCCGGTCATGGCGTTGACGACGTCCGCATAATCATCGCCAATTCTTTACACCGGAAGATGACGGAGTGGGAGATGAAGCGCATGGTTGGGTCAAAAGTATTCGACGAATACTATCCCGATCGCTACTACAACCATGACGCTGAATGGCCGGATGGTCTGGTTAAAATTGGCGAAACGAAGCATAAGGAGCCGTTGGTACTGAATCGCCGAGCCGCCGAGAGTGATCTCCTGATCTACGTAAATATCAATCTAGTGCCAATGGACGGTGGACACAAATCTGTCGCCGTGGGCTTGTGCGATTATGAATCGCTTCGGGCCCACCACGAGCCGCAAACAATACGCGACTCCGACAGTTATATGGACCCGGCGCGTTCTGAGTTGAACCGGAAGGTGACGCGGCTCGGCAAGCTCGTTGACGAGCACTTGAACGTATTTCACATCGAGACGGCAATCAACAATCGCATGTACAAGGGTGACATGGATTTTTTGTTGAAGAATGAGGACGACTTCTCTGCCTTTGACCGGATGAAGTTTGAAGCGGTGCGTTATACGATGAGCAAATTGCCGCGCCCTGCCAGACGCAAACTCTTACATTCCCGCCCTTCTCAATACGAAATGATCGCCTGTCATGCCGGCAAGACTGACTTGGTTCACTCCAAAATCATCGCCAAGGCTTTTGAGCAATACATCATTCCCATTCGCGGCCAGTGTGACATTCTGGTGACAGGAATTCCTGACATATCGCCTTACAACGTCTATTCCATACTGAACCCCTTGCTGGTTCAGGTTATGGGACTCGGCTACCACTTCAATTTCTATCGCAACAAGCCTTTGTTGAAGAAGGGCGGCGTGCTTATCATCCACCACCCTTGCTACGACGATTTTGATCATAAATTTCATCCGAGCTACATCGAGTTTTTTAATCGCCTGCTGCCCGAGACGCGAGATGCGTTTGTTCTCCGGGAAAAATATGAACGAGAGTTTGCGAACAATCCCAGTTACGTTGAGATGTACCGACGCGGGAATGCTTACCATGGCTCCCACCCGTTCTTTATGTGGTATTGGGGAGAGAATGGCCGTCAACACGTGGGCCGCGTGATTGCTGCCGGAGCGGAGAACGCACATGTTCCCGCGATGCTCGGCTGGGAGCGCGCAGATAACTTAACTGAAGCCATTGCCATGGCTCGCAGCTATATGGGCAGTTCCGCGGAGATTACCATGCTGCATCAGCCAATGATTGGCATAGCGGATATGGAATGAAATTATCACCTACTGAAATTTTCAAAGGCCGCCGTCTTTTCTTGATTGGGGGCACAGGCTTTCTAGGCAAAGTGACCTTGACCCTGCTGTTGCATCGCTTTCCGAACATCGGGCGCGTTTACGTGAGCGTGCGAGCACGTTCACAGGAGGAGTCAGAGGCGCGGTTTTGGAATAAGGTCATTACTTCACCTCCTTTCGATCCCTTGCGCGAGCGGTACGGCAAAGCCCTGGAGGGCTTCATCCGGGACAAGGTTGTGGTCCTGGGCGGCGACATTGGTGAAAAGGATCTTGGTTATTCCGAAGAAGAAGCGCAACGGGTGGCGGATGACATCGATATCGTCATCAACAGCGCCGGCAATGTAACCTTCAATCCTACCTTGGAGAGTGCTTTGCGGACTAATGTAGTGGGCACGCAGAACATAATTGCCTTTGCCCGAAGGATGAAGCGTCCCACGTTGGTCCATGTCTCAACCTGCTTTGTAGCCGGTAATCGTTCGGGGCCCGTTTGGGAGAGCGATCCCGTAATCGGATACTTTCCGCGGAAGCATGAACTCGAGGGAGTGGAATTCTCAGTCGAGCAGGAGATTCAAGACTGTGCCAAACTTGCCGAACGTGTAAGGGAGGAAGCGCGCGACGCAATGATGGTAGCCCGGTTCCGCGAACTGGCCCGTAGGCGTTTGAACGAGGAAGGCAGGGATGCGGATGACCCGGATGCACTGGGCCTGGCGGTTGCACGCGAACGCAAAGTTTGGACCCGTACGCGCCTCACGGATCTCGGCGTCCAGCGCTCGGCCTGGTGGGGGTGGCCCAACATTTATACCTACACCAAAGCGCTTGGCGAACAACTAGTTGCAGCCGAAACTGGAATGGTTCGGAGCATTGTGCGCCCGAGCATTGTGGAGTCGGCGCTCTCGTATCCATTCCCCGGTTGGAATGAAGGGTTTACGACCACAGCACCGATCATCCTGCTCGTGCTTAAGGGCCAGATGGCTATCCCTGCCAATGAGAAGCTAATTCTCGACATTACACCGGTCGACCAGGTTGCCTCAGTCATGTTAGGTGTGGCTGCCCAGGCGTGCGTGGAAGAGCCTCGCCTGGTCCATCAAGCAGCAACCGGAGATTCAAATCCAAACAACATGGAGCGCATCATCGGTCTGGTCGGGCTCTTCAAACGCAAGCACTTCCAGGAGAAAGAGAGTGGGTTGAAGCTGCTTAATGAGATCGCTGCCCGTATGGAACCCCGACCCGTTTCCACAGACGCGTTCGAGAACACCTCAATACCCATGCTCAATACTGCTGCCAGACGCGCATCGTCTTTACTGGAGCGGGCGCGTCCGCGGTGGGGAGGTGGTCGAGTGGTGGAGGTGATCGACCGTCTAAAGACCAGCGTCGATCGTTTTGAAGAGATTACCCGTGAGACTACTGATGCCTTTGAAATGTTTCGGCCCTTTACGTTCGAGAACGCCTATATCTTCCGGACCGATAACGTTCGCTCGTTGTTTGCCAGAATTCGAGATGAAGAGCAGCCGCTGCTTCCCTGGTCGCCGGAGAAGTTTGATTGGTACAGCTATTGGATGGATGTACATCTTCCTGGTCTGAAAAAATGGGTCTTCCCGACGCTTGAAGAGGACATGAGGGCCCAACCAAAACGGATCTATACGTACCGGGATCTGCTCGAACTTTTCGAGACTTCCACGAAACGGCATGCGACCCGAGTGGCCATGCGAATCGAGCGAGATGGACGCAACGAGCAGTACAGTTATGCCGACTTGAGAGAGCTTGCAACCCGCGCTGGCGCTTTTCTCGCCGGTCAGGGCATTAAACCAGGCGACCGCGTTATGCTCGTCAGTCGAAATGCGCCTGAATGGGGTATGACGTATTTCGGTGTCCTAAAAGCCGGCGCGAGCTGTATCCCGGTCGATCCTGAAAGCCCGACCGAGGAGATCGTCAATTTTGCGCGAGCTGGAGATACAGCGGCAATTATCCTCAGTGAAGAACTCCGCGATGAGCATCCAGAGCTGAATCAGAGATTACAGAACGCCTCAATTGCTCCTCGGATCTGGACATTTAAGGAACTCTTCGCCCTCCCGGATGAGGAAACGGAACAGCGTCATGTCGCTCTTTTGCCACAAAGAGTACAGGCGCAGTCAGTAGCATCTCTTATCTTCACATCCGGCACGACAGGTCGACCCAAGGGGGTAATGCTCTCGCATCGAAACTTAACCAGTATGGTCTCGATGCTTTCTGCCGTCTTCGATATGTCTACGCGTGACGGCGTTTTGAGTGTTTTGCCTCTCCACCACACTTTTGAATTCTCGACTGGATTCCTGACGCCACTGAGTCGCGGCGCCCAGATTACTTATCTACCTGAATTAACCAGTGAGGCGCTGGCGCGGGCCATTAAGAACGGCCACGTGACAGGCATGGTGGGCGTGCCCGCATTGTGGGAATTGCTGCACCGGCGCATCAAGAACAGGCTGTATGAACGCAGCGACTGGATCGGCAAAACCGCCGAGTCACTCATTCAAGCCAATGCCTGGCTGCGCGACAAGACGTCGTTGAACCTAGGGGCCGTGCTCTTCTATCCGATCCATGAAGGTCTTGGTGGCCGCATTCGTTATTTCATTAGTGGCGGTTCGGCACTCAGTGAAACAATTCAGAAGGATTTTCAAGGGCTTGGTTTCACCATTCTGGAGGGTTATGGCTTGACTGAGGCTTCACCCGTGTTGACGGTAACTCGCCCAGAAAATCGCATGATAACGGGCACGGTGGGCAGACCCTTGCCGGGTGTCGAAGTCAGAATAGCCGATCCGGATGCCAGCGGCGTTGGGGAGGTCATCGCGCGTGGGCCAAACGTAATGCTTGGGTACTATGACGACGAGGAAGCCACCAGAAACACGCTCGTAGAACGTTGGCTCTATACCGGAGATCTGGGCAAACTCGACGACGAAGGCAACCTCTATCTCGTTGGCCGGTCCAAGGAGATAATAGTTGACAGTAACGGCAAGAACGTTTACCCGGATGAACTGGAAGAGGCTTACCTGCATTCACCATATATTAAGGAGTTGAGTATTGTTGGCTTGCCCGACGGTCCCGGCGAAAAGGTCGCTTGTCTTGTAGTCCCCGAAGATGAATACGACATTTCCCTCTCCCGCAACGAACTTCGCAAGAAGATTGAAGAACACTTTCGCGAAGTGTCTGCTTCCCTGCCCTACTTCAAAAGGGTCAAAGTCCTGCATTTTACTGACCTTGAACTGCCGCGCACCGCAACTCGCAAGGTCAAGCGCAGCGAAGTGGTCAGGATAATGCAGCTTCTCGAGCAGACTAGAAAATCGGACCGAGTGGCTTTGGGACAAGACGCCGGCGACGCTGATGCCGCCTGGCTGATAGGAATTGTGGCGACGGTAGCAAATCGGCGGCGCGACGAAATTTCTCTTAACTCGCGACTCTCAGAGCTCGGTTTTGACAGTTTGATGTTTGTTGAGTTGGCCACGGCAATTGAGAACGCTAGGGGCTCTGTCTCAGCGCCCGAGCGACTAAGTGAAGTGCAGGATTTGCGCGAACTTGTCACAGTCGTGAGTCGCCGAGCTGGTCCTGAGCGAAGACGTCAAACGTCTGCCCGAAGCAAGGTTGAGCCGGAGAAAGACGAAATCCATGTCCCTTCTCTCGTTCGCGTTGCCGGCAACAAAGCGGCGGATCTTCTGCAGCAGCTCTTCTACGATCGCTTCCTGCAAACGCGATATGAGGGACGGTCAAACATCCCACCTCACACAAATTTCATCGTGGCTGCAAATCACTGTTCGCACCTTGATATGGGCCTGGCAAAGATGGCGCTTGGCGAAGCGGGCCGGGATCTGGTGGCGCTCGCCGCTGCCGACTATTTCTTTGATAACAAATACAAGCGGGCGGTAATGGAGAATTTTACCAATCTTGTGCCGATGGAGCGCACTGGATCCTTGCGGCAATCACTTCGGCACGCACGTTCCTTCCTGGATAGGGGTTATAACGCGCTGATCTTTCCCGAAGGCACCCGCTCAATGACCGGACAGATGGCTGACTTTAAACCTGTCGTTGGCTATCTCGCGCTTGCCTCTCGTGTCGGTATTCTGCCAGTGTATCTGGAAGGTACTTACGAAGCCATGCCAAAGGGCTCAAACATCATCAAGAGTCGCGAGATTGGAGCGCGAATTGGTAGGTATCTCGATATAGAAGAGCTGGAAGAAATGACGAAAGGTTTGCCCAGGGCAGAAGCCTATCGCTTGATTGCGGCTTTGGTAAGGCATGCGGTTGATAGACTTCGGACTCGCACAAAGCAGAACTTTGATGCCAAAGCGTTGCGAAAACAGTGGAAAGCCGAACGGCGCACCCAGATTGTCGAACGCGAGACACTAACCGCCGGGATGGCGAGCTAAGCCAACAGCATGGTTACCAGCGGTGCAAGATGCAAAGAGGAAAGGACCAAGGGCCAAGGGATCTTTTTCCATTTCTCACATGACATTGACCATTTCTCATTTGGTGTTTGTCGAGCACAAGATTGCAAAATGCCAAATGTCCAATGACAAATAGGAACTAATCTCCTTGGCCCTCAGCCCTTAGCACTTTGGCCTTGGCCCTTTGCCCTTAGCTCTCCGCTCTTGGCTCCAAAATCGAAAGTTCGATGCCCAAACCTCAAAAACGCACTGCCCGCATGACCTCAACGGCTGCCGGCTCAAAGCGCCGCGCGGCCATCGAAAAGCGCCCACGGCCAACTACACTGATCACCGGAGGTACAGGATTTCTCGGCTCGCACCTGGTGCGATTATTGGTAAAGAGCGGCCAGAAAGACCTTCGGGTCATGGCCACTTCAATTCCAGACTGGCTGGTTGATCTGGGCGTGGAGACGTTTGCTGGCTCGGTAACTAACCCCGACGACGTTGCTCGAGCAGTTGACGGTATCAAAGAGATCTATCATCTCGCGGGTAAAGTCTCGCGCGAACGAGAGGAAGCTCGCGAGATGTATAACATCCACGTCGAGGGAACGCGTCTCTTATGCAGTTCAGCACGCACGGCGGGGGTCAAGACAATCGTACTCGCTTCCACCAGCGGCACGATTGCAGTGACAGAAGATGGGGAAGGGATCCCCGATGAGCAGTATCCCCCGCCGCTCGACATAATCTCCCGATGGCCTTATTACGCCAGTAAGGCGTATCAGGAGATGGCAGCGCTTGAACAATTTAGTCGACCTGGTTTGCGTCTCGTAATCATGAATCCCAGCCTGTTGCTGGGTCCCGGCGATCAACGTTTGAGTTCAACCAAAGTCGTCCTCGACTTCATGGCCCGCAAGATCGGTGCTGTCCCAACCGGAGGTCTCAGCTTCGTCGACGCTCGTGATGTAGCGCAGACGTTTCAAGTGGCGATGAAGAAGGGGCGGCACGGTGAACGTTATCTCCTGGGCGCGGCTAACTGGACGTTTGAGCGGTTCTTTGGACGGCTGGAGCGACTAACGAAGATTGCCGCCCCCAAGCTTGCGCTCCCCTCCAGGTTGATGATAACGGGTTCAAGATTGGTCGATTCCCTGTTTAAACAGTGGGATTGGGCCTCTCCGGTTGAACCCGCGGCCATCGAAATGGCCCAGTATTTCTGGTACTTAAACTGTGCCAAGGCCACGCGCGAGCTGGGTTTTCGGCCTCGCGATCCAGGTGAAACGCTGCAGGATACAGTAGTTTATTTGCGCGAGAACTTTCTGGGAGGAGATGCGTTTTCGCGGGCGAAGGGGCGCATGGGCTAAGGGCAAAGAGCTAAGGGCTAAGGGCAAAGGGCTAAGGGCTAAGGGCTAAAGAGGGGAGAAAGTCATTTGCCATTTGTCATTGGACATTTGGCATTCGACATTCGATTTGACACATCGCATTTGAACGCTCTCGCCACGCCATTTACCGTGCCGACGAATGACAAATGGTGAATGTCAAATGCCAAATGTCAAATGCCTTTCTTCACCCTTTGCTCTTTGCCCTTCGCCCTTTACCCTTCGCTCTTTGCCCTTTGCTCTTTGCCCTTTGCCCTTTGCTCTTTGCTATTCTCCCAGCGTTGCATACTTAAAGATCCGGAAGCGATACTTCTGTTGCTCGCGAATATTCTTTGCTGTTACTCCATGTAGATTTTCATCCCAGCTCGTGTATTGCTTGATGAACTGATCGGCCGCTGCTTTGTCCCCTTGATACTGCACTTCCAATACCCGTTGCAGCAGTTTTCCTACTACATCGTGATACCTTTCATAATCAATTGCCAGTCTGCCCTCTGCAAAGCTCAACAGACCGTTCTCCAGAAAGAAGTTCCATTGCATTAGTTGCATCGAGTTGTAAGGTTGGTCACGACGCGGCCGGTTATTCTGTAGTACGCGCAAAACGCCGCCGGCATACACACTCTTTAGTTGAGCATCTGTGTAATAACCCTGTTTGCGCAAAGCTTCGGCAACAAAGAGAGAGACTAAATCCGCCTTCATCTCCTCCAGAGCACTGGCATTCTCTTCCAAGGCTTCGTCAAGATCACGATTATCTTTAGTGCGATCTACTCCCAGATAATGCCCAACCTCATGCCACAGCGTGCGATAAAAATTGCCGTCGGACGTAAGATCCTTCGCCGCCTCGGGACCAACCGCCGCCGCGAAAGTGCTTTTGGTGCTCTCGAAAATGTTGGGTTCCTGCATGATATTGGCTCGCAACAAAATGGTGCGACCGTAACGTCTGGCAAGATAGCTCTCGTTCGGCAGAATTGTCGCGGTGTTGCCCCCACGCGACTGGCCAAAATCCGCGATAACGTCGTAAACACCGACAGGTATGTCTTCGCGCACCTTCTTATGATGGCCGTACGGAAGCGAGTCCTCCAGTGCCTGCAAGCCTTTCATCGCCTGTCTCAAGGCAAGCGTTTCCGGTTGGCGCACGCTCAGCAAACTAAAGGCAAAGAAAGTCTTAACACCGTAGAGTTCATCGTCATAGGTCTCATATGGACCAATTTCCGCGTTCAGATTCTTGAAATGTCCTGTGACCCAGGACGCGTCCCCTGATTCATAATCGTTTGATAAGAGATCCCGAGCTCGGTTGCGCAAATAGCCGGCGAACTCCTGATCCACATCCGCGACCGCGGCGGCTGCTCCATTTAGCAGCGTATATGCGCGCAGAAGGTCATCGGCATAGGCCACGGCATAGGGCACAGCGTAGAAGACCTGAGCACCAGTTGGCTCGCGTCCGGCTGCCCGGGTGTTTAGGTTTTGCTTGCCATGTCCAGCTTGCACTCTGGCGGGCCGCAACCTTAGGCGCGTAAGCTGAGACTGAAGACTGTCTCGCAAAGTGGGGTGAAGGGTGTCCAGAACCGGATATCGCTTTAACGTAACAAGGTCTTGCTGGAGATTGTTCGGTGTTGCCGTCCGCACGACGGTGCGCAAATCCAGAATTTGATCCCGCTGCGCGGGATGACTCGCCAAGAATGTTTCTAGTTCCTCCTTCTTCACGCCCCAGGGAAAAACATTCTTTCCTGGCTGCACCTTATCCACAGGAAGAAACGGTTCCCGCTGATTCGCGAGGGTCGTGGCAATCGGTCCCTGGAAGAGCCGGTATAGTTCGAGGAGGTTGCGGGTCTCCTTGCCACCGCCATTACGACGGTCAACTTCAACGAGCTGCCTGTATGCAGTCAGAGCTTGAGCATGTCTTTGCTCTTCGTAGAGTTTTTGAAAGATTTTCCCCACCTCGACGAGCATTGAGATTGCCTTCCGCTCACCAGCGCTGAAGTGTTCAAGATCAGGGGCCAGGCGAATCGTTTGCGTTTTATCGACAAGTGGTTGACTCTTCTCAAGCGTCCAATATCCCTGAGGAAGACCATTTCGTGATCTCATTTCACTCTCTACCCAGCCAACGAAGGGGACAAGAAGGAGCGTAATAACTCCCACAATTTTTGCCATGCCGACACCTCGCTAAGTTTAATTACCTCATCATACAAAACCCCGGGCCATTTTCCATTTCACACTTAACATTTGCCTTTGCGAATTTCGTGCTTCCGAACCAACTGGAGTTATCAGGGTGAATCCAGAAAATCTTCGGGACCAAATGAAGAAATGACCGATATAAAAATGGTAGATGACAAATGATCAACTGTCTCAGTTTTCTGGCGCCGTGTTTTACCGACACTCAAGAAAGTTATCGCTTTTAGGCTGCATTCCAGCACGGCATCCATGTTGCACGTTCAATTCTTCATGGACTACTGAGAACGATGCAATTCTCTCCCGACAATCCGCTGAATGGACTGGTGAAACGCTGGCGAAGACAACGAAGGCGCCGCCTCGTGGGCCGTGCTTATGATATGGCTCTTGAAGTGGCCCGAGTGGTTCCGCGACATACCCGACTACTAGATGTCGGCTGCGGTAACGGTTTCATCGCACATCACCTCAGTGCTCTTTTGGACGAGACCGTCGTGGGAATAGATCTTGGTCTCACAACCGCGGCGCCAATTGAATACATCCCGTTCGATGGCCGCCATATTCCTGTTGAGGGTGCAGCCTTTGATGGTGTTTTGCTGTGTTACGTGCTGCATCACACACAGGATCTACTTCAGATCTTGAACGAAGTGCACCGCGTGCTTCGCCAGGATGGTCTGATCATCATCTTTGAAGACGTTCCTAAGACTTTGTGGGATCGAATAGTTTGCTGGATGCACGATCGAAAGTGGCGCGCCCGCACTGGCCCATGCACCTTTTACCGCCATGAAAACTGGACTACAGTGTTTGAAGCGGGAGGATTTGAGGTTCTCTCCCAGCGACCGCTCTCTCGCTGGCGCAATCTCGTTCATCCAGTTTCGCGCAGGTTTTACCTCCTTCGGTCCAACAGTCACTCTCACGCTTATGCTGGAGCAAACTGCGTTATTTCCCCTGGCTTGCGCAACATCTTATTAACTTCACCAAGATGATTCTCTTCTTCGGCAATCATTCGCCTGGCAAATTCCTCGAGCATCACCGAGCGATCCCTCACGAGATCCAACAGGCGCTTGTACAACGTCAAGCCCGCTTTCTCCGCTTCCAGCGACTCCAGAAGGATGTCATTTATCGCATGTTTTTCCGTCTCCAGTAAGGCCCCGATTTTCAGTGACGGGTGAGCGCCAAAATGCGTGACGAGCTCACCTGCTTCGTTAGCATGCATCAAACAAGTGTTCGCCTCTCCTCGCAACCAGCCGACAATCGGAATACGGTTATGGCCAAAAACCATTAAGGAATAGTGGGTGTAGCGCACTACTCCCGCCAGCTCAGCCTCAAGAATCTGATTTAACAAAGCTACTGCTCCCGCCGTATCAAGTTTTTCTTCGGCCATAATTTTCTCCTGTTCCCAAATTATTCTTAGCGTAAGGCTCTCAGGTCGTCTATCTCTCTCAGAATTCCGGTCACCAAAGCTTCCACGACAATTCTCCCTTTCGCTCGAGTCGCTAACGTTGGGTCACCCCATATCCCCGTAGGTGAATAGAGCCCCGGCCTATTGGGGTCTCTGGTCAACCCGCCTCTTCCATTTTCCGAGTGATAATCTTTGACTGCCTTCTTCATATTCACGCTCGCCGGAGCGATGTAAAGCATCATCGACGTTTCGATTTCATCAGCGTGCGTGCCACCTTCTTCACGCCTGATTGCTCTTTCTACCGGCTCTGTAATTTTGAGATCAGTATACCGTAATACGATACCTTCTGCTGCCAACAACTCCGCAGTTGGCTTGAGGGCTCGGAGAGTCGAGATGCCTGTGTTCAGAATATAGAACCGGCGCGGGCCAAAGCGGGCCAATGTTCGGCAGATATCCAGAACAAGATCACGCGCCGTTTCGAGCCGCAATGAAGTAGATCCTGGATACTCTAGGAATGCCGGATAGAAGTGATAATTAATCGTGGAGCTACGACTACTTCTGAACTTTCGAGAATGCGGTTTTTCAAGTATTCCGCAATGATCCAATCGTTTTTGAGTTTCAGATGCGGCCCGTGCTCCTTCGCTGCAGCGCCAAGCGGAATGACCACTATGGTTTCAGGTTTCAGTATCTGCTCAGCTTCGATCCACGAAAGATCCTCGAGCAAAATTCCTTTCGTTCGTTCCCGCCTTCCCTGTTGCCCGAGGGCTACAAGTTGGAGCACGATCACTAAAAGGACCAGGAAAGGGGTTTGCTTCATCGGTTCATGCTCCTAACCTTTTCGAGCCGAGAGTGGGTTTCCAACAATCAAAAACGCAGCGATAGACAACTGATCCCACCATCCATCTTCTGAAACTCCGACATCTCGAGAGCAATGGTTTGATAACCAAGCTGCTGCAAACTTTCTTCCAGTAGGGGGTGACCAGAGGCCACCAGAATATGCGTATTTACGAGGACGCAATTTGCTCCGTATTCCTCGCCGGCATTGACTACCAGCAGATCGTACTTTTGAAATTCGGCTCGATTCGCCAGAGTTTCAGCTACCACCAACCGATTGCCGCCGAGATACGCCAAGCCGCTCTTCAGATGCAGGACACCCCGAAGGTCTCTTATATCAATGATAGCTGACGTGTATCCGAAAGACGCCAGTAGTTGAGTAAGCTGCTCTGCACCCGCTTCGTTCGTCCGGCTCGACAAGCCTATAAAGAAATGGCTGCCCGCCTGACAAACGTCCCCGCCATCGATTGTCGAGGGCTCCTGAATTGAATGTAGCGACGGATAAAACTCTCTCAACGCGTTGCTGATGCTCTCGACTTCACCTAAACGACTGATTGCACCCGGACGCGTGATTATCGAGCCTTTCCCGGTTATCACGGCGGTATCTTCCACAAAAGTGCCATCCGGATATCGAGCGTCAGGCTCCAGGCAAATCAACTCAACGCCACATTGCTCTAGTGCAGCACAATAACGCTCGTGCTGCTTGAGCGCTCGAGCATACACGGGAATGCCAAGATCGACAGAAGTCAGGCCTTCGGCAAAATTTGGTCCCGGTGCACGCACCATCGCTCTGCGATAAAGCGTTATGTCACTCGTCATGGTCAGTCGCATCCTGCAATTCTGGGTTGAAGAGCTGAGGCCCAGGCCGGAGCTAGGCCGCGGGTCAAAGCTTACTCGTCGAGCCACGGTATACTGGACAACGGATCTTTAATGCTGCCGGCACAACTTGAAATGTTGCAGGTAAGCGACCAGGTAGCTCACCATCTATCTCCAGGTGTACCTCGTGCTCTTCGTCAAACGCCCGCGCGCCTACCTTTTTTGCGAGAGTATGCTTAACCTGCTCGATGCTCAGATGAGTGCCTGTGTAGATTAATGGCGCATTCGTAAGAACCTTCAGTGCGCCTAAGTCGCCAATTGCAATGACGTCAAACTTACCATCATCCAGTCTTGCCTTCGGGGCTATCTTCATGCCGCCGCCAAAGTAGCGAGCATTTGCGACACAGAGCGCAGCAACTGTCAAAGATCGTTCGGGCTGGTCGTCTAACTGAACCACCACCCGTGTTGCTGGGGATCTTATTGCCTCTCTTAGCATGGAAACGCCATAGGAGATGCGCCCACGGAACAACCCTGACGACTGCCCCGACGGAGCTTCAGATTCTCCGTCTTTGACGTGCTTGACCACCTCGGCGCTCATACCAAATGAAGCTACGCCCAGAAAATAGCGAGACGCGTGGATGCCGTTTTCGCCAACAAACGATACTCGGCCAACATCGATTACTCGCGTCTGACCTTCACGAAGAACTCTGGCTGCTTCGCGCACCCGCGTAGACACTCCGATGGTCTTACGAAAATCTCCTCCGGTACCGCCGGGCAAGATCCCCAGCGACACCATCTTGCCGGAACTAAGAATGCCATTAGCGACTTCGGAGACAGTCCCGTCCCCACCGCAGGCAATTATCAGCCCCACCCCTTTTTCCGCCGCTTCAGCCGCGATGGTCACGCCATCGCCGACCTTCTCTGTAAAGGAGACCCGGAATGGACCAAAGTGGCTGCGAAGCTCGCTGGCAAAACCAGGCCATGCTCTGGCCATGGAGCCGGCGCCAGAGGCAGGATTGACTATCACAAGGGGCAGCGGCATTTTGGGGAATCACCCGAGCCGATAGAATAAGGAATGACGCGACTGACCTGACAACTATTCCTGTCTGTGGCGGAGTGCCCGATCCTTTTCTCCCAGATCGGCGATCTTCGACATCACAAGATTTGAGATTTCAATGTAAGTGCGAGCCCGGTCCGGCCTCCTATAATATTGAGAAAAGTCGATCAGCTCTCCAAAGTAAATCCGAATTGTTTCCTCCCGCGTCCAGTTCCGAAGTATCTGGCGCGGCAGGCTGTTGCAAAGGCCGGCAATGAAGACTGGTATTACCTGTGGCTGCGCATCCTTGATGAGTTTACCCACACCGGGTTGAGCTGGAAGGTAGCAATAAGGATCAGGGCTTTTATTGCGGGTACCCTCCGGATGAAACCCGATAATGTTACCGCCACCCTGGCGGCAGAGCTCGGTGAGCACACGAAATGAAAATCTGTCAAACCCCCGCTTTTGCGGAATAGGATTATCACCGGTAGCAAAAAACGGAGGGTACATGGACCACCAGCCCATCACGAGATTGACAAACAAACCCAACGGAGACTGATAGAAGAAGCGGCCGCGCACAGGAAAGAAGAGCTGTTTGCGCCAGGTAGTGTTCCGAAAGAGCACCGTCGACACCGCATACATGTCAAAGAAAGAACGGTGATTGGCGACCAGGAGAATTGGACGTTCTCGCGATGCTGCCTCGAGGTGATCCAGGCCCGCAACATTCATGATGTTATAGGTGGAAAGGTGGATCCAGCCCGCGCCGAACGTTTTCTGACACCACGTCCAAAATCGTTTCCAGCGGGCCTCATTCATCCGGCGTACCAGCCGAAAGGCGAAGATCTCGAACCGGGACAGCACGGCCGCTTCTGCCGCGCTCGGCTCAATCACTGACTCTTTACTTTGATCTTCGGTAAGAGAGCTCTGGCGCTCGTTCTCGGATAGTGTTCCGCTGCTGTCGTCGGTCTCAATTACCCTTTGCACTATGGGTCGCTCTGTCTTCACTTATTGTTCCCTAAAACTCCCCATGGCCCTGCGTCCAAAAACGGGCAGTCATTCGAGCGAAAAATATTTCGCTTCTGGGTGGTGGACAATAAGGGCAGAAGTCGATTGTTCAGGAACGAGCTGAAACTCGTCAGTCAATTCCACGTCAATCCGCTCCGGTTCAATCAGGGCAAACAGTTTCGTCTGATCTTCCAGGTTCGGACAGGCTGGATAACCGAAACTATACCGCGAGCCTTGATAAGCCTGGTGAAAGAGTTTGGTTACATCGGCGGCGTCCTGCCCGGCTATCCCCAGCTCCTCGCGTATTCGTTTGTGCCAAAGCTCAGCCAGAGCTTCGGCGCTCTCCACACTCAGGCCGTGAAAGTACAGATAGTCGGTATAGTTGTCTGACTTAAACAACTCCTGAGCATATTCACTTGCCCGCCGGCCCATCGTTACGAGGTGAAAAGCTACAACGTCCATCCTGCCCGACTCTTTAGCTGCGAAAAAGTCGGCGAGACATAAATGGCGCCCGCCCGGCTGACGTGGAAAAGTGAATCGCAGGCGCTCCGTTTGTTGGTCATCTTCGTAGACGATCAGATCGTTGCTTGCCGACTGGCAGGGGAAGTAGCCATATACGACTCGGGGCACCAGCAGTTGCTCTCGCTCGCAACGTTCCTTCAGGGATTCATAGATTGGTCGCACGGTATCCCGGACGAGCGCCTGGTATTCGTTTGCGGGTTTCCGACCTTGCTTGAATTGCCATTGCCCCTTGAACAGGGCCGTTTCGTTGACGAAAGCAAATACCTGATCGAGCATGACATCTTGCGCCACCCGAGAGCCGTAAAACGGAGCTTGTGGAATCGAAACAGCTTCAGGAACATCGGAACGGGTAGTATGTGCAGTGTCGCCGGAAACACCACCCGAACGCCTCTTAATCAGGTGCCGGATTCCGAGCTTTGCATCCTGGCCCACCAGGTCCTCAGAGTCGGCTTCACGTGAAGCCGCGACATTCTGCCCTGCCTTGGCGCTCGCAACTTTTTCGGTCTCTAATCCTCGTTCTCCATTAGCGTTCGATAGCCTATCCATCGTATGCAAGCCGGCAAAGGCATCGCGCGCGTAGAATAAGCGACCTCTATAGAGCGACTTTAGATCCTCTTCAACGTAGCGGCGCGTTAATGCGGCTCCGCCAAGAACAACGGGGACATCGATACCACGCTCATTCATGAGCTCCAGATTCTCCCTCATTACCAGCGTTGACTTCACCAGTAAGCCACTCATGCCGATGGCATCCGCATGATGTTCCTCGTAAGCCTGTAGTATTGCCTCAATAGGCTGCTTGATTCCGAGATTAATCACTCTGTAGCCGTTGTTAGTCAGGATAATGTCGACAAGGTTCTTGCCGATGTCGTGCACGTCGCCCTTTACGGTGGCTAGGACCATCGTGCCCTTGGCGGTCGGACCACCCTTCCTTTCGATAAAAGGCTCCAGAAAACGCACTGCTGCCTTCATAGCTTCGGCCGACTGGAGCACGAATGGCAATTGCATCTGCCCACTACCGAATAGATCACCGACCACTTTCATACCGTCGAGGAGAATGTTGTTGATAATGTCGAGAGCAGAATACTTCTCCAGTGCAGTCTTCAATTCATCTTCCAGGCCGATCTTTTCACCGTCGATGATGTGCGTTTTCAGGCGCTCCTCTACGGTAGCGCCTTTTGCGGCGACCTTTTTTGCGGCGGTTTTGACGCCTTCAAAGAGCTTGGTAAACTCACCAAGCGGATCGTAGGTGCAAACCTCACCAGCGAATTGTCGCTGATCATAAATGAGTTCGCGCGCGACTTTCAGCTCGCGCTCTCCGATACGGTTTAGTGGCTCAATCTTGCTGGCATTCACAATCGCGGCATCAAGACCTGCTTCTACTGCCTCGTGCAGAAATACTGAGTTTAAGACGACACGGGAGGCCGGATTGAGCCCAAATGAGATGTTGGAAACTCCAAGCAGCGTAAAACAGCCTGGCAACTCTCTTTTGAGGCGCTTGATTGCTTCAACTGTTTCCAGGGCGTTTCGACGATCCTCTTCGATGCCTGTGGAAATCGGCAAGGCGAGTGTATCGAAAAAAATGTCAGTGGCCGGGAGATCCAGTTCCTCTGTCGCCTGTTTGTATGCTCGTTTGGCAATCTCGAATTTCCCCTCGGCCGTACGGGCCATGCCCTGCTCGTCGATCGTGCCAATAACCACGCTGGCTCCGTAGCGCTTCGCCAGCTCGATAACTTTTAGAAACCGCGGTACACCGTCCTCGTAGTTTGTGGAGTTAAGAATACATTTTCCACCCGCATGTTGGAGCCCTGCCTCCATCTTCTGCCACTCTGTGGAGTCAAACATCAGGGGTATCTTGACGTTGGTCACCAGACGTGATGCCAGTTCGTGCATGTCGCGCTCGCCATTGCGCCCGACGAAGTCGACGTTCACATCCAGCACGTGCGCTCCCTCCCGCTCCTGCTCTTTCGCCAGCGACACCAGGCCATCCCAGTCCTCCTGATTAAGCAGGTCGCGCATTTTTTTGGAGCCGCTGGCATTCACGCGCTCCCCAACTATCAAAAAAGAAGTATCCTGCTGGTATGGTTGCTGGATGTAGATCGAAGATGCGGCCGGAGTGATCTTGGGCATTCGGTCCTTTGGTGAGATCTGATTGATGCGTTCAACCACTAGACGCAAATGTTCAGGTGTCGTCCCGCAGCACCCGCCCACGATGTTCACTCCAAAGTCGCGGGCGAAATGTTCCAGATGGGCCACAAAAGTTTCCGGCGTTTCATCGTAATGGGTTTCGCCATTCTTTACCGACGGTAAGCCCGCATTCGGCAACACGGAAACATACTTTGTCGCATTGCCGCAGAGGTAACGAATACTGTCCGTCATGTGCTTGGGGCCGGTGCCGCAGTTCATGCCAATGACGTCGATCGGAAACGGTTCGAGCGCGGTCAAGGCGGCGGATATTTCCGTGCCGTTTAGCATTGTGCCAAAAACCTCGATCGTGACCTGGGCGATCACCGGCCGGCGATCCTTAACGCCTGCAAAATGCTCGAACACAGCCGCCAGGGCCGCCTTTGTTTGCAACAGATCCTGGCAAGTCTCGATAATAAAGATGTCAACACCACCGTCCCACAGGCCCCGTACTTGTTCGGCATAGGAGTTCTTCAATGCGTTATAGGTCACGTGTCCCAGAGTGGGAAGTTTCGTTCCCGGGCCCATTGAGCCCGCCACCCACCGCGGCCTATCGTTGGTTGAGTAGTCGCTAGCAATGCGTTTAGCTAACTGGGCGGCAATGACATTCAACTCGTAAGCGCGTTCCGCGATCTGAAACTCACCCAAGACAATCGGATTTGCGCCAAAGGTGTTTGTCTCCACGACATCGCAGCCCACGTCCAGGAAGGCCGTATGAACTTTCTCAACTGCGTCCTGGCGCGTGATTAAGAGGTGCTCAGTACAATTCTCAAACTGCGGCCCGCCGTAGTCCTCTACGGTTAACCCCTGTGCATGGAGATTCGTGCCCATGGCGCCGTCGAAGACGAGAATGTGTTCCTTGAGTGTGTCGAGAAAGTTAGCCATTGCCGATTGTCAATTGCCGATTGTCGATTACCGCCTGCTTCCCGCTCCTGCTCCTGCTCCTGCCGCCTGCCTCCCGTCTGCCTCGCCGCCTTGCAGATCGGCAATAGAAGGGCCCCGCGCCTTAACAACGCGGGGCCTCTCGAAAACTCCTATTCAAATCAAGGGAAAGACTCGCCGAGCTGTTTAGCGGATTATTTTACGTGGCCGCAAGTCGCCTTAACTCACCACGTTTTGTCGAAGGTTATTGAATCACTGGCACTTTGGTCTGTCAAGAGCACCAGACCGGAGCTACGAGCTCACCATATCTCCCGAAGATTCAGCACAAATCCCGGCAAAACGGATTTACCGGAAAGTTTCTCAGGGTTCTCAAGTAGTTCAGGATTTTCACTGGGCCGATAAACATAAACGCGGTGGGCGAAGGGATCGATCAGCCAGCCCAAGAGCGTGCCGTTTTCGCTATACTCCTCCATCTTCCCTTGCACAGTCGTCAGAGGGTCTGCGGGAGAGCGCAATTCGACAAGGAAGTCAGGGCAAATCGGCGCAAATCCCTCTTGCTCGACCTCGCCCAACCGTTCCCAGCGCACGCTCGTGATCCATGAAGCATCGGGAGCACGAATGGCGACGTCCGGTAAGGTGAAGGCTGTTGATGAATCAAACGCGATGCCATCCCCGTTCTTTTTAGCCCAGTTGCCAAGTTCACGAGTGATAGCGGCGTTCTGTATACCAGTCGTTGAGCCGGTGGGAGGCATAACGATGAGTTCCCCGGATGAGGTGAGTTCGAGGCGAAGATCCCTGTTGTCGGCGCACAATCGTTCGAATTGTTCAAGGGTGAGCCTGAGGCTGCTTAAGTCCAAAGTGAAGCCGAAGCCTGCTTCGATCTGCCGGGGTGTAACTAGCTGCGACATAATAAATCCTATTGGCGAAATCTTATCCGCCGTCCTGGCCTAAAGCAAAGAAAACTTCGACAAAGATTTCGCGGCTGTGCTAACTTCTCCCGGTCAAGTTTTTCACAGATGAATTCCATGCGACGTGCTATTTATCCCGGCTCTTTCGATCCCGTCACGAACGGCCATCTCGACATCATTGAGCGTGGTTGCAAACTATTTGACGAGATCATCATCGCCATTCTCGTCAACCCGGAAAAGAAACCTTTCTTCACCATCGAAGAGAGGCGCGACATGCTGGGGGAAGTACTCAAAACGATTAATCGGGGCAGGTGCGAGCTACGGGTTGACGATTTTGAGGGGCTGTTGGTCCATTACGCTGTGGCGCAGGACGCCCACGCCATTGTGCGCGGCATTCGCGCCATCTCGGACTATGAGTACGAACTGCAGATGGCACTGATGAATCGGCGGCTTGAGCCCAGCATTGAGACAGTTTTTATGATGCCCGCAGAAATCTACTCTTATGTCAGCTCCCGGCTCGTAAAAGAAGTATTTCAGTTAGGTGGTGAGCTTGGAGGCCTTGTGCCTTCCCTGGTAGAGGCACGTATGAAAGAAAAGCTCTCGCGACAATAGACTAGCGGTATTCCCTCTCATGATGACTAAACCAGTCGGCTCTCATTTTGGTTCTGAAAGTGTCAGAAACATGAAACCGTCCTCTACGCTCGCCGCGATGCAGGCAGCCGAAACGATGCGCGCTGCGGGAGTTAACGTCGTGGATTTTGGCGCAGGCGAGCCGGATTTCGATACTCCTGAGAACATTAAACAGGCAGCCGCGAGAGCGATGGCGGCCGGAAAAACAAAATACACTCCGACCGCCGGGATCCGACCGCTACAGCAGGCAATCATCGATTTTTATGCGCGTAAGTTTGGCGCCTGTTACGAACCTGGGGAAGTAATGGCAACTTCGGGCGGCAAGCAGGCAATCTTCAATGCAGTTGTGAGTCTGGTAAATCCAGGCGACGAAGTCCTTATTGCCAAGCCCTACTGGGTAACCTTTCCTGAGGTAGTCGTCTTCGCCGGTGCGAAGCCAGTCTTTATTGAAACTGAAGAGACGGAATTTCTGCTTAACGCTGAACAGGTGGCGGCGGCGATCACCCCGCGAACAAGGCTGCTAATTCTAAACTCGCCCTGCAATCCGTCAGGACGGGTAATAGCACCTCCAGAGTTCAGACGGATCATGGAAGTCGTGGCAGAACGCGCCATTTATGCAGTTTCTGACGAGTGCTATTTACGCTTTGTGTACCCACCTGCGCAGATCTTCAGCGCCGCCAGTTTATCTCCAGAGCTGCGCACACGCCTTTGCATTGCCGGCTCTTTTTCCAAAACATATGCGATGACTGGCTGGCGGATGGGCTATTCTCTGGCGGCGGCCGAATGGACCAGGGCGATGGCCAAGGTACAAAGCCACTCAACAAGCAATCCCAACTCCATTGCGCAACATGCGGCCACGGAGGCTTTCAACGGCCCTCAACAATCGGTGGCCACTATGCTCGCGGAATATACCGCGCGGCGCCTCTGGTTGCTTGAAGCATTGACAGAAGTTCCCGGCTTTAAGAGCAACGAGCCCGAAGGCGCATTCTATGCCTTCCCAAACGTTACCGCCTGCTTAAAAGGTAATATCAAGACTTCGGCGGAATTTGTTCGCCGGCTAATGGAAGATGAGCAAACAGTGGTCACGGATGGTTCTGACTTTGGAGCTGATGGCTATATTCGAATATCTTACGCCACCTCGAGAGAGCAGTTGCACGAGGGTGTGAGGCGTATCAGAAGCTTTGTCGAAAAGTTAGTGTAAGCCCATCTGCGGTCCCGCCAAGATAATAGCTTTTTGTTATCGCTTCAGACTACTAAGCCAAAAGCGTACCGCAAGGAACTCGGCGGAGCCGCCGCTATCTTAAAGAAACGGGCCCGAAGTAATGCAAGCGCATGCAGAGTTTTCTGGCAAAGCGGCCACCGCCTCCAAAGAGCAGAATACCTAATCTGAAAAAAGAGGCGCTGTTCGGTTACCCAAACAGCGCCAGTTTCCCATAACGCAAACTGTTAGTTTGCGTGGGCTCGAGCAGGTTAGTAAAGATTGAAGTTATATTCCAACTGCATCCACATCGAAACCTGGTGGCCATCCTTTGTTGCTGGAACAAACTTAATCTGTCTGGCTGCGGCAATCGCACGGTCAGTTAAGCCATAGGGCAATCCTGAAACCGCACGAATATTTGTTACCTGACCACTGGACGAAAATACTGCACGTAAAACTACCGTTCCAACAATCTGGTTCTTCCTGGCCTCTTCCGTATATTGCGGCTCCGGCTTCGAAAGAACACGGGCCTTTGACGTCACATCCTTGCCGCTGAAAATCCTATTGTAATCACCACCACCTCCACCGCCGGGCCCACCACCACCTTCGCGATAGTCGCCTCCACCGATGTTGCCACCGCGGCCCGGTCCGATACCGGCACCTTGACCCGGTCCTACACCTGTTCCTTCTCCCTCACCGATCCCGTTCCCTTTCCCTCCACCCGAGGAAGGCGTCGTGCTCTTGGATTTGGGATCACCATAAGGCAATACTCGTACATCAGGTGGAACCAACAGCGGATCCGCGACCACAGTTGCTGCTACTGGCAGCGCCGGGTTCTTGACTACCGGTGGCTTCGGATCCGGCGGCAGGATCTGCGGCACGGTCAGAGATGCCTGCGGTAATTTACCGGCTGAGGCAGGAGTCTGTTCCTGACGGCCACCGCCGCCGCCACCACCGGGCCTTTCCTGCTTGGGCTTGCTACCTCCCCCACTTCCTTTGTTGAAACCAGCCGGACCGGGATCCGGAGTCGGCTGTTCGTCTGGAATATCAAATATCTGCTCAACAATAGGAGTATCTTCAGAGACTTGTGCCAACTCCTTTGCCTGCTGCCGTCGATCCAGAAGGAAAACGCCTCCCATGATGGCAAACAAGAAAACAAACGCGCTGACCATTGCAAAGACCACGTTGCGAGAATCTGAGGCCTCCGCGCCCATCACGGCCGCCCCGCGCTCGCGTCCGAGCCAGGTAGCAAATGTGCCCACCATGCCACCAAAGGCAATCAGGGTAAAGATTATCAGGCCAATACGAGAGCTGCCGGTGGAGTTTGATTTATCAAGAAAGGCCACCGCTGCGACCAGTACCACCATTGCCAGCACTGCTGCCGACATCGCGATCAAGACGTTCCGGTTGCCAAAGAAACGACCAACCATCTGGCCATAACCGACAATCGAACGTTTGGTAAATCCAAAGGGATCGCGCTTGAACTCCGGCCACGTCAACTCATACTCATGAGCCACGTCTTTCAGTTCATGAGCCAGACGGGATACCAGGCCAGCATCATCCATGATCGTCAGATGGTATTCACCCCTGATCGAAGGTGCCGCGTGGGCAGCCGCCGCATAAACCGGTTGCCTCACCACTGGTGGGTTCGTGGGCAACGTGTTTCGTCTATCCTGTGCCGGAACAGTCGCCGTCTCTTCATTCCGCCTGACGAAACCGTTAAGTGGGGTGCCGTCCACCGGACAAAAACTGAATTTGTCTGCGTACTCTTCCTGGCACGTGGAACAAAACTTCATCGTCACTTCCTCTTTTTGCCTCACCGAGAACGGTGCTGGGTTGACCGCAGCATCCGCCCGTCCAAACTCCCTATGATAACTGTTTGCCACGCGTTGATCGAGAGATTTCGGGGATTCTGCTGTCCAGCATTGAAGTAATCCCTGAAGTTCATCGTCGGCAATAAGTTCTTCTCCTGGCTCAATGGTGCTCATGTCAAGCCCTCTCCAAAGTAACAATTTCCCGGTCACTATTCAAATATGGCTGCAAAATGGTCCTTAGTCGTTCACGTGCACGGAATAGCCGAGCCTTTACGGCGCCGACGTCCGTGCCTACAACACTGGCGATCTCGTTCAGTGTCAGGTCCTCATACTCAAACAATATCAAGGCTTCTCGCTGCAAGGTCGGCAAACTCAGAATCGCCTCCTTCACTTTCAAGGCCAACTCTTGCTCCAACAATCGTCCGAGCGGCTGTTCCCTAACAGGAGTCCGAGGCTCTTCAACTTGATCGTAAAGAGCTGTTTCCTGGCCTCCGCGGCGGAAGTGTTTAAGCGCGAGATTCCGCGCAGCCGCCAGGAGATAAGTCCGTAAAGACGCGCGAGCCGGGTTGAAGTTCTCCGGTTTTCGAATCAAGCTCAAAAAACAGTCGTGCGTGATATCTTCGGCTTGTTCCACGGATCCCAGAAGCCGGTAAGCAAACCGAAAAACCGGAGTCCGGTGCCTTTGATACAACTCCATGAAAGCTGCCTGATCACGGTCAGCTGCTTTAGCCAGTAAAAGTTGGTCTTTGGTTCTATCTGGCAATCAAGCACTTATCCGACAAAACGCGAGTCTGTCGTTCCTCTCGGCTAACACGACAAACTGTAGGGTTCGTCATCGCTGCCGCTCATGCAGGGAGATTGCTCTCCTGCTTTTATTACCATCAAACAGCCAAAGGTTACGGTAGTCGGCAAACCTTTTTACCGAATCCGGGAAATTTCAAATACCGCGATAAAAATGCGGTTTGCGCACTTGACCGAGCACTGCCGGTCTGATTATTAAGCTCAAACCAAGGCTTTGGATGCATTTACCGGGCAAACGGTTGACGCTAAATTGGCCTCAATCTAAGATGTTTCGTCCCCCAACGTCTTGCTTTCGGTTCATCTGCCGGGCGTCGTTTCGGTGGGCGCCACCGGTTGGTTGTCGATCTCATGAACAGAGCACTCAGGGGTTGTCTTGTGCGCAGATTCCGGAGCCTGACGCTCCTATATATTACCGCAATAATCGCTGTTCCCGTCTTCTCTCAGACAGTCCCACAACCACAACAAGCAGAGCTACTTAACGGCTTACGGGTGTTAATCTGGCCACGGCCAGGCGACCAAACTGTTTTGTTGAAGTTACGTGTTCACAGTGGAGCGGCGTTTGATTTGGCTGGTAAGTCTGGCGAGATGGCGCTTCTTGGGGACATTCTTTTTCCCGACCCAGCTACCCGCGAATATTTTGAGGAAATGCAGGGCCGCCTGGCAATCACTACTGACTATGATTCACTTACTATAACCTTGGAAGGGAGAACCACTGAGTTTGAGCGAATCGTCGAGATCTTGCGCAACGCAGTAGTATCGCCCCAGCTGACCGTTGAAAATGTCAAAAAGGTCCGAGACGGCAGAATAGGAGTGGTACGCAGTCAAAGTGTCTCACCGGCTATCTTGGCCGATCGAGCTATTGCCTCCAGACTTTTTGGCGACTTCCCTTACGGTCAACCCTATGCTGGGTCTGTCGAATCGCTAAGCCGTATCGAACGTGCAGATCTACTGCTGGCCAGAGAGCGTTTTCTTAATCCCAATAACTCCACATTAGCGGTAGTCGGAGGCGTACCGCCGAACAGAGTCACGCGTGTACTCCGCCAACTACTTGGAACCTGGCGTAAGAGCGAAAGGATAGTTCCGGCAACTTTTCGCTTGCCTCAACCGCCTGCCGCCCGGGTCCTGCTCATCAATACACCCGCCGACGAAAGTGCCGAAATAAGGTTAGCAGTCCGCGGCCTGGCGCGATCAGATCGCGATGCGCTGGCTGCAGACCTGCTTGCTCCTGTCGCGCAATACCGGTGGGAGAAACTTGTACCGGAGTTGGCGCGAAACCCTGTTCATGTCAGACATCAAACTCACGTTCTGCCGGGTATTTTTGTAATGGGGGCCGCAGTAAATAGCGCACTTGCAACCAGAACGCTCAAAGCAGCGCACGAGGTTTTACAGTCACTAGCCGGGGGTCCGATAAGTGCCGCAGAATTGGATTCTGCCAAAAGAGACGCCCTGGCTACAACAAACGAAAGGTTGGCCAAACCCGAGGGCCAAGCCACTGCGTGGTTAGACATTGATACTTACAAATTGCCATCAATTGTTGAGCAGCGCCAGTTATTGAACAATATTTCGACTGCCGATTTGCAGCGAACGGCCTCTCGGCTGTTTCGTGATACGACCGTTGCTGCGGTTGTGGTGGGAAACTCCGAGCTGCTTAAAACAGACCTGGAGCGCGCCCTGCAGATCGAGATTCTCGGCGAAGTTGCTCCGAAAGGTGAAACGTCTCCAGCGAAAGAACCAGTAGGTCAACCTGGTTCAGTGATCAAGCCTGACTAATTACAAAGCTTTCGCAATCCGCTTGCAACCATACCTTCATCAAGTTCCGGTTAACTGTGCCTGACGAAACGGCAGCCGCCACTGAGCATGCTAATCGCGTCCGCGACATGTTCGCGACCATTGCGGCTCGGTACGATCTCGCAAACCATTTATTGTCCGGCAATTTTGACAAGCGATGGCGACGAATCGTAGTTGACCGGCTTCGTGGATCTTTGCCAGCAAAAGAAGTTTCGATCCTCGATGTTGCCTGCGGCACTGGCGATCTTTCCTTGATGCTGTCGGAAATTTCAGGAGCGCGGATTGTAGGCACAGACTTTTGTCGGCCGATGCTGGAAATTGCGCGGCATAAGGCGGCGAAGGGAGGAGTGCCACTCCCGCTGGTAGAAGGTGACGCCCTGAATCTGCCGTTTCGCAGTGGTTCATTTGATGGTGTCGCGATAGCTTTTGGCTTGCGGAATCTGGCCAGCGCTGAGATAGGGCTAAAAGAACTTCGACGAGTGTTAAGGCCCGGGGGCAAAGCCGCAGTGCTAGAGTTTTCTCGACCCGTAACGCCACTGTTCCGGCAATTATTTCAGTGGTACTTCACCAGATTACTACCTCTGTTTGGGGGGCTGCTTAGTGGATGTCAAGGGGCTTACGAGTACTTGCCCGCGTCGGTATCAAAATTTGCCGACCAGCAACAACTCGCCTCGCTTATGCAACGCGTTGGTTTTGTCGAAGTGGAGTATCAAAATCTGACCGGCGGAGTGGCGGCGATCCATCTGGGTCAGCGACCGGTTTGAGAATTGAGATTGGTTGCAATCCAACAATAGCTTGCAGCCATAAGAACGTAGTCCGGAGATAGCTCCTGGGCGTGCGGTTGTCGGGGCCGTACGGTCAGTCAGGGTTAATCTCGCGGGCTACGTTCTTCTAGCACAGGGGCACGAGCTCAAGCTCGTGCCCCTGTTGCTATGTTATTATCCTCGCGAATTTCGGATCTTCATCTGCAGCGCTGAGCGCTCTTTGTGCGTTCAACTCTCAAGTACAAACTACTCGGCACTTTACGACGGATCGCCATCCTACTGCTCGTAGTGTGGACCGTGGTTTCGCTTGTGACGCTGCTGATCGAATTTGTTCCCGGAGATCCAGCCGTCGCTGTGCTGGGTGAACAGGCTACACCGGAGCAATTCGAACAATTTCGGCAAAAGCATGGTTTGGACCGACCACCATTCTTCTTCTCTTTTCCTCGAGACGGCATTGGGGAGCGGAATTTTCGCTGGCATGGGATGGACAACCGCTACACCGACTATTGGCGGGCAATTCTGAAGGGCGACATGGGTCTGTCATTTCGCACGGATAGGCCGGTCGTCAGCCTCATTCTCGAGCGTTATCCTGCCACCATAGAACTGGCCATCGCGGCTTTGCTGATAGCTGTGGCTATTGCAATTCCCCTCGGCGTGATAGCCGGTCAGAACCGCGGCACATGGATAGATAATTTCGCTTCTGTCATGGCCCTGGCCGGCATCAGCTTGCCGAGCTTCGTTATTGGCCCACTCCTGGTATACGTGTTTGCCGTGAAGCTGGGCTGGCTGGCACCTTCAGGTCGGTTCGATTGGAGCGACATCATTCTGCCATCGTTGACGCTTGGCGCCGCACTTTCCGCAATTCTAACGAGAATGGTTCGCTCATCGGTGATCGAGGAACTGGGTGAGGATTATGTCAGAACGGCCCGTGCGAAAGGGTTGAGTGAAGCCAAGGTTGTTTACAAACACGTGCTGAAGAATGGTCTGATTCCTGTGGTCACAATTCTCGGCTTGCAATTGGGAGTGTTACTTGCGGGAGCGATCATCACTGAGAAGATCTTTGGCTGGCCCGGGCTGGGCTTATTGCTGGTAGAGGATGGCATTGGCAAACGGGATTACCGCGTCGTGCAAGGATGTGTGCTGGTAATTAGCCTGACTTATATAGTAGCCAACACCCTGACCGATATGGTCTATCGCTGGCTGGATCCAAGGATAAGGGTTAGTTGATTGCGAATTGCGAATTTCGGATTTGATAATGATGTTGAATTGGTGTTTGTGATTCTGAGTTGTGGTTGAAAAATCAGACGAAGTTAGCTCTGGTTAACTGAAAAATCCGCAATCCGCAATCCGAAATTTGAAATCGTCGCCATGAACCGTCTTACCATAGTTGGCTTGGTCATCGTTGGCATTCTGGTATTCGTCGCATTTTCCGCGCCGTGGATAGCCCCGCAAGATGTTGGCGCTACCAATCTCTCGCTACGCTATCTTCCGCCCTCCGCCGCGCATTGGTTTGGCACCGACTCTACAGGTCGAGACATTTTCTCCCGCGTAGTTTTTGGCGCTCGCATTTCGTTGCGGGTCGGATTAATAGTCGTTACCGTTTCGGCTCTCGTGGGAACTGTGTTGGGTGCATTAGCTGGCTTCTATGGTGGCTGGATTGACCGCATCATTTCCGGCTACGTCTTCAACGTATTCCTGGCGTTTCCTGGCTTGCTACTGGCGATCGCTATGGTTGCCTTCCTCGGCGCCGGCTTGAACAAGCTCATCCTGGCACTCTCAATTATCGGTTGGGTTGGCTATGCGCGCTTGATACGAGGTCAGGTGTTGAAGGTGCGCGAATACGATTTTGTCCAGGCGGCGCGAGCGCTGGGCGCCAGCGATGGGCGCATCCTGCTTCTTCACATCTTGCCAAACTCCATTCAACCACTGATTGTGCAGGCCAGCCTGGGCATGGCCGGTGCCGTTCTGTCGGAAGCGTCTCTATCATTTCTGGGGTTGGGCGTGCCGCCGCCGGCACCCTCGTGGGGAGTAATGATTGAAGAGGCACGCGATCTGTCTACTCTGCAAGCCGCGCCACACGCATTGATTTTTCCGGGCCTGGCAATTGCGCTAACGGTACTCGCTTTTAACTTCATCGGTGATGGCCTGCGCGAATATCTCGACCCACGCCAGCGTGCGCGGTAAGCAAACCCGATCTTTGAAGTGTCCTACCTTCAATCAACGCCTGAACGTGATTCGCCGAGCACACCACAATCGCATGAAGTTATTCCAGCAT
>DATEUF010000280.1:0-48226 GCA_035283325.1 Pyrinomonadaceae bacterium | reverse complement strand
AGGTGGGTTTACTAAAAACCCTCGCCAGAATCTATCCGATTAGACAGAGCCGCCTATCCCTTTGGCTAGACTTACCTACCAAGACAGAAGACTGTAACGCAAACTGTTAGCTTGCGTTACAGGCTATTGCCCCGCGCACACCGACACGCGTACACTCTCGACGACAACCGGTAGCTCGCCCAAACTCCCATGAATCCGCGACTGGCCGCCATTGCCGGAAGACTCAAAGGGAAAGTTTTCTCGCTCCCCGATGATCCAGCCGTAATCGGCCGCGAAGCAACCGCTACCTTCTCACTGCCTGACCCTTCAGTGTCACGCCGCCACTCTACCGTCGAGCGAGACGGAGACACGTTCGTCATTTCCGACCTTGGTAGTCTCAATGGAACGTTCGTTAACGACGTTCCAGTCAAGCGCCGAACTTTGCGTCATGGTGACCGCTTGCGTATTGGCGATTCGCAATTTCTATTTCTCCTTCATGATGATGATGAGGAGTTATCGAATTCCAGCGAGGTCAAATTCGATGAGCGGCAACTAACCAGCGGCGCAACCATGCAAATGACGTTCAATGACGCGCTCTATCTAATGGCCCGCGATTTGAGCGCGTTGATGAAAGTTAGCACCACCATTAATGCCATTCGTGGCCTGGAAGAGCTGGAGAAGAAGTTATTGGAACTGCTCTTTGAGGTCGTTCCTGCCGAGCGGGGTGCCATTCTGCTTGCCGATGGACCCAGGACGGAAGGCGAGACAAGTTTCAATTCCGTTTTTGGGCTCGACCGCAAGAGTGGTCCTGGTACTGCTGTCAAAGTAAGCCGCACAATTGCCGGCCAGGTTTTCGAGCAAGCCACCTCACTCCTGGTTAATGATCCGACAAATGCCGCGGAACCTTCGAGCGAGAGCTTGATGGAAACGCTTCCGGTTTCTGTATTATGCGTTCCCTTGATAATGGTTGATCGGACGCTGGGGGTAATTTACCTGGAGACGAGCGAACCGGGCGTTAAGTTCGATCGAGATCACCTGCAACTGGTGACAGCTATCGCTGCCATTACCGCCGTCGCAATTGAAAACGCCCGACATATCGAATGGCTCGAGAATGAGAATCAACGGCTCCGTGCCGACATGAAGATCGAGCACAACATGGTTGGAGAGAGCCGGCAAGTGAAACAGGTGTTTCAATTTATTGCGAAAGTTGCGCCCACTGATTCTACAGTCTTGATCCAGGGTGAAAGCGGAACCGGGAAAGAGCTAGTGGCGCGGGCCATTCATCAAAACAGCAGGCGTGCAGATAAGTCTTTCATGGCACTTAATTGTGCGGCGCTCTCGGAGTCGTTGTTGGAGAGTGAATTGTTTGGGCACGAGAAAGGGGCATTCACAGGAGCGATAAACCAGAAGAAGGGGCGGCTCGAGGTCGCGGATGGCGGCACAGTCTTCCTCGATGAGATCGGCGAATTGCCGACGCCTTTGCAGGTAAAACTGCTGCGCGTTTTACAGCAGCGCGAGTTCGAGCGGGTAGGTGGCACCCGGACAATCAAGGTAGATATTCGCTTAATCGCCGCGACGAACCGGGACCTCGAAGAAGCGATTACAAAGGGGCATTTTCGCCAGGATCTTTACTATCGCCTTAATGTTGTCAGTCTCGAGATGCCGGCATTAAGAGATCGCGCGGAAGACATTCCATTGTTGGCAAGTTACTTTGCGAGCAAGTATGGGGAGAGATGCAATCGCAAGGTAGTGGGGATCTCGGCGGAAGCGCAGAAGCTTCTGGTGAGCTACGATTGGCCGGGAAATGTGCGGGAGCTGGAGAATGCACTTGAGCGGGCCGTCGTACTGGGGACTACAGAGCGCATTCTGCCGGAGGACTTACCGGAGGCCGTACTCGAAAGAGAGCCGACAACGCCATCCCCGGAAATTAGATATCATGATGCCGTGGCCCAGACAAAAAGAGAGATCATTTTGAGTGCGATGGACCAGGCCAAAAACAATTATACGGAGGCCGCTAAGCTACTGGGTGTGCATCCAAACTACTTGCACCGCTTGATGAGGAACCTGAATCTCCGCGAACAACTGAAGCGTTAAGTTTTGAGGGGTGCCACTGGGTGGACTGTCTCAAAACTCTATGCTCTGAACTTTCCTTCAGTTTTTCCTACGATACTTCTCAGTGGCTGTCCTTGCCAGGGCATAATGCACAGGAGGGGCGCGCGGGGAGCTCACCAGCCAGCCCGTTGAAACTGGCAGACGTCACAGGGAAACAGTCGGCCTCGCTACGGCTGTGCCGCCTGATGTGCGGCGGTGGCTTGCCTCGCCGAAATGCGCCTGAATGAAGTTGGGCTACGCCCTTAAGTTCCATAGTTTAGTAGGTTGATGCCTCCTTATCTGGGCGGGTTAGTAACGTAAGTTAACGAATCCTTCCCTTCTCGATTGACCTTCTACACAACCATTCGGGGGCGCAGCCCCTACTTCATTCAGACGGGTTCCGGCGAGGCAAGCCACCGCCGCACATCAGGCGGCACAGCCATAGGGAATGTAGCGTCTCCATAGTTAAGGATGGGGGAGCCTGGCAGTTGATGTCCAATAGGCTATTCACACAGCGGGTGGCTCCGTGGTTTCTTGGGAGTGCCGCCCCTTCACTAATGCTCACAAAAAAGTTTCTTGTTTCGCTCGGCACTTCGATTTAGACTGTGCCCGCTGTCTTGGCCGAGGCCTAAACCAGAAGGAGACGAAATGAGAAGAAGATCGAGGAGATCCCGCAGGCTCTACAACTCTTTGCGACCAGGTCTGGCACTCTTCATAGTCTTCACCTTTATTGTTTTCGCAACCAACTGGAAGGCCGCCGCCTTTATTGTCCCTGATGACGAAACTATGCCAGTGTCCTCAGCGATTACTATCTCGGGCTTCGGAACCGTTACGAGTTTGGCGGTCAAGCTGAACATCATCTCGATGCCGAAGCCGAACAATATAGATCTGCTTTTAATCGCTCCAGATGGAACCAGTAACCTGGTTTTCATGTCTGACGCTGGTGGGGATGAGAGCAATCCGTTCAGTGGAACTATTATCCTTTCGGATAGCGGATCTTCCGTGGTGCCGGATTCCGCTGCTTTGGTAGACGGCACAATCTATCAGCCAGGCGATTATGGCGCGACGGAAACCGGAAGTGATTGGGGGCTCGGCATCTTTACCGTAAACCATTCACAACCGCTAGGCACCGACACATTCGCAACTGCCTTCAATGGAATTGACTCGACCGGAACATGGAGATTGTTCGTTGTTGACGATGAGGGCCCGGACTCTGGCGTTACAGAAATCGGTTTATGGGCCCTGATTATCAACAGCGCCACCGCCGGCAACGGGGTAATCGGAGGACATATCGCCGCTGAGGACGGCGCGGCACTCAGCAGCGCAACAGTGAAGTTGAGTGGCACACAGTCGCGCAAGACCATTACCAACGCCAGTGGCGACTATCGTTTCGACCAGGTCGAGAGCAATGGCTTTTACACTGTCACACCCTCACATCCAATTTACAACTTCAGTCCTGCCAGTCGCTCATTCAGCCAAATCGGGGAGAAGACCGAAGCGGTTTTCAGCGCCGCATCCACTGGAGCGCAACTGAATCCTTTAGACACTGCCGAATACTTCGTCCGCCAGCAGTATGTCGACCTGCTCGGGCGTGAGCCGGAAGAAAGCGGGTTTAACTACTGGAGCGATCGCATCCTCGAGTGTGGACCAGAGCAAGCCTGCTTGAGCGCGCGACGGCGCGACGTAGCGGCGGCTTTCTTTATTGAGGCGGAGTTTCAGCAGACCGGCTCGTTTATCTACAAGATTTATAAGGGAGCACTGGGACGGCCACCCTTGTATGCCGAATACTCCATTGATCGCCAACAGGTTGTGGGCGGCGTAAATCTTGAAACAGCCAGGCAGCGCTTTACGGAGGGCTTTGTCCAACGTTCGGAATTTGTCGGGAGGTATCAGAGTCAGACCACGGCCGAGTCTTTCGTAGATGCCCTGCTGCGCAGTGTGCAGCAAGCGTCGGGAGTGGATCTAAGCAGCGAGCGTGATCAATTGCTCCGCCGCTACAATTCAGGTGGCAACCTGAACCAGAGCCGCAGTCTAGTCCTGCGCGGACTCACAGAAAGCACTGCCTTCGATCGCAGCGAATATAACGCTGCCTTCGTGCTTGGCGAATATTTTGGTTTTCTCAGACGTGATCCTGAAAGGGAAGGATATGACTTTTGGCTGGACGTGTTGAGAAACCGCGAACCTGGAAACTTCGGTGGGATGGTCTGCGCGTTCATCACCTCGGCCGAATACCAGCTTCGTTTCAGCAACGTGGTCTCTCACACCAATGCTGAGTGTGCGCGCTAGGTCACCTGCCGCACCGCAATGGGTTCGGGTTCCGGCTGGCGATTTGTAATGCCTGCATTTGACTGCGCTGGCGGCGGAGGCGGCGGATTAACCACGAGTACTTCAAGGGCGGCTTCAATCACTTCGTCAATTCGCGAAACAAAAACAATCTTTAGCTCCTGACGGACGTCTGCCGGCACATCAGTCACATCGGCTTCGTTTCGACTGGGAACGATAATGCGGCGAATACCGGCGCGGTGCGCAGCCAGCACCTTTTCCTTAATACCACCCACGGGAAAGACCAGCCCTGACAAGGTGATTTCCCCTGTCATCGCTGTGTCAGGCCGAACACGCCGTCCCGTGTAAAGCGATGCCAGGGCGGAGGTGATCGTCACGCCCGCGCTTGGACCATCCTTTGGTATTGCGCCCGCCGGAACGTGCAGATGCACTCCATATTCCTTGAACATGTCGGGGCTGATCCCAAAATCTGCAGCATGAGACCATAGATACGATTGTGCTGCCCGGGCCGACTCCTGCATGACTTCGCCAAGTTGACCGGTAATTGTCATTCCCCTGCCGCCGGGCAAAAGTGTGGCTTCGATGAATAACACTTCGCCACCCATTTCAGTCCAGGCCATGCCTGTGGCGACGCCCGCGGGCAACTCTTTCCGCGCTTGCTCCGGATAGAACCTCGGTGGGCCCAGATATTCGGGGATCTGATCGGCATCGACCGTAACGCCTTCCACTTCGCCCTGAGCGATCTTCAGCGCCACCTTTCTCGCGACGCTGCCAATGCTTCGTTCGAGTTGCCTGACACCCGCCTCGCGCGTATAACGTGACGCGATTAATTCGATCGCCGCGTCTGTGAGCTGGAGTTGCTCCTTGCGAACTCCGTTTTCCGTGATTTGCCTGGGCACCAGATAGCGCTTGGCAATCTGGAGTTTCTCCATATCGCTGTAGCCGGAGAGCGTGATTACCTCCATCCGGTCGCGGAGTGGCGGCGGAACTGGACCAAGTTGGTTAGCCGTTGCAATGAAGAAGACGCGTGAAAGATCAAACGGCAGATCGAGATAGTGATCGCGGAAGGTGTTGTTTTGTTGTGGATCGAGAATCTCGAGTAGCGCAGCAGCTGGGTCGCCGCGATAATCGGCCCCAAGCTTGTCGATCTCATCGAGCATCAACACGGGGTTATTCACGCCGGCGCGCCGGATCGATTGGATAATTCGACCGGGCATCGAGCCGATGTACGTCCGGCGATGTCCGCGCAATTCGGCCTCATCGCGCATGCCCCCAAGAGACATCCTTTCAAAACGTCGTCCGAGTGCGCGAGCAATTGATCGACCCAGAGAAGTTTTCCCCACTCCGGGTGCGCCCACAAAACAGAGAATCGGACTCTTTGTGTCAGGGCGTAGCTTGATTACGGCGAGAAATTCGAGAATCCGTTCCTTGACGTCTTCCAGCCCGTAGTGGTCCTCATCCAGTATTTTCCGTGCCTCAGCAAGATCTAATTTATCTTCCGAAGACTTCCGCCACGGCAACTCGAGGACGTATTCCAGATAGGTGCGGATTACATGATAATCGGGCGCGGCAGCCGGAAGTTTCTCCAATCGTTTAAGCTCACGTTCTGCTTCGGCCAGCACCTCCTCCGGCAGGTCGGCCTTTTCCAGTCGCTCGCGAAGCAGTGCTGCTTCCGCTTGTTCTCCCCCCGCGTCTTCACCGAGCTCTTTTTGAATTGCCTTCATCTGCTGGCGCAGGATGTAATCGCGCTGCGCTTTGTCCATCTCTGACTGAGCTTCGGTGGCAATTTTTGACCGCAGCTGAATTATCTCCAGTTCACGCGCCAGGTAACCATGGGCCAGTCGCAGTAGTTCATCAGCCGTGTTTGCTTCGAGCATCTTCTGCTCTTGTTCCACGCCAAGAGTCAGGATGGAGCCGAGAAAGTAAGCAAGCCGCACCGAATCTACCGAACCAAGGATTGCCACTCGCACTTCCGGCGGTACGCCCGGCAATAGCGCCAGTGCTTGCTGGATCATGGCCTGGACATTGCGCTTAGTTGCTTCAACCTCCTCCGCATCAACAGTTTTTACTTCCGGCAGCATTTCCACTACAGCACGGAGGTGCGGTTCTTCCTGTTTCCATTCGAGCACTCGGATGCGTTCGGTCCCCTGGGCGATAATGTGCATCGTCTCGTCGACGCGCTCCATGCGCTTAATCATCACGAGGGTACCCACCTCGTACAGATCGGCGGGTCGAGCATCCTGGCCGCCGCCTGGGATCTCGGGCCTGACTGTGATACACGCAAGCAGTTTCTCTTCTGTAGACAGGGCCGCCTCTACTGCCTTGACCGAACGTGGCCGGCCTACAGCGAGTGGCACCACGGTCTCCGGGAACAGTGTGGTGTTTTGTAGCGCCAACACAGCGAGTTCAAACGGCTGCCCCACTCTAAGTTGTGGAGCAGCGGGCGGTACGGGTGATTCATTCACCGTGGGCTTTTCGAGTTTTTCCGGCGTTTCCGACATATGTTTAAGCTGGCTCAGTTCTGCCTTTCCCTGAAGCCTTTATGGGCAGCTTACGCTGACAATTAGAAAACCATCGCGGTACTGCTGGGTCATTGAAGCACCCTCAAGCGGGCAGGGAAACTGAATTGTCTTTTCAAAACGGCTATACGTGATCTCCATTTGATGATAGACGAAGCCCTGGCGGTAGAAGGTGTCGCGCCGGCAGCCGCGGATTCTCAATATCGAGCCCATTAAGTCTACTTCGAGATCATCTGCGCATACGCCGGCCAGGTCGACCTTAACTATCCATTCGTTGCCGGTCTGGTAAACGTCCGCCGCAGGGTTCCACAGGCGCCCGGAAGGCTTTGCGCCCCGGCCGATCGTCATCATCGAAAATTCACGAATGGGGTTTGGCATAACGACAGAATACGGGAAAACTTCAGAGCGTCAAAGTGGCGTGGATGAAGTGATGGGCGTCGGGTTAGGTACAGCAGGTTTAGCCAGGGCGCCTAATCATCAACCTCTAGCAGTCCTATATCTATGAGCGGAATGAAATCTTCAGCATTTCCCTCCGCTCTCAAAAAGTTACCGCAGCCGCCGCATTAGACCGTGGGCTCTCTATGGCAGGCGATCGTTCACCCATTCAGCCTCTAACCGTGGCTTAGCCGGGCTCGACCAGCGCAATCAGCTGGACCCGCGACGTAATATCAAGTGACCCTATTTCCACTGGCGTAGGCGCCCCTGCAACCTTCGTTCCGAAAGTTGCCAGGTCTCCTTGGTAAACCGGGCGCGGTCTTATTGTGCCCTCTTCCTGCACTTCGACTATTCGGCTCACGCGACCACCCAAAGCCTGGGCAATAACTTGCGCTTTAGCTACGGCCTCGCGGGTGGCCTGCGACAGGGCTTCGTCGCGGGCTGGGCGATCTTTGCGCAAGGTGAATGAAATGCCGGTGATGTCGTTGGCACCGGCCTGGGCCGCTGCATCGATGACGGTCCCCACCTTCGTTAGGTCACCTAGGGTGACGGTCACGCTGTTGCGAGCCTCGTATCCAACTATCGTCGGTGGCTGATTCTCTTTGTATACGCGCTGCGGCTGCACGCTGTAGCCGCTGGTCTTGACCTCGGCTCCTGCGCCTGCCGCCGCTTTCAGTGCGCGAACGACGGCGTCGCTTTTGTTGGCATTCTCCTGCTGGGCGTCCAGTGCCCGTTTGGCTTGTGTGACAACCGCCAGGGTAATCACGGCCGTATCAGGCTGCGCTTGCACTATCGAATCGCCGCTCACTAACACACGCGTCCCAGGTCGTCCATCAGTGACTTTTTCCTGGGAGGCTTCACCTTCTGATGTCAATGGGCGCATCGTCTTAACCTCAAACGGCGTGCCTTCCATGTATATCGTCATCACATCCGGCTTGGTTTCGCCAACGGCCTCCACTTCAGTCGATTCCCTGAACCATTTTTCGGTCTGAAAGCGCTGAGCATTCAGCAGCAGGTATTTCTGTTTGTCGGCGACAATCAGCCAGCCGCCTGCCTCAACCGTCTTCTGTAATCTTCCGCGGATAGTAATCTCCTTTGCAAAAGCCTGGGCAGTAACGAGTGTGATGAGCCCCAGCGCTATGAAGCTAGCCATTGTTTTTCTTAGATGATGCATGATTTCTCCTTAGTCATTCGGTGCTTTGGTTTTTCGTCGTCAGGAGAGCCGCCGATAAATTTCGGCTGAACCCAAAGAACGAGCACCGCCACCAAATCTTGCTGGATTTGGTTGAATGATACTGTTTTGTTACGATTCATGTCATGCAATCATTCGATACTAAAAGCGAAGTCTCAGCTGAAACCAAAGGAAGCAGTCAGACAGTTATGGCCGGCCACGTGCAAGATCTGCAACCAGGCCAAAGCATGACCGTCGAGCTGTCCGGCCTCGGGAAACTGACGCTTTACAACGTCAATGGCGAGTTTTATGCCACCGAGAGTTTGTGCCCGCACCAAGGGGCGCCTTTGGACTCCGGCACACTATGCGGCCACATCGTTGAGTGCTTCCTTCATGGTTGGCAGTTCGACGTGCGGACCGGTGAGTGCGTCACGGTAAGTGATCGTCTAAAGACATTTCCGGTGAGTGTTGAAGAAGGGTTGATAAGGATCGCCAATTCCGAGTAATCTCTCACGGCTCGCCATCATTGCCAATTGCTTCCACTGGACAACAAGTAAGAGCCTCTTCACACGCCAATTTTTCGTCTTCGTCTGCGGGCTGCTTGAAAACGAATGAATAACTGTTTTCATCCGAGCGTCTGAAGTTCTCGGGTGCGGTATCGCGGCAAACGTCACAATCAATACAGGAGGAGTCCACGTAATACATTCCGGGAACGTTCTCCTTTACTCGATCGTTTTTGTCCGGCACAGTATAATCTGCGTAATCTGTGGATTATGGGTGGGTCATCTCTTCAGGCTTTACATACCGGTCAAACTCTTCACCACTTAAGTAGCCCAACTCTATAGCTGACTCGCGCAGACCAATGCCCTTTTTGTGGGCGTTCTTGGCGACTTGAGCTGCCTTGTCATACCCGATGTAGGGATTCAGCGCCGTGACGAGCATAAGCGAGTGCTGTAAATGCTCTTCAATCTGGGCGCGGTTAATCTCCATCCCCACAATGCAATAATCAACAAAACCATGACAGGCATCGTGAATGAGTCTGATGGATTGCAAGAGGTTGTGAATCATCACCGGCTTGAAGACGTTCAACTCAAAATTGCCCTGAGAGCCAGCAATTGTGATGGCCACATCATTGCCGAAAACCTGGACGGCGACCATAGTCATCGCTTCGCTCTGAGTAGGGTTGACCTTGCCGGGCATGATCGAAGACCCGGGCTCGTTCTCGGGAAGGACCAACTCACCCAGCCCACATCGCGGCCCTGAGGCCAACCAGCGAATATCATTGGCAACCTTCATTAGTGAGCCTGCGAGGGTCTTCAAAGCTCCACTCGCGAAAACGATCTCATCGTGTGCCGAAAGCGCGGCGAACTTGTTGGGATGTGACTTGAATGGCAGGCCTGTAAGTTCGCCAATCTTTTTTGCCGCGCGGTCCCCAAATTCCGGATGTGAATTAAGTCCTGTCCCCACAGCCGTGCCGCCAATGGCAAGATCCAGCAATCCCGGAAGCGACATCTTTAATCGTTCAATGTCACGGGTCAGCAAGTTGGCCCAGCCCGACATCTCCTGGCCCACAGTCAGGGGAGTCGCATCCTGCAAGTGTGTGCGCCCGATCTTGACGACGTCTTTGAATTCTGCAGCTTTGGCGGCAATGGCGTCGTATACTCGCTGGACCTCGGGAATCAGCTTGTGCAATTGCTCAGCTGCTGCAATGTACATCGCCGTGGGAAACGTGTCGTTTGACGACTGCGACATATTGACGTCGTCATTTGGATGAATTGGTTTCTTGCTGCCCAACGTGCCACCGGCAATCTCGATCGCACGATTGGAAATCACCTCGTTGGCGTTCATGTTGGTTTGAGTGCCACTGCCCGTCTGCCAGACACGCAATGGAAAGTGATCATCAAGTTTTCCGGCAATGACTTCATCCGCGGCTGCCACTATCAGCTTCGCCTTATCCTCCGCCAGCTTGCCGAGTTCCTGGTTCACGATTGCCGCGGCTTTTTTCAAGATGCCGAGCGCGCGAATCAATTCGCGGGGCATGCGCTCATGGCCAATATGGAAGTGGATCAAGGACCGCTGTGTCTGGGCGCCCCAGTAACGGTCGGCCGCGACTTCTATTTCGCCCATGGAATCGGTTTCCATACGCGTTTTGCTTTTCAGATTGGTTGCTTCACGCGACATAAATGAGTCTCAAAAACACTAAAGTCGGACCGGGACAAAGCGGGCTGCTACCATGACCTGATCGAAGATACTAATTGACAAAAAACTTGACAAGGTCCCGGCGTCGACCCTATCTTTTCAACGGAAGTTAGGCTTAATTGCTCAACTTCTTCTGCCCCTCAAACCTCATCTCGATTCTCCTTTTCCTCGCTCCGCGCAGCGCAGGCTACAAACCGAAAAAAGGCAAGTTGGGCCTAAGTTCACGGCACCCCACTACTGTCTAATTACACTCGCATGATTTGGGACAACACTAAACTGCTGCTTCAACTCTACTACCGGCCGCTATCAACCATGAGCCGCATCATTGATGATCGACATGGTCGCTATTCAATAGGTGCGCCGGCTTCTTGCCAGGCTCGCCACCCGCCTGCCATTGAGTAAACGTTTGTGTAGCCCATCCTTTGCAGTGCATCGGCGGCAAGAGCTGAACGATAGCCGCCCCCGCAATAGAGTACTAGCTCAGTCGATTTATCCGGCACTGCTGACTCGATGTCTCGCTCAATGATGCCTTTGCCGAGGTGTATGGCTCCGGCAGCGTGAGACGTTTGCCATTCGTTGTCTTCGCGCACATCTATCAACTTCGCTGAAAGATTTCCCCGCAAGCGAGCGATTGTTTGCTCGACCGTGACTTCGCGGATACGCGTTTTGGCGTCGTTGACTAACTGCAGAAAACCTTCGGAATGCTTCATATGTTTGAACTCAAAGTTACAGGTACATCCTGCGCCATTCTGTAAGCGCATCTTGGGACGCTGTATTAGCGTGCGCAGGGGCTAATTGGCCGAAAGACCAGCAAGAGATTATAATGCCGTTCTTTGGAAAGCACCCAAATTTGCGTACACAAGTGACGGGCAGTAAGTGGTTATCTCATCACTCATTACGCATCACTCTGTGTGCTCTTTTTATGAGAGGAACCTTACCAGTTGGCAAACGAACAATATGACGTGACCGTGATCGGCAGTGGCCCAGGCGGTTATGTGGCTGCCATCCGGGCCGGCCAGCTCGGCCTCAAGACCGCGATTGTGGAGAAAGACAAACGACTCGGCGGCACCTGCACGTTGCGTGGATGCATTCCTACCAAGCAGTTGCTGATGTCGGCCCACATATACGAGCAGATGCAACACGCCGCCGATTTCGGAGTGCAGGCTTCGGCAATACAACTCGCGTTTGCCGACGTGCAAAAGCGCAAAGACAAAGTCGTGATGAAAAACTCCAAAGGTATTGAATACTTGATGAAAAAGAACAAGATCACGGTCTTTGCCGGCACTGGACGACTTGCGTGGCCGGGTAAGGTTGAAATCTCTGGAGCTGATGGCCAGAAGCAGACCATTCTTACAAAAAACGTGATCCTTGCTACAGGGTCGGTGGTTCGACCGATTCCGAGTTTCGATACGGATGGAAATCGCGTGGTAAACAGCGACCATATCCTGGAACTTAAAGACGTTCCGAAGTCGTTGATCGTCATGGGCGCCGGTGCCGTGGGCGTAGAATTCGCATCGGTCTATTCACGGTTCGGCGCCGCGACCACGATTGTCGAACTCTTGCCGCGACTGGTGCCTCTTGAGGATGAAGAGGTGTCGAAGGAACTGGAGAAATCCTTTCGCAAGCGGGGTATTAAGTCGCAAGTTGATACCAAGCTTGAGAAGCTGGAGAAGACTGAACAGAACGTGCGCGTCACAGGCAAGACGTCAAAAGGAGAGGCGGTAGAGCTCGAGGCGGAGATGCTTTTGGTTGCCGTCGGGCGCATGCCCTATACGGAGGGATTGGGACTGGAAAAGACAAAGGTAAAAGTTGAGAAGGGTTTCATTCAAGTCAACGAGTTTCAGCAGACGGCTGAAACGGGCATTTACGCCATCGGTGATGTCGTTCCCACGCCCCTTCTGGCCCATCTGGCGTCGAAGGAGGGTATTGTAGCCGTAGAACATATTGCCGGGCATAAAGATGTGCGGCCCATAAATCTACGGCTAGTCCCCAGTTGCACTTATTGTGATCCTGAAATTGGCTCCGTTGGCTTGACCGAGGCCAAAGCGCGTGAGCAAGGGTACGACGTCAAGGTGGGCCGGTTTCCGTTCAGCGCGTCAGGTAAGGCACGTATTCTTGGTGAGGAAGAAGGATTTGTGAAGATCGTTAGCGAGAAAAAGTATGATGAAATATTGGGTGTGCACATCATTGGCCCACATGCGACAGAGCTGATCGCAGAGGCCTGTGTGGCAATGCAGTTGGAATCGACTGCGGAAGAACTTGGTCGCACGATGCACGCTCACCCGACCGTTTCCGAAGCGGTTATGGAAGCAGCTGAAGGGGTCGAGGGATTAGCTATTCATATCTAAACTAGCTTTCTTTGCTTATGGATCAATCAAAACCCAAACCCAGGCCGCAAAGGCACCGTCGCCGGCCACGCTTTCAGATGCGCATCAGTACGACGTATGCGCCGCGCAAACCTGCGGACGACAAACCGCTCTCCTGTACCTCGGAAACCACATTAGAGCCTGAGCAGATGCTCGAGCTTTATCGTTATCTGCAATTAACAAGATTAGTTGAAGAGCGGCTGGTAAATCTTTACCGGCAGACGAAGGTTGTTGGTGGCGTCTTTCGTTCCCTGGGTCAAGAGGCGACGGCCGTCGGCAGCGCCTACGCCTTGCAGCCCGAGGACTTTATTACTCCTCTGATACGCGACCTGGGCGCTGTGCTGGTCAAAGGAATAAGACCACGGGAGATTTTTGCACAATACATGGCAAAGGCTTGGGGGCCTTCGGGTGGACGCGATCTGAATATCCACTTCGGGGATCTCAACAAAGGCTTTATTGGTCCCATCTCGCATCTGGGAGATATGATTCCAGTGATGACCGGCATATTGTTGGCTGCACGCATGCAGAAGAAGCAGATTGTGGCCGTTGCTTATATCGGGGACGGAGGTATGAGCACAGGCGCGTTTCATGAGGGGCTCAACTTTGCCGCAGTTCAGCGCCTGCCTTTGATCGTCATGGCGGAGTACAACCACTACGCCTATTCAACACCCACTAATCAGCAGACTGCGGTTCGAGACCTTGCCGAGAAGGCGGCCGGCTACGGTATCCCGGCCCATATCGTCGATGGAAACGACGTTGTTGCCTGTTATGAGGTGACGAAACGGGCCGCGGAGTTTGCGCGGCGCGGCGGTGGCGCCGTTCTAATCGAGGCTAAAACCTACAGGCGAAAGGGCCACGCCGAACATGATGATCAGCGCTACGTTCCTGCCGGAGAGATTGAGTGGTGGGAGAAACATAACGATCCAATAACGCGTTACGAGCTTTATCTGGAAGAACGAGGCATAGCGACACGAGAGAGACTTGAGGGCATCACTGCGGATGTGATGGGCGAGATTGAAGAGGACTCCGTCTGGGCCGAATCTTCACCAATGCCGGAGCCGGAGCAGGCAGCATATCGCGTCTTTGATAACAGCGAAGTACCGCCGGCTCTAAGACCCGGTGTTCTGAGAAATCAGGTGCCACAATATCGAACGAAGGGGCATGATCATGGAAAGCGATTTACACCCAGGTACGGACAACATTCTGGATAACCGCGGAACAAATGAATTGCAGGCAAAATAGAGAGTATGGCAACAGCTATCAAAAAAGAGCATAGATCAGCCCGGCCCGAGCGCGGTGGTTTGGTTACATTCGTCGAAGCGATTCGCCAGGGCATCTGGGAGGAGATGGAGCGTGATCCTACAGTCTTTGTTATCGGCGAAGACGTTGGGGTTTATGGTGGCGCCTTTAAAGTCACCGATGGGTTGCTCCAGGAATTCGGCAAGGGCCGGGTGATCGACACGCCCATTTCGGAGGGCGCAATCGTCGGTGCAGCGTGTGGCGCGGCGCTCATGGGCATGCGCCCAATTGCGGAGTTTCAGTTCATCGATTTCATTAGCGCGGGATTTGATTTGCTGACAAATTACGCAGCCAAGTGTCGCTATCGCTGGGGCGCAGGGATAGCTGCGGTATTCCGGGGCCCGTGCGGTTCGGGCTTGCGCACCGGCCCATTTCATTCACTTAACCCGGAATCGTTCTTTGTGAACACGGCAGGGCTGAAGATGGTTGAGCCGGCAACGGCTTACGATGCGAAAGGATTGATAAAGGCGGCGATTCGCGATCCAGATCCCGTACTTTTTTTTGAACATAAGAAACTCTATCGCCTGCCCAGATTACGGGAAGAGATTCCCGCTGATGATTACATCGTGAATATTGGGCAGGCGCGTGTTGCTCGCGAGGGACGCGATCTGACGATCATCACTTTTGGAGCGATGGTGCTGACTGCTCTGGATGCTGCCGAAGAACTCGAAAAAGAAGGTCTGGACATCGAAATAATCGACTTGCGTACGTTGGCGCCGCTCGACAAAGTCGCAATTCTGGACAGCGTAAAAAAGACAAGCAAAGCGCTCGTGCTGCACGAAGCGTCACGCACTGGCGGCATTGGGGGTGAGATTGCGGCCATAATCGGCGAAGAAGCTTTTGAGTGGCTAGACGCGCCCGTCGTGCGAGTGGCATCAATTGATTCACCTGTGCCTTATTCGCCGCCGCTGGAAGACTACTATTTGCCGCAAGTGAAGGATGTGCTTGAAGCAGCACGCAAACTGGCAGCTTATTAGTTGGGATGGACGATGGACGATAGACGATGGACCGGAGCGGCGCTATGGTCTATTGTCCATGGTCCATCGTCGATCTTTGTCTATCGTCAAACTGTTCTGAGGGAGATGTATGAGCACAGAAGTCGTGATGCCGCAGATGGGTGAATCCATTGCGGAGGGAACTATTACCAAATGGCTGAAGAAGATTGGCGAGCGTGTTGAGCGCGACGAGCCCTTGTTTGAGATTTCCACCGACAAAGTCGACGCTGAGATTCCTTCTCCGGCCGCAGGAACGCTGCAGGAAATTCGCTTCAAAGAGGGTGATACTGTCGAGGTGAACACCGTGGTTGCTGTTCTTGATGGCGGCGCGGCTCAAGAGGTTACAACCGCCCCTGCCACAGCCCCTGCGGTCGAACAACCGCGACCAACTGAACCGCTGGCGCCGTCCCAGGTAGCCACGCCAAAAGAGGTTCCAGCAAAGCTTCCGCCGCCTTTGCCCTCCGGAACCCCTAGGCCGCAGAAACTTGCTGCTGGACCGGCCACAGTCTCAGAGACTTCACGGCCCCGCAGAGCCGCCGGAAACGGTGGTGCTCGAACGGAAGCCGAAGAACTGCGCCGGACAAAATCGAGCCCGCTAGTTCGCAGAATCGCCCAGGAGCATGGTGTCGACATCACTCAATTGGAAGGCACAGGAATGAGCGGGCGTGTCACTAAAAACGACATCTTGAGTTTTATCGAGTCGGGTGGGCCGGCCCCTGCAATGACGGGTACGGCCGCTCCAGCGCCGCCAACAGTTGCCCCAGCTCCGGAAGCCTTGCCGTTACCGAAACCAGCCGGTGCAGATCGAGTCGAGCAGATGAGCGTGATACGCAAGAAGATTGCCGAGCACATGGTGCTTTCCCGCCGCACGTCAGCTCACGTAACAACCGTGTATGAGATTGATCTGACCCGTATTGCGAAGCTTCGAGAAAAGCACAAGGAAGACTTTCTCGAGCGCACAGGCACGAAACTGACCTACATGCCTTTCATTTTTCAGGCTGTAAACAAGGGTCTGCGCGAGTTTCCAATATTTAACGCGCAGGTTAGTGGTGAACAGATCATCTACAAGCGTGACATCAACCTCGGCATGGCTGTGGCACTCGATTGGGGGCTGATCGTGCCGGTAATAAAACGAGCAGACGATCTATCGCTTTCGGGCTTAGCTCGTGCGGCGAACGATCTTGCGGATCGCGCGCGGTCCAAACAGTTGAAGCCTGAAGAAGTTGCCGGCGGCACTTTTACTATTACCAACCCTGGCGTATTTGGGGGTCTGTTTGGTACGCCGATTATCAATCAGCCGCAACTGGCAATTCTGGGCGTCGGCAAGATCGAAAAACGTGCTAAAGTAATGACTACGGACGAGGGGGAAGATTACATCGCAATTCGTTGGATGTCGTACTTTGCCCTCAGTTTCGATCATCGAGTTATCGATGGTGCTGACGCTGAACGGTTCCTTGCTTATGTGAAAGAGGAATTGGAGGCAGGTGAGTTTTCGCTTTAAGCACGTAGCAATAGAACGATTAGTTAAACAGCGGTGAGGAGTCTGGCAAAGGTCGGATTCGCGCCGCTTTTTCTTGTAATGAAGGCTTCGCTTGTTGCGATCGGGTGGCATTTACATGAAGAATCGTAGTAAGCCTGTTAAGGGTATTGACTTGCATCGATGTTCAGTCTAAAGAGTTGTGCGCCAACTTTGGACAGGGGGTGACGGACGGTGAGCGATCCGCTCGTCAAGTTTAGTCGATTGCGGGCTCGCATCTGGCGGGCCATTACTTAAACAGACAAGGAGAGTTAATCTATGGTAATCCCGAAGTTTAGAATGTTTTCCTCCCTCGTACTGGTTATTGGTCTGACCGTGTGCTCAGCATCTTTAGCGCTGGCACAGGACACGACCATGACCGCCGGCTCGCGCAACGTAGTCAGTGGCCAGAAGATGAAGATCAAGGGTGTGGTCACTCGTCGCGATGCCGATACGTTCACGATTCGTGACATCAACGGCGTCGACACTGTGGTGCGGCTGGCTGACACAACCAGCGTTAAGACGAAGGGCGGATTTCTACGCAGTGGCACAAACTACGCTCAAACCAACATTCTTCGTGGTCTAAACCTGGAGGTAGAGGGACGTGGCGGCTCTTCAGGCGAACTACTCGCAGAAAAGATAAGATTCAATGAGTCGGATCTGCGGGTTGCTCGAGCTGTCGAATCGCGGGCTGCGCCGCTCGAGGAACGGGCATCGAATACGGAGACAAAGCTGACCCAGGTGGAAGCAAATGCTCAGCGCCTTTCCGGTCAGCTTGATGAACTGGCTGCAGTAGCCAATACAGCGAGAGGGGGCGCCAAGGCCGCTCAGGAGACAGCCGATTCGGCTGTGGCTGGCGTTAATGCCACCAATGAGCGTATCTCGGCACTTGATGATTACGAGCCTCAGACAGTTGCGGCCGTAAATTTCAAGACCGGCAGCTCGATACTATCGACTGACGCCAAGACCCAACTCGATGACATTGCTACCAAGGCACTCAACGCGAAGGGCTACGTCCTGGAAGTTTCAGGTTATGCTGATGCGACCGGAAGCATCCAGCGAAATCGTATGCTTAGCCAGCGCCGCGCTGATGCAGTGATTCGTTATCTCGTAGAAAATCACAACATCCCACTCCGGCGTATCGTTACGCCTTATGGCTTTGGCGAGTCGCACGCAATTGCTGACAACACAACCCGCGAGGGTCGTGCTCAGAATCGCCGAGTGGAAATTAAGCTGCTGGTTAACAAGGGCTTGACTCAACCCTCGACACCGCTTACGCCAAGTTCGAGTTCTGGCTCGGGCAGGTAAGGCGAACGTAAAGAGGTTGGATGCAACCACTGTTAATTGTTTTGCACCAAAGTGCCATGAATCATGCCGCCGGCAAGAATTATCAGGAGACATGCTAAAAGCAGCCCGCTTGCGGCATGATAAGATGGCTTGATGAGTGGTATCAGTATTTGGGGAAAACAGATTGGGCCAGTGCTCCTCGTTGGAGCACTGGCATTCTTTTTGTCTCCGCTGCCAACTGCGGGGCAGGATCTAAGTAATTTACCGCCTCCGCCTCCACCCCCCACACCAAAGCCCACCCCTACACCCGCGCCACCCAAGGACGAAGACTTTGAGGTCATTCGCGTCAGCTCAAATCTGGTAATGGTCCCGGTCTCAGTGGTTGATGGCCAGGGCCAGCCGGTACACGGGCTCCAGGTGAATGATTTTCGGCTGGAAGAGCAGGGCCGGCAGCAGCAAATTACCGAGATTGGCAATCCGGAGCAGGTGCCGCTCGACATAGCGATCTTGTTTGATGTTTCCAGCAGCGTTAGCCAAAAGGGTTTTTTTTCGTTTCAGCAGAAGGCTGCGGCCAGTTTCCTGAAACAGGTGCTGAAACCGATTGACCGCGCCGCGGTTTTTACTATTACGGATCAGCCAAGACTAGTCCAACCACTGGCCTCCGCTGAGATCGCGGCCGCGAAAATTCTGACTATACCCGCTGCTACATCGCCCGTGCCCACAGCTTTTTATGACTCAGTAGAAGCAGCGGCAAACTATCTGATTGCCAACTCGGCTGAGCGGCATCGGCGGGTTATCGTGGTTATCTCGGATGGCGATGATAATTTTAGTAACCTGGTCAAAGATCTTACCGTTGCCGAGGCCCGCGCAAGCCAACGTGGCGACGTGACACCTGCTGCAGCGCGACAGATGTTACAGCAGCGTCGTGGTCGCGCTGTCGCCGAAGTACAACGGGCTGTTCAGCACGCTGATGCGGCCTTCTATTCGGTAAACCCGGGGGGAGCCTCAGTCCGGCTCAATGAAATCAGCACGCGCGCGCAGAATGCCATGCAGTCAATTGCTGAAAGCACTGGCGGTACAGCTTTTGTGCCAGACTCCGAGAACGATTTGGAGCGGGTCTTTAACGAAGTGGCAGCTGAATTACGGGGACAATACCTGCTGCAGTACTATTCGAATTCACAATCGCCGGCGGGGCAATTCCGCACCATCAAGGTAGCTGTGCCCACACATAGCGAAGTCAGAGTTCGCGCTCGCCAGGGCTACTATCCGAAGAGTGAGAAGAAGTGATGAGTGATGAGTGATAAGGTGGGACTCAGCACTCAGTACTCAGTACTCAAAACTCAGAACATCACTCATCACTTCATCGCCTTACAACATCTCCAACAATACATCCGTCAAGCGGTTTGCGACCTCGATTAGTGTTCGTCCGGCCGGCTCAAACTGATTGGAGGCCGCCTGCTGTTCGGCGCGTGCGGCGCCCGCCGCAACTCCTGCAAGCCGGATATAGTAACGATTCAGTTCCGGGCTGGTACGGAAGTCAAGTTCCAGTTTATCGAGGCCTTCTCTCACTCCTTGAATGCTGGTCCTTACACTCAGTTTGTTTCGGCGCGTCTGTTCGAGAATCGTGGGTGAAGCTTCGTTGCGCCGCGCGGCCTCGTCTGCAACCTCAATACCCCTGGCCACACCACCGAGCAGGTAAAGAAAGCGCGAAAGATTCTTGATCTGATCTGCAACCCTGGTTGCGCCTTGCCGTTTAACCACCGAAACGGTGGTGATGGCGCTGGTTGGGGGCCTCCTTGTATTCCGCCGCCGCGTTTGGGCTGAAATTACAGCGGGTGAAAGCACAATGATAGCGATGAAAAGAGTGGCGGTTCTTTGCACGGTTAACGGTCTCCTGTTGAGTTTTTCGCAACCCAAACTATGCCTGTCCTGCCCCAGCGTCAAGGCACGGAGCCAGTAGAAGGAGGCAGGGCAGGAGGCAGGAGGCAGGAGGCAGGAGGAGGGGGTCGATTCGCAATTTGATTCTACTCCGCAATTCGCGATTGCTAGTGCGCGATCTTCCTGGCGCCTGCCTCCTGCTCCTGCGTCCTGCTCCTGCGTCCTGCCGTCTGCTCCTCCCTCCTGCAAACTGACCTCAGCCACAGGGACTGCTAGAATGAACGGAAAAGAGAATGACGGAAAAGAGACTGTTAATTAAACGTCTGGGGCGGGTCGATTACGACGTTGCGCTGGATATGCAAAAGCAGACCGAACGTGCCGTCCAAAGTGGAGCCCAGCCCGACACGCTTTTTCTGCTCGAACACCCACATACTTTGACTATAGGCAGACGAGGGAATATTTCAAGTATCTTGTTGCCAGATAAGTTGCTTGAAGAGCGCGGCATTAAAGTGTTCGAAACAGATCGCGGCGGGAAAGTAACTTATCATGGCCTGGGACAAATCGTCGGCTATCCAATTATTAACTTGAGTCCGGATCGGGAAGACGTACATCGTTTCGTGCGCGAGCTGGAGGAAATACTCATTCGCGCCCTCTCGGATTTCGGCATCGACAGTTTTCGCGTCAAGGGTCTTACGGGTGTGCACACAAGGCGGGGAAAAGTGGCGGCTATTGGCGTGCACATCGCGCGCTGGGTAACCACCCACGGGTTCGCCCTGAATGTCAATACGGATCTGAGTTTCTTTGACTTGATTGTGGCCTGCGAAGGTGAGCCCGTTACTTCAATGAAGGAGTTGCTCGAACAAGAAGTTGAGGTCTCGGCCGTCGAGGATCGAATCATTGTGCGCTTTGCCGACGTGTTTGGAGCGACGCCCGAAGAAGCCACGTCGGAATTACGGGTGACTAACGCTTAACTGATGCTTACGATAGAACTCATTCGAGAAGCGCGCGAGCGCATCAGTTCGCGCATCCATCACACTCCAGTTGTAACTTCAAGAGCTTTCGATCAAATAGCTGGCAAGCAGGTTTTCTTCAAGTGTGAAAACCTGCAACGGGCCGGCGCCTTCAAAATCCGAGGTGCTACAAACAAGATTCGGTCATTGACAGCCGAGGAGAAGCTGCGTGGAGTTGTCGCGTATTCTTCGGGGAATCACGCGCAAGCAGTGGCGTTGGCCGCACGGGAGGCCGGTGTGCGCGCAGTTGTTGCCATGCCTGAGGATGCACCGAGGTCCAAAGTTGCGGCAACACGCGATTATGGCGCAGAGATCGTATTCTACGATCGGCAGAGCCAGGATCGAGAGACTGTAGGTTACCAGATTGCCGAGCGCGAACACTTGGTGATGGTGCCACCTTACGACGATTATCTGGTAATGGCGGGACAAGGAACTTGCGGCCTGGAACTCATGGAACAGGTTCGCGATCTTGACTGCATACTGACTCCATGCAGCGGAGGTGGGCTTTTTGCCGGTGTAAGCGAAGCAGCCAAAGCCATCAATCCGGGCATTAGTTGTTTTGCTGTCGAACCCGACACCGCCGACGACACGCGCCAATCATTTGTTCGCGGCGAGCGAGTCTCTATTCCCCCGCCTCCGACTATTGCCGACGGTCTGCGTGTCCAGTCGCCGGGCGCGCTAACATTTCCTATCATCAGAAAAAATGCCGAGGATATTCTTACCGTCTCGGATGGCGAGATAGTGAAGGCGTTGACCTTCATCCTGTTCCGCATGAAATTGCTGGTGGAGCCCTCAGGCGCGGCTGCGGCCGCAGCGGTGTTGTCCCGCAAGCTGCCCGCGAAGGTGCAGCGGGTAGGAGTGGTTCTCTCGGGTGGCAATGTTGACCAGGACGTACTGGCCGAACTCGTGCGGGTAAATGAAATCACAAAACGGACGCCTCTTTTATGAGTCAGCAATCCGAAGCTGTGCAGCTGGTTGAGTATGCGGCGGTGCGCCTACTACTCTCATTTTTAGGTCTCTTGCCGCGGCGGCTGGCCATCGGTCTTGGCTGCTCACTGGGGCGGATAACGTACCACGCCAGCCGCAAACTCAGGTCTACCGGTGAACGTAACCTTCTTCTGGCGTTTCCTGACATCTCACCGGATGAGCGGAATAGGATCTTGCGCGGCTGTTTTACTAACCTGGGCCGGCAGTTGGGCTTGTTCAGCCACTTCTCGAAGATGACCCCGGAAATTTTGGCCGAGATTGCTGAGACTGACGGGTTGGGTGCGTTTTGGGAGATGTTAAGAGCCGCGCAGGTCAAAGGATCAGGGGTGATTCTGGTCACGGCCCATTTGGGCGCCTGGGAACTGAGTAGCTTTGGGCTCTCTGCACTCGGTCATCCACTGAGTTTCCCTGTGCGGCGTATTGATAATTCGAGGATCGAGAGTTTCGTGGATAGCATCCGGACGCGCTTCGGCAATCGCTCAATCGACAAGCGGGGCGGCTTGCGGTCAATGTTGAAGGTTCTTAGGGCGGGCGGCACTCTCGGTTTGCTAATGGATATCAACATGCTGCCTCGGGAAGGCATCTTTGTAGATTTCTTCGGCGTGCCTGCGTCGACAACCTTTACCGTGGCTCAGCTCGCATTGCGTACCAACGCGACTGTTATTCCGGTCTTCGTTCCCTGGGACAATGAGCGTAAGCGTTATGTCCTCAGCCTTAGCGCACCAGTGTCAATCGAACACACCGGCAATGAAGACGAGGACATCCGGCGGCTCACCGCTTTGTTGACGCAGGTGATCGAGAATCAGGTAAGGCGCTTTCCAGATCAGTGGTTATGGATTCACAAACGCTGGCGCACCCGGCCGCCGGGTGAACCAGACCTTTATGAAAACCCTCCCCAAATTAGTGCGCGTCGCGGCTCGTACCCATTTCAGCCTTTCAAGCATGAGGAAGCGCCACAGAACCGCGAGCCGTAGAGCTGCCAGTTCTCGCCAAGTTGGTGCGGGATTGCGCCCTGCGATGTTAGAATCGAATTGAAAAACATTTTGAGGTATTGACTGTTGTCACGTGAGCTTAACGTAATTAGCAACTCCGGGAGACCCCGACTCCCCAAGCCCGAGTGGCTCAAGATTCGTCTTGGCGATCCGGCCAATCAAAACCAGGTTTTGAACTTAATTCAAGGGTTGAACCTGCATACGGTCTGCCAGGAAGCGCGCTGCCCGAACATCTTTGAATGTTGGTCGGACCGCACGGCAACGTTCATGCTGGGGGGTGATATTTGCACCCGCCACTGTGGCTTTTGCGCGGTCGGCAAAGGTCAGCCGGGTGGACTGGATGAGACAGAGCCGCGACATGTCGCGGAAGCCGTCAGGCATCTCAATCTTGCTCACACGGTAATTACTTCCGTGAACCGGGACGACTTGCCTGACGGTGGTGCAGCTCACTGGGCAAAGACGATTCGTGGGGTTCGAGCCTTAAATCCCGAATGTAGAATCGAGGTGCTGATTCCGGATTTCAACGGAGACGAAGCCGCCCTGAACACTGTGCTCGAAGCTCAACCCGACGTGCTTAATCATAATACTGAGACGATTGCCCGGCTTTACCGGCGAGTGCGGCCGGATGCAGACTACCAGCAATCATTAACTCTCCTCCGTCGCGCCGCGATTCGACGTGACACGGAAGGTAGAGGCATGCTCACGAAGAGTGGCATCATGGTCGGTTTGGGAGAAACGTTTGCCGAAGTGGTTGAGCTAATGAACGATCTGCGGGGAGTCTCCTGCGACATCATGACCATTGGACAATACCTGCAACCGCACGCGCGCCGGCTGCCCGTGGAACGTTTTGTCAGACCAGAAGAGTTTGACGAATGGCGCCAGATTGGCAGCAATCTTGGGTTCCTTCATGTCGAATCCAGTCCTCTCACTCGCTCTTCTTACCATGCCAGGCAACAGGCGAACGGATCGCCCGCACCCGCAGCGTGACAGTTTTCCACCATCGAAATGAACCCGATTCATCATGGGTCCAATAGTCAATGTTGCCGGGAGTAGCGATTAGCCATGAAAGCAATCATCTTCAATCAGCACGGTGGACCCGACGTGCTCGAATACTCGGAAGTCGCCGACCCGGTAATCAAAGAAGATGAGGTTTTGGTCGAAGTAAAGGCATGCGCGCTTAATCATCTTGACGTGTGGGTGCGAAACGGGTTACCTCGTGTGGAAATCCGGTTTCCGCACATACTTGGCAATGATATCGCAGGAGTCGTGAGAGAGGTTGGGAAGCTGGTGAGTTGGGTGCAAGCGGGGGAAGAGGTAATGCTGCACCCAGGACTCTCGTGTGGTCATTGTAACGAGTGCCTTGCCGGTCGGGATAATCTCTGCCCTGAATATGACATTCTCGGCTACCGCCGAAATGGCGGATATGCCGGCCTGGTTGCGGCCCCGGGAGTGAACGTCATTCCCAAGCCAAAGAAACTCACCTGGCAAGAGGCAGCGGCATTGCCCCTGGTTACGGTTACGGCATGGCATATGCTGATAACTCGCGCCAATGTGCAGCCTGGTGAGAACGTGCTGGTCCATGCGGCTGGAAGTGGTGTTGGTTCAATGGGCATTCAGATCGCCAAGTCGCGTGGAGCAAGAGTAATTGCTACTGCCAGCACAGATGAAAAGCTTGCCAAAGCCCGCGAACTGGGCGCAGACGAGGTTGTGAACTATTCGACCAAGACTTGGCCCAGTGAAGTCAGGAGTCTGACATCTCGGCGCGGAGTGGATGTAGTGTTCGAGCACACGGGTTCAGCCACCTGGTCGGGATCAGTTGCTTCGCTTCGTAACAACGGCCGTTTGGTGACCTGCGGTGCTACCAGTGGGTTTGATGCCCAAACAGACCTTCGGCAGATTTTTTACCGCCATCTCACAATACTTGGCTCTTTTATGGGATCGAAGGCTGAACTCCTTGAGGCGATGAAGTTTGTTGAAAAGGGCGTTATCCGGGCAGTCGTTGGCCGTACGATTCCCCTGTCGGAGGCTCGAAGAGCGCACGAACTAATGGGAGATCGGGCGCAGTTTGGAAAGCTGGTGCTCTTGCCTAAAAAATAAATATAAATGTGCATTTGGCCTTGGACATTAACCATTTGCTATTGGTCTTATGGCTCCAGCACTCAATGAACGAAACTAAGGCGATGACAAAATGGCTAATGTCCAATGCCAAATGTCAAATGGTCTTTGCTTTGCCTATCGACTCTTCATTTTCCTGTATAGTTTTCCACGACAAAGCGCTTCTTCAGCAGCTCCAGGTTGCCCTGCTCAAGGTCAAAATTGGTGCCGCCGATTACCCGCTTGCCTTCGTCGGTTGAAACCCAATCGACAACCTGCGGCGCATTGGTCCTGAGAAAGCGCGCGTCGTCCTTGTCTATGGGCTTGCCGTCTCGTCGCGCGAAAACCCAAATAAAAGCGTACTGCCCGTTGCGGACAAATTGCAGGTCCCGTTGAAACGTCGAAAAGGGTGAGGTTGTTGGAGCAGGTGAAACGCTTGAGCTCGGAGTGACAGCATTTTGATTCGCCGTATTGTTGCCGTCATCGCATCCTTGCCCTAACAAAACAGCGATCAAGATCCAAAGCGGGACTGCTGATACACGACCTGTAGTCATCTCGCGTTATCTTAATCGAAAAAGGAGCGGTTTCGGAAGGTGTTGCATGATCATTGACTCAGCCCACCGTTGGTCGCAGGAGTGTCAGTTTCATCTGGCGGCGGCTCGCTCTTTTCATCACGTATGTGAAGGATGGTGCAGTCTTCATCTTCGTATACGATCTCGAACCAGCCGCTTTCCATCGCGGCATTGTAAAACCGGTCATGCCCGTTGTCGGTAAAAATGAACCGCGCACCAAACCTGTCTCGAATCAGCGGACCGGGATCGTCCTGATCGCCCAGCGTGATGCGGTCATAAAGCCGGGACAGCGAAGCGTTCTGGTCATAAAGATAGTTTGGATCGAGGCCGGAGATGTAACTGTGACTGGGATCGTAATAGAAGAGGCGGGGAAAATCGTCCCAGTCAGTATTGAAAATCCTTTGTCCGGCCGGTACGTTCCCTTGCATCCACTCCGCACCTGGCCGGTAGTAATCGTGCGGCTCACTCATCGCGATGTCTTTAATTGTGATCTGCAGATTGAAGAATAACGCGACACCTAGCAGTGTAGCGACAACTGCTGCGCCGATAGTCTTCCAGAGTTCCTTTCTTTCGGCCTCCTTTATCCAATCCATAGGCTCGTGCCGGTCCAGATAAGGTTGGAGCTCATCGAGCACCTCAGCCGGAAGTGACCCGGCTGGGGTTGGGTCACGTTTGAGCCAAGGTTGCAGCGCAAACGCAGAAAACATTACTGCAAAGGGTGGCCAGTATTCGGCAATTCTCTTCCAGCGGGCCGTCATGATCATTAATGCCGTTGCGAAGAGCAGAAAGAAGAGGGCATGCACGTTGCGCTTTCGCTCCGCAGGATTGAAAGCTATGTAGCCAACAATCATAGCGACGCACGCAACCAGCGAGTTACCGAGAAACTCCCAGGAATCGTATGGGTACCACTCCTGTCCAACCTTTGTCGCATATTCCGCTGCCCTGACTTTCATCTTCAAGTGTTCGTAAAAGAGGTGCAGGTTTTGCGGAAAATACGGGTTGAGGATGAGTCCTGCTGCAATACCTGGCAAGACCCACGCCAGGGGCCGCCATTCAAACCTCTGCTCGGCCCAGCCAGTGATGGCCACCCAGATACAGCAGGCCAGCAAGAGGGCCGGAAACATGTCGTACGTTAGAGTAAAAACTGTGGCTAGCGGTAACAGCAACCAGAATCTCTTTTGGAAAAGGAGATGAATGCCAATAATGAGGTAGATGATGGCAAAAGGCGGAGCTTTGGCCATGTTGAGGCGGTAAAGGAAGGGAGTGGAACAGGCGAGCAGTGCCACCAGCCAAACAAGGAGAAAACGAATGTGATATCTGGCCAACAGCCAGTAACAGGAAAATACCGCAAGGCTTGCGAAGATGGTTGCCGAAATCTTGGCGCCCAGACGGAGATCAGCTAACCAGGTGAAGGGTATTTGAAAGAAATGAAAGAGCAGATGATGATCCACATAATTTGTCGGGTTGAGTGTGGTGAGCGGCAGCCAGGTAAAGGCGGGGGGAAACCTGTGATTACGAAGACCTTCCCAAAGCAGGCGGCTCCACTTGATGTGGTAATAACCATCGAAGTCGCCGCAACAGATCGCTCCCGTTGAAAATTGGAGCTTCCAGAAGACGAGAGAAATTACAACCGCACCGGCTAGGATCTGAACTGTATTAATTGCGACTTCTGACCGGAGAATACGGCCAGGATGAAAGAGTGATCTCATCTACCGACCAACTGTTTTTTGCTCAGGCCTCACAGTTGCTCGATCAGATCTAGAAGAAGCCGTGGCTCTATGGGTTTAGTCATGTGGGCAGTAAAGCCTGAGCGTAATGATCTCTCTCGATCGTCAAACATGGAATAGCCAGTCACTGCCACCATAGGGACCGCCTCGTAGCCTGGTAATGCTCTTATGGCGGCCGCCAGTTCGTAGCCATTCATTTCCGGCATGCCAATATCTGAAATGATGATGTCGAAATGTTTCTCACGTGCGGCTTGGAGAGCTGCTTCGGCTGAGCCGGCCGCATTCACCTCGTAGCCCGCGTGCGTCAAAAGAACGGAAAGCATCTCGGTCACGTCAGCGACATCGTCCACTACCAAAGCAAGCCGAGACGATTTTTGGCTGGGACGCTGAGAGGAAGGGGATTCCGAGAATTGGCGCCCGCCAAATTCGATTACGTGACCCCCACTGTGAAGAAGAAGATAAGCCGGCGTAATCCCCGCCGAAGACTTGTTTACCTCCATCGTTGATCCTTTCCGCCGCGGATCTTTACGCAGACCAGATTCAATTTAGCCGAAATGGTCGGGAGTGTCTACGATTCACCCTTTTGCTTAGCTTTTTTTGGGGGTTTGTCTTTGACTTAATAAACTCTCGGCAGTACGCGTGAGTTCCAGCAGGTCCACGGGTTTTGCAAGATGTAGACTAAATCCAGCCGCGAGCGCTGACTTTGCGTCTGCTTCTGAGGCATACCCAGTGAGGGCTATCGCGGGCAGAGTGTTCGAGTCAAACCTTTGGCGCAACTCCCTGACCAAAGAGAGGCCGTCCATTACCGGCATTGCAACATCAGAGATAAGTAGATCGAAGCCAGTACGCTTTGACAGCTCCAACGCTTCTAGCGCCGACATGCACGGCAGTACTTCAAACCCACCCCCTCGAAATGTTTGTGCGAGCATCTCTAATGTGTCGGGTTGATCTTCAACAATCATTACGCGCCAAGCAGGTGTGCCGGCAGCAGTTTCAAGTCGAGCCGGGGCATAAGATAGGCTCTTGAAGGCTGGTTGGAGTGGCAGCCTCACTGTGAATTTGCTTCCTTTCCGGGCGCCGGCGCTTGCAGCCTCCACGGTTCCTCCGTGGGCCTCCACGAAGCTCTTGACTAAGGCGAGGCCCACGCCTAAGCCCCCGTGTAATCTTGTGCGTGAACCGTCAGCCTGGCGGAAACGCTCAAAAACATGTGGCAGGAACTCTGGCTCTATCCCTTCTCCCTCGTCACTGATGACGATGACCCCGTTAGCCTCCTGAGTTTCGCAGAAGACCCTTATCCGCGAGCCGGGTGCTGAAAACTTTATGGCGTTATGCAACAGGTTTGAAAATACTTGCAAAAGCCGCTCGCGATCACCCTTGACGACCCAACAAGCTGTCTCTGGCAATAATGGCGTGTCCAATTGGATATTCGACTCAAGCGCGTAAGGTCTCAGCGTTTCAATAGCCTCTGTTAACAGGTCGCGAAGCTGAACGGGATTCTGTTCGATGCGCATCTTCCCACTCACCACGGCCGACATGTCCAGCAGATCGCTGATTAAGCGTTTGAGCCTGTAGCTATTCTTCGTGACAGACGCAAGGCCCTTGGCAAAATCATTCTCAGAAACAATTCCACTCTGAATCATGTGCAGCCAGCCCATGATCGGGGTAAGTGGTGTCCGCAGCTCATGCGAGAGAATCGCGAGAAACTCATCTTTAACACGGTTAACTCTTTCTGCTTCGGCTCTGGCCTTGCGCTCCAGTTCAAAGAGCCGCGCGTTCTCAATGGGCAGAGCGATTCGATCGGCAAAGAGTTCTAGAAGGCGCACATCATCAGCAGTGAAGCGGGAGAGTTTGAGAGTACCTACATGGAGCACACCGCTTATCTGACCCTGCGCCCAAAGCGGCACCCCGAGTAGTGACTGTATGCCCTTCTCGCGGAGCAAAGGGTTGTGCAGGTCCGCATCCTGCGTGTTTTCGATGATGATCGGTTTGCCGGTGGCGACGATCTCCCCGGCAAATCCTTTGCCCACGGGGATGCGGAAACCACGCTCGACCTCCTCTTCGAGCCCTCTGGCAGCCCAGGCGACTAGTTCGCCGCGTTCTTTTTCCAGCAATAGAATAGTGACCGTATCCACGTTCAATACCTCCCGGATACGACCGAGCAATTCAGACAGCAGTTCGTCTATCGAAAGGTGAACAAGTGCGGCATCCGTCACCTTCTGCACGGTAGCCAAATGCCGCGTCATTGCCTCCGCCTCTCGACGGGCCTCCTGTTCTCGTGCGAGCAAAGCCAAACGCTCTTCTTCAGCTCGTTTCCGTTGAATATACTGACCAAATTGACTGCCAATCGCACTTATAGTTTCCCAGAGGGCCTCACTAGGCTGCTGAATCTGGCGGCTGAATAGATCGATCACGCCCAGAATGTCCTGGCCAACCAAAATTGGGAATCCGAAGACGTTAAGGAGCTTTTGTTCTTTGGCGACCTCAGTTCTCAACGAAACCTTGTTAAGCTCTATCTCATTTAGCCAAAGAGGAGCCTTCGTGGCCCAGATGCGACCAGGAACTCCAGAACCTTTGGGAAACGTAAGATTACGGCTAGTCTCCAGAAACTCGGTGACATTTGCCGATGGAAGGTGCCAGGAAGCTTCGAAGTGCAACTCATTTCGATCTTTATCGACCAACCATAACTCTGCCACCTCGCAACGAAGATTGACGCAGATTGCCTCAAGCATTAGCGGAGATGCCTCGGCGAGCGATCGGGCGCCCGCCATTATTCTTGTGACGTCGTATTGCAGTGCCAGTCGTTCTTCGTCCCTTTTCCTTTTGGTGATGTCACGCGCCACGCCTGTAAAGTAGCGGTTCCCATGTTTGGAGAATTCTCCGAAGGACAGCTCCAGCAAGATCTCAGTTCCATTCTTGTGACGGCCAGGTAACTCGACCGCAGCCCAGTTGATATGCCGCCCACCGGTTTCCAGGTAGTTCTTCAGGCCCGCACGATGCAATCTTCGCAGGTACTCAGGCATCAGCATCGTCAGCTCTTCGCCAAGCATTTCACTTTTTGTGTAGCCAAAAATCTTCTCTGCGGCCTGGTTAACGAAAAGAATTTTGCTGTCCTGATTGATTGTGATGATCGCGTCGGAAGCAGCCTGCGCAATTATTCGCGCACTCTGCTCGAAGTCAGCGAATTCGTTGGACGGATCCTCTGGCTGGCTCGTCATCTCACTTTCAGTTACGTCCATGGGTCGCTCCGAGACGAGGGCATCATAAATCAGCGGAGGGAATTGGATCACCCTGTGACAAAAACTAATCTTTTCTTGGCTACATCGTCAATCTCCTGCGTGCTTTGCCTTGATGCCAAGTCCTTAAGAAGGTAGGGGAGCCTGTTTCCGCAATGAGACGGACCTGAACATTTTCTTGTGGCAAACCCGTGGACATGCTGGGCCGATTTTTGATAGGGTGTCGCGCAAGCTAAGCGAATTCTAGAAGGAGACAGCAACATGGTAGCGAGAAAGGGTCGCAAGAAGTCGAGTGGTGCCGGGAAAGGCGCAAAAAAAAGGCCTGCCAAGAAATCGTCGAGCAAACGCTCTTCCCGAAAGGCCGCTAAGAAGGCGGCTCGCAAGACCGCCAAGAAGGGGCCGCGCAGGCCTGCGAAGAGAGGGACGAAACGGGCAGCAGCGAAAAGAGCTCCTGCCAAAAAAGGCGGAAAGGCCCGTTCGAGAGCAGGCAAGAGCAGGAAAGCAACAGCTCCAGCTCCAAAGCCATGGGCCGCAACCGAGGTTTCGCCGGCATCGAGTCCTGAACTATTGGAGCCGCTCGGAGAATCAAGCGGTGGTGGTGAAAGTCCGGGAGGTTTGGAAGGAGTCGAATAGTCGCGAGTGGCGATCTGCTTTCCCTGGTTGTAATTTGGAAAAGGCCTCCACTCGCCCAAATCAGCCACAATCGGAATGTATCCAGCCGGTAAGCTCTTCATTCCCGTCGCCCACGGCCGGCTGGAAGCAATCTTAAAAGAGCCCCAGCAGAGTAAAGCACGCGGAGTGGCGCTGGTGCTCCATCCGCATCCGCTAGGCGGTGGCACAATGCACAATAAGGTTGTGTTTCGTGCCGCCGCTGCGCTAAACGAGGCAGGGCTTGTCAGCCTGCGAATCAATTTTCGCGGGGTGGGCCAGAGCACCGGAGAGCATGAGCAGGGTCAGGGCGAACTCAATGATGTTCGCGCCGGACTCGACTACCTGGAAGCCCACTATCCGGGAACGCCGACCACCGTTTGTGGCTTCTCCTTTGGTGCGCGCGTGGGATCGGAAGTCGGAATCCAGGATGCTCGCGTAGCCAATCTGATTAGCATCGGTACACCCGTTGACAAGTATGATTTCGATTTTCTCAAGACTTGCAGAAAGTCAATCTTGTTTGTTCACGGAGAGCACGATGAATACGGAAGTCTGGAACATTTGAAAAAGCTTGTTGCCATTGTCGAAAAGAATACCGAAGCCCAACTCACGGTTATCAGAGGCGCCGATCACTTTTTCGAGGGACATTTAGCAGAGTTGAAGAGGACAATTGCCGAGTGGATTGGTAAACAGTTGGCGAAAGCCTGAGCAATACTGTTCACCACGGGACACGAAGAAATAATGACTCTGAACGAAAGTGATTAACGTTGGTATCATCACCTGCCCTCCTGTCTTAATGCTCGATTGTTTGCAGGCGCTGGTTTAGACACCAGACTGCGGAATTAGTTCCTGGAGTGAATGATTTACACTTATGGCGTTTACCATTTTCCCTCATCCATTTACGATAGTCCGATGAACTCTTATCGAGACCCTGCAATACGCATCACACTCCTGCCGCGCGACACTAACTCACAAGGAACCGTCTTCGGTGGGATCATCTTGAGTTACATCGATATGGCGGGAGCCATCGAAGCCCATCGCCACACTGGGATGGAGCGTTTTGTCACTGTGGCGATGCGCGAAGTCATCTTCCACAAGCCGGTTTTCGTTGGAGACCTTGTGAGTCTTTACGCTGAAACCTTGCGCGTTGGAACAACCTCAATTACGGTGCGGGTCATTGTCGAAGTGGAGAGGATGGGTGCTTCCACGGAGCGAGTGAGGGTAACTGAGGCAGAAGTGGTCTACGTGGCTGTTGATGAGAATTGGCAGAAGAAGAAGATAGCGATAAAGAGCGAGGCGTAAGGTGGGATTTCGGATTGCGGATTTCGGATTGCGAATTGTGGATTAAAAAATGCTCCTCAACTAGCAATCCGTCATTCGATTCGCAATCCACAATCCGCAATCCGCAATTCTACCTCGCCTAATTCAGCAATCCCTGCATGCGGCGGAGGGCGGTAGCCGCTTCAGCAAAGTTTGGTTGTTGTTCCAGAGCCAGTCCGTAGTGCCTTGCAGCGTGCAAATATTTGCGTCGCGTTTCGTAAACGCGACCCAGATTAAAGTGCGGAAAAGCATACGAATCATAGCGGGGAGCAAATAGCGCTCGTTTGAACCATCGCACACAGCCATAGGAGTCGCCCTTGGCCAGTAGGTAGCTGCCAATGTCGTTGTAAGGGTTGCCCAACGTTTCATCAACGCGAATGGCTTCCAGACATTCGGCAATAGCTTCGTCGAAGCGGTTCTGAAAACTGTATACCCAACCCAGGAAAGTGTGGGCTTCGGCCGTGGGGTAGGTCTCTATGGAGCGTTTGTACAACTCAATCGCCTTTTCGTAATTCTGATTGAGCTGAGCCTCGTAGCCCTCTTGAAAGAGTTGCCTTGCCTCGTATTTTGCCGCTGGCGAGACGTCGTCCTGGTACATGATTGGCGGTAAATTCTCCTTCCCCGCGGGAGTGCCAGCAACCGGCCGTCATGAGACGTGGCGTGCGACACTAATAACTGAATAAACGCTTAATTGCAGTCACTTTTCCGAGCTTGACTATCAAGTCGCCTAATACGGCCGTCAGTTTTCGGTGCAATTGCCCTAACCGAACTGATTGCCCGGCGCAAGACATCCGCATCCACTGGAGCCTCCTCAGGTGGAATGAGCACTCGGGCGTTCTTAAACATCGTATAGCCGTCGCCTCCATCGATTGCGATAAAGTCGGTGGCTGCAAGCGTGTATTTTCTGTGATCGTCGAGTGGCCGGCCATTCACGCTTACTTCAACAAGTCGTGAGCCAGGCGCCCGGCGCACATCAAATACGAAGCGAATGCCGGCAACCTGAGGGAAACGTCCCGGCTCAGCATCTTCGGCGCTACGAGCTATGCCGTGCTCGAGCGCGGCACGCAAGGTGGCCCCGGTGACCTCCAATTTTACTACTTTGTTCTTGAACGGAAGAATTGATAAGACATCCCTCTTTGTTAACGGTCCAGGATTTATTGTAGAGTCGGCTCGAATAGAACCACCATTCATTATCCCAACATCGGCGCCGGTAGTCTTGCGATATGCTTCCGCAATGAAGTCGCCAACATTTGTCTCCTGATTACGGTTTGCGGCGCTCCTCGCATCGAGGGGCACACTGGTACGTCCCACCACCACCGACAATTTCTTTAACAACGGCGCATACTTACTCATGAGCGAAAGAAATTGAGGGTCTGATTTCGTCTCGGCTCCTACTGGAATCACTTTCCAGTCCACACTATCGAGTTGTCCCGTAGACGTCGAGATGTTCAGGTCGATTTGGCCCAACTCTCGCGCATCTGCGGTCATCTTGAAAATTGGAGTTCCTCCAGCCGCTGACTCGAGAAGCGTATGTTCATGACCCCCAATTATCACGTCTACGTCGACACAACGGGCGACCGCTTTGTCTTCGCGCATCGACATATGCGTCAAAGCTACTACGACTTTGGCGCCACGTTCGTGGAGCTCTGACACCACTCTTCTGGCTGTCTCACAGGGATCGAGAAAGTCGATGTCCGGACCAGCGCGCGAGGTCTCCTTTGTCTCGGGAAGCACGAGCCCGAAGAGACCAACCTTTACGCCGCCGAATTCGCGAATCACGAACGACTCAGCATCACCGAATGGCTTTTGCGTTCTCTTGTCAATCACATTAGCGGCAATCCATTTAAAGCGGGACTCGCTCATGCGCAAGCGTAATACGTCTGGACCAAAGTCAAACTCGTGATTGCCGAAAGTTGCATAATCAAGTTTGGCGGCATTCCAGGCTTCGATCATTTGGGCGCCCTTGTAAGTCAACGACTCAGCTGAGGGTGAGATGGTGTCACCTGCCAGGAGAAATAGCGTGTGGGGGGATTCACTTTCCACCTGTTTCCGCAAAGTAACGACTCGATCGATGCCGCCGCGGGCGCCATTATCCAGCGGAGCGAACTGATAGACGTCGTTAACCTGGAGCAGTGTGACACGAACAGTGCATTCCGTCTTCTGCTGGGCACTAACAGCCAGGATCCACGCCAGAATCAAGCCGAAAAGCGTTAAAGCGCGGCCCGGTAATAGCTGAGAATTTTTCATCGCGTTGCTCCTGCAGTCGGTGAATAAGGTGCGCGAAATCTGAGGATCCTTGTGCTAGGTTCACGTCAGCCCGTGAATTATACTCGGCGGTGAAATCGTAGCGAAGTTTGTGTGCAGAGGGGTTGTATTGGAGTTTCAATGCACGATTGCGACCACTTCAATTGCACAAGCCTATGATTAAATTTGTCGGATGAATTTCTGATGCTCGCCGGCGAGACAATTTTCTTGACAGGGTTTCCGGGGTTTATTGCCGGTCGTTTGCTTGAGAGATTGGCAATGGCGGGCAGCCGTTTTCTGCTTCTCGTGCAGCCCTCCTTGCTGGAAAGGGCAAAACAGGAGAGTAGTCGGATTGCCCGCGAGACTGGCAGAGCGGCGGCAGATTTCAAGCTGTTGGAAGGTGATATCACCCAATCTGATCTTGGTCTTGGCAGTGGGAATGTGGCAATCGTCCGTGCAGAAGCGGGAATAGTCTTCCACCTGGCGGCGGTCTACGACCTCGGGGTGGAGCGCGCTCTCGCACTAAGGGTAAATGCCGAAGGAACGGCAAAGGTGAATCAGCTGGTTCGTTCAATAGCAGACCTTCGCCAGTATCATTACGTCTCCACCTGTTATGTAGCGGGCAAGCGGCAGGGGCGGATTCTGGAAACTGAGCTGCAACATGAAGCCGGCTTTCGCAACTTCTACGAAGAATCAAAATATCTTGCTGAAACCGAGGTAAACGCTCTCAAGGCTGAATTACCGATTACAGTTCATCGGCCGGCTGTGGTCTGCGGTGATTCCCAAACGGGTGAGACAGCCAAATACGATGGCGTCTACTATCTTATTCAGTACTTGCTAAAGTGGCCCAGCTTCCTTTCGCTATTCAATATTGGGAATCATGAGGTGAGCCTGAATCTCGTTCCCGTCGATTTTGTAGTTGAGGCAATGGTGGCGCTAGCGCGGGAACCACAAGCTATCGGCAAGACAGTCCAAATTGCCGATCCGGATCCGCTCAGCACTTATCAGCTCTTCAATACCATCGCCCATTACATCAACGGCGGCCGGTCCCGCATCAGAGTCCCCACGCCACTGGTCGAGGCTTCCTTGATGTTGCCATTCTCTCCCGCCCTGACCGGCCTTCCGCATCATGGAGTGCCGTATTTTTTTCTTAACCAGACTTATGACACAACACAGGCGAGTCAGTTATTGAAGCCTCAACAGGTGGTGTGTCCCAGGTTTTCTGATTACGCAAACCGGATCGTGGATTTCGTCGTGCGCCACCCGCTCTTGTAGGGCGGCACTCCGTGGCCGCTCTTCCCTTTTCTTCGTTCCTTGACTTAGAATTAGAATTATTCTAACTTTAACCCACGGGCATGAACGAACGTTTCAAAAAGGAGAGTACTGAACGGGGATTGACGCCTCAAAGAGCGGCTGTGCTACGCGCCGTGCGTGAGCGACATGACCATCCGACGGCCAAGGAGATCTTTGAGGACGCGCGGCAAAGCTTGCCGGGCATTAGCTATGCCACCGTATACAACTCCTTGCGCTACCTGCGCACAGCCGGACTCGTACGCGAAATCAATTTTGGCGACCATGCCAGCCGCTACGATCGCGAGACAGCACGTCATGATCACGCACTGTGCGTGAGTTGCGGCAGGTTAGTCGACTTCGATCTCCCCGCGACGCCACAGTTGATGCGCGCGGCGGCCCGCAAGTCGCGTTTCAAGCCGGAGTCGGTTTACCTGACACTCAGAGGCCTTTGTCCTGATTGCCGGGAAGAGTAGTAGGTAGCAGAGACTGGGTTCGGAAAGAGCTCGACCCGTTAGCGAAGGAGCTCAAAGATTTGATCTTACATAAAATTAGGAGGATTCATGACAGCAGCAGCAGTAGCAATTGAAAAAGCAATGGTCGGCCAGCAAGCGCCAGATTTCGATATGGCCTCGACAAAGAACATTGAGAAGCTGAACGAGAACGTTAAGCTCGCGGATTACCGCGGCAAATGGCTGGTGCTTCTTTTTTATCCACTCGACTTCACCTTCGTCTGCCCGACAGAGCTGACCACGTTTAGCGATCGCTATGAGGATTTTCGGGTGATTGGCGCGGACGTGCTTGGTGTTTCAACCGACTCTGTTTTCTCTCACCGCGCCTGGTTGAGAACGGCGCGAGATAAGGGCGGGGTCGAGGGCTTGAAGTATCCACTTGCGGCAGATGCAACCAAGAACGTCGCCCGTGACTATGGTGTGCTGATTGAAGATCGTGGCATAGCGCTTCGCGGTCTCTTCATAATCGATCCAGAAGGGACCCTGCGTTACAAGGTCGTCCATGATCTAAATGTTGGTCGCTCCGCCGAAGAGACTCTGCGCGTCATTCAGGCGCTGCAAACTGGAGGACTGTGTCAGGCCGAGTGGAAGCCAGGCCAAAAAACTCTGAGCGCCTAGCTGAGAGGAGCGATTGGGAGCGCAGGCATCTTTCGGTTTCATCAGGCTTAACACGGGGTTGGGCTCTACGACATGCCGACCTGCCGGCCGATGAGTACCAGCAGGTAAATGCTCAAGAACGCTGCTCCGGCTGCTACGCCCGCGAGTAGTAGAATAATGAGTCCCACGAAAAGCCAATCACTGGTTTCACCTCGCGGTGCCTCGTTTTGAGAAACAACGGCGCGCTCCTTTAGCAAACGCACATTCATCCGATTGGCCTTCCACCAGGCATCGAACACATCACCAACTAAGGGCACTGATCCCAGTACATAGTCGATGCCAAGATTCATTCCCATACGGAGCAGCGTGATCTTTGGCACTCGATAGCGAACGGCTGAGGTGAGAATGTAGAACGACGCCAGCGAGGTCGCGGTATCGCCTAAACCCGGAATCAACCCAATTATCGCATCCAGACCAATACGCCAATTAAGCACTGGAATGCGAATTAGATCATCCATCAGCCAGCTAAGCCGCTGAAGGCTGCGGTCGACTTCGGCCTCGGCTCGAGGAGCGGGCGCGGTCAGCGGCACATCACGAATGTTTCGAGCGCTCATCATTTCAGCGTATTCGAGTCATCTGTTGCCAGAAAAACTTTCCCAGACGGGCAAAGGCGGTAAACGCGTTTCGATCGCCTTTCTGGGCCGGAGCCTTCGGCTGTAGGCCAAGAGAGGTGGCAAGCTCCTGATCCGGTTTGCCGATATCCTCGTCGCCGCGTTTGCTCGAAAGCCAACGATTTAAGGTACGCGCAACGGCCCGTCTTTGTTCTAGCGGAGCTTCCGCGATTAAGGCGCCGCGCAGATCATCGAGTTCAGCAATTTCAAACAAGTTTGTCTCGTAATAGTTGCCGAGAGCAGCAAAGAGCTTCTCACGCCCCAGGAGGTGTTGCAGCCGGAGAAGCATCAGAGCGCCCTTTGAGGTAACAATCGCAGCATATTGAAAAGCGTTACGGTAATCTCGCGAGGGGCGGTCAGCCGTCATATCATCACCGCCAAATGTCCGGTAAAGCCGGTAAACACCCTCGAGCTGATCCTCCAGCACTGCGGCCGCCTGCGCCGCGCCGTAAACCTCCTCGTAGTAGAGCAACGCCGACCAGCACGATAGGGCCTCATCAAGCACTGGTTCACGAAACGGATCGTTGCCGACCGCCATGCCCCACCACTGATGAGCAATAAGATGAGCGATGGTCCATTCGAGACTTTGTTCTACGGCTGGCCGCTGCTCCCGAATAATTTCGGGCAGATTGCGCATGGCCGGAGCATCAAAGTCGACATAAAAGGCGCTGGCCACTACGTTAAAGCCGGAAAACTCATTACTGCCAAGGCCTGCCACTAGGGGTGCCTCGGCGATCGTGATCTTCTGAAACGGCAGTGGTCCAAACCTGCTTCTGAAAACCCCCAAAGCGTTGCTCGCCACCCGCAGCACGCGACGGCCCACCCGCTCATGTTCAGGCAAAAATACCGAGCGCACGGTGATCTCATTCGCCGTAGTCTCCTCGGCGCGCAAAGTGCGTCCAGCGATAATGACGAAATCACGCAGGCCTGTACCGGAAACCTTTAAAGTGTGGTCTGATTTCGCCTCACCTTCGATCCCCGGCGTGAACACGTTTACGCCGGCGGCGGCTTCAATGACGACTTCATAATCCGCGGCTTCGTTGAATATGATGTCTCCTATGCTCGGTTCAACTTTCCGTCTCCATTCGTCGCCGTCATGCACCGCGAGCACCGGGTAGGCTGTGCCCAGCATCATTACGCCTTTGCAGCGAAAGTTTATGTCTCGCGGCCGGCGGATCTCCTTCTCACCACGGATAGCCGCACTCACTTGCTTGACGATGTGAGTGGCCAGCCCCGTCTCATCTGCGTCAATTTCCGGCACGGAACCTTTGAAGCTGACTAGCACGCCAATCGCTTCGCCCCTTGCCACTGTTGTGTCCAGATTGATTCGCAGGGTCGCGGATTGATCTTCCAGAGAGTAGGAGAGCGATTGATCTGTTTCAGCCGACCGCACGCCGGTGATCTCGATGCGTGGCTCGTCGGGTTCAAGTTGCGAAACGGCATCGGCACCGGGAAGCACAGCCCTCAAATTGGAATAAAGGTGGAAATAGAGCACGGAGACCGAGTGATCCCCTTGATTTACCCAACGAACCCTTTCTGTTCCACTATAAGTGCGATTGTCGAAATCGAGCGCCACCTGGATTTGATATTGTGCGCGCTCAGAGCTCGGCTCCCTTGCAGCGGAAACATTGATAGGTGACCACGCTGCCACTGTAAATCCAAGACCCAGCAGAATTCCGATAAGAGATAACTGCCACGCCCGGTGCTGCGGAAAAAACGCGCGCCCGCGCGGAAAGCAAACAGGAATCTTCTGCGTTCTCATTTAACTAGCGCCTTGCTCCTTCGGTGACCGAAACGTCCCGGATAACATCTCCACGAACGATAGCATCGACAACATCCATTCCCGCAATGATTCTTCCAAATACGCTATAACCGCCATCCAGATGCGGCTGGGCAGAATGAGTAACAAACCACTGGGAGCCACCAGTGTCTTTGCCAGACAAAGCCATGCCGACGGTTCCCCGCTCATAGGACTCCTGATTTATCTCGCAACGAATTTGATAACCGGGTCCGCCATTGCCGTCGCCCCGAGGATCACCTCCCTGGATCACAAAATTGGGCACCACGCGGTGAAACGTAATCCCATTGAAGTAGCCACGCTTAGCCAGCTGAATAAAATTATCAACATTTAGTGGCGCGTCTGCCGGCACGAATCCGATAGTGAATGAGCCTTTGCTTGTCGTAATGACAGCCCGCACCGTTTTGCCGACGCGCGAAACCGCCCGCCGGTAGTCTTCCGCGTTGTTTCGGCTTTGAACAATGCCAATCCGTTCAGAGAAATCACCCGCTCCGATCTCTTTCAGCAAAACGACGGCGCGCCGGCGAATGAGATAGTCGGGGGAATCCAGCGCCGACTTGATCGCAGCATCAGTTGTTGCTGTTCTCTGTTTAGCGAGTGAATCCAGAATTGCTAGTGCCGCATCATTTAGTTGCCTATCGCCCAGTGCAATTGATAAGGCGGCAATCAGTGCCTGGGCACTAGTTTCGTCCGGCGGAAGCGCACCCAACAACTCAGCCGCCGTGGCCCGCACGATCACGTCAGATTCCTTTAGTTGATTGCGAAGTATTTCGGCCAGATCGCTGGGTTTGAAGGCCGCGAGTGCCCGCAGCACATCAGGAATCGCGTATTCCGAGTAAACACGAACCAGCGTATTGATCCTTACGTCAGAGTTCCGATAATCGAGCATCGCGCGAAGGATGCTTTCAGACTCGGTCCCGGCTGAAGTTTCGCTTCCAGTCGAGCTCGGTAACTCGGCGATCGCGCCCAATCCCTGCGCGATGCTAGCGCCGGTTCGCCAGTTGATTAGAATCGATTCGACCGCTTTTCGTGTGGCCGTAGACTCTGCTCCAAGTTCGGCCAGATAGTCGGCCGGAGAGACGCGGGCGAAAGCAATTTCGATCTCCGGAGCAGAAGCGCCAAAGTCATGATGTGCTTTTCGCAACCAACTCACAGCCGAACGGTTCGTGCTCGCTTTCAATATGTGGCCGATTGTGGTTCCAATTTCCAGAACCTCACTTGCGGCGGCCCCGGGAGTGTTTTGATTGATGCTGACGGCCCTTCCCAGAAGCGGTTCGGCAACACGGGGATCCTTGAGCGCAGCCAGAGCGCGAATTGCGCTCACCCTCACACGCGAATCAGAATCTCTTAAGGCCCGGCCGAGCAGGCCATTGAAGGCGGTCTTATCTTGTGTTGCTCCCAGTACACGGGCAGCGTTGGCGCGGACAATGGGATCGGAATCGTTACCCAGCAGTTGGCGTAATTGATTATTACCGTCGTTCAGACGTAAGCGCGCGAGGACATTCGCAGCGTCTGCTCGGACACGTGGGTGGCTTGAGGAGAGGAACCTCGCGATGAGTTTGCCCGCCGCAGCTGGCGCGGCCCGTAGCGCCGCTGTCAGACCCAGAAGTACTACGTCGCGGGCCGATTGCTTCTGGGTTAACTCGCGGTCGAGGGTCCCCATTATTGCTTCTCCAATTTGGCGACGGCGCGTCTCCTCTGTCCTTGGAAGTGTAGCGGCAATTTTCCCGAGCGCTTCCACAACTCGTCCATTGACAGTTCCAGGCCGATTCCTTGGCGAGATTTCTCTGAGCAATGGCTCAATCCCTTTGGCTGACTCAATCTCTCCCAGGGCAAAAGCAACCAGAGCTCTGACATCATCATTACGCTCGGTTCTAAGTAACCGGGCGAGTAACGGTACTGCGCGGTCGTCGCCAATGCGCCCCGCTGCCAGGGCGGCGCGAGAGCGGATCAGAGAGTTTCGGTTGGTCAATAATCGGGCCAGGTCCTGGTCCCAACGCCGTTCATCCTCAGCCCTAACGATTCGTACCAGAATTTCTTTGGGTATGATCTGAACGGAAGCCGCGCGTGAGGCTGTCTGAGCGGCTGCTTTGACGTTGTGGAGAGAAACGGCGCCCGAGATGATCAGACAGAAGAGCGGAAGAACAACGGTCGCGGGCCAACGAGTCTGCTGCTTCGACATGGAATCGAAAGAGGTGAAACCGCTTTTATCTAAAAGAGTGGGAAGCCTACTTACTATGTATCAGCGAAGGAGCGGCACTATGTCAAGCGGCCTACCGTACAGTTCAAGCGTAATCCTGAATAATAGGGTGAAACAAAAACAAAGGCGCCTCACCCGCAAAACGGATGATGCGCCTCATCAGGTAACGCAAACTGTTAGTTTGCGTATCTTCTTTAATGTGACTCCAGCGACAAACTAACAGTTTGCGCTACTTTGTGATGTCGCAAACTAACAGTTTGCGTTACACCTTTAGCTTGCGACGTTCGAGACGTTGGTTATCTCGGGCGACTTGTTAGAGGAATCTGCGCTGATTGGCCGCATGGCGGAAGTATCCAGCGGTTTTTCCTCCGCCTTCTTGTCCTTCGCCTTGTCCTTGGAGGCATTCATCTGCATCATCTTGCAGCTGCCCTCGAAAATCGCGCCCTGCTCAATCATCAATGACGGCGTCTGAATGTTCCCGTTCATTTTAGCCGCTCGACCGAGCTCAAGTCGCTGCGTGGCAATGATGTCGCCATGAACAGTACCGTGGATCATCGCCACGGCCACTTCAATATTGGCATCAACCCTGCCGTTAGCGCCGACAATAAGTGTGCCACTGCCCGAACTAATGCGGCCCGAGAGATGTCCATCGACCCGCATCATCGCCTTGAATGTTGCTTCGCCTGTCACCACGGTGCCACTGCCGACAAAACCGCCGAGCGTCCCCTCCTTAATATCCCGCGCCAGCGACTCGCTTTCCGTCACGGCTCGGGCGGTTCCACCGGGCTCGGCGGCACCCTTGGGTTCCGCACTAGTTCCCTGAAAGGAAGAGTAAGTCTTCGGTGTGGAATAAGAAGGCATCTCCGGTTTGTCGATCGTGGTCTCGTGTTCGTCCTGGTCTTTAGGGTTCTTTCCTATCCTGAGCATTAGTAACCTCCGAAAAGTTGGGGGCGCGCGGTGAGTTCAGTCACATATGACATCGGGAAGCAACAAAACGACGCGCTTACCTTATGTTAGTGGATTGTTAGCCAGTTTTGATGGCCAGCGTGAATGGTCGTGCCGCTCCAGCAGCGGGAAACTATCATAGACAACAACAACGCCGGTGTCTAGACTCGAAACGAAAATGTTACGCAACTGAGTGAAAATTTTCGGGCCTTAGCCCTAACCGCAGACCAGTTTAAGCACCCGCGGCTCTGGTTTTTGCCTTTTCGACGCAGGCTTGGCTGGCATCTATCTCGGCTAACCGGCCCGCAAAACAGGTCCCCTCCAGGTCACCGCCGCGGTTAATCTCAAGCGAAGGAGTGTTGACCTGACCCATTACCCTGGCATGGCTACCCAGGACGACTCGTTCACTCGCCGTTATGTTTCCTCTCACGAACCCGTCGATCAGGGCAACCCGAACATCAATCTCGGCCTCAACGCTTCCATGATCGGTCAGCACGAGGACGCCGTTGGTGGAACGCAAGTTTCCGCGTAGGTGACCTCCAAAATGAAGCGTACCTTCAAAACTTAGTTCACACTCCGAGGCGTTAATAGAATCGAGATAGATTGCCCGACTTTGGCTGGATTGTTCGCCTGCTGATGCCGGAATGGGTTCAGTGAGGCTGTCGATGGTTCTGATGGACCGAAGCCATTCGTCAAAGTGAGCGCCAGGGTCGAAGTAGGCTTCATCAACAGAAGCTCTGTCGACTGCTTCACTGCCGGCTGTCGGGATCCACTCATTACTCAGAGCGGGCATCAGTTCCGAGTCAGTACATTACTTGACAAGGGGGCAAAAAGAGATCTTGAAATACTTAACCCGAAGCACACTCTTCTTCACCAATCATCCGGCACACACCTTCAAAGACAGCTCCGTCTTTGATCGAGATGGATCGCGTCCAAATGTTGCCATAGATTCGTGCGCTTGGGCCAATCTCCACTCTTTCATGCGCGACGACATCTCCGTTGACCATGCCTCCGATCACTGCGATAGCAACCTCCACATTGGCATCCACTCGAGCTGCGGCATCGATTATGAGCTTGCCTTTCTGAGAATAAACGGTTCCCGCCACATGTCCATTCACGCGTAACATGCTTTGGAAGCTGATCTCGCCGGACAATTCAGGTTCGGAATGATGAACGAGGCGAGACTTCTGACGCAGACTGAGGCTCCCACCGGTTCCTCCCAATTGCCCGCTCACCGTGCCATCAACTGGAACCAGACCTTTGAAGCGAATCTCTCCAGTGATTACCGGCGAACGAGATTGAAACTCTCGCGTTTCCGTTAATGGTTGGACCAGGACCGGCGCGGTGACGACCTGTCGAAGCGGCATCGGAGCTCTGTTTGCTTCAATAGTCTGTTGCGAATGGTCCTCCGCCAGTTCTACCGAAGCAAGGGGACTCGCCTTTGGCGTTGCCTTGTGAGCGCCGGCAATGTTACTGGGCTTTCTTTTAACCTCAAGCATTGGGGGGATCTCCATCAACAATTGTACCGCTGGGTTCGTGGAAATTAATTATGAGGGTGAAACGGATTCCCGAAGAGCTGGGCAGTTAAGATCGCAGAAAAACAGCCTTATGTGTGGCAAAGTAACACAACCAAAGAGGATTATACAAGACTTTTCAAGCTTCCTGCCACGGCACTGGGTGTGGGGGCTTACTCGGGGTACCAGGCTTGAGCCGAAAATTGGCCCTGGGCAGGGCTATTTCCCGTTTTGGATACTCGTCGCCAAATACATCGTTCAGGGCGCAAATTGCAGCTCGTTTGGGCGCCCCGGGAAGCTTCATGTTGGTGATATCCAGGCTCGTATTTCCGACCAGAGTGGCAGACCCTAGCTTTCCCCAACCCTTACCATAATCCAAATAGAGCGGCACTACCATCACAAAGTTGTCCGAAACGCCTGACTGCGTAATTCGCCCAGAGAGGGTGCCATCCGGAGCAATCTGATATTCAAAGCGATATGCCGGCACCTCGGTCCCGTACACCCACTGGTTGAAGAACCAATCCATCCGTCCGTTTCGGGCCGCATCCATCTCCTTAGTCATGTGCCGTTCGACGACGGACTTGAAATCCTCAGTTGACACATTCTTATTGAAATATGTCTGAACAAAATCCTTCATCATCACCTGGAACTTCGTATCGCCCTCTCGGGCGTTGTACATCATCATACGGAGCATATGGAGAACGTAAGCGCCTTTGGGGTAAACAAGAAGCTGGTAAGCGGCGCCAGAACCTTCATCTGTCTTGCCATTGCTTAGTCTAATGCCCTGGGTGATCGGTCCGATCAAGTAGGGCCGGCGGTTCTTTGTTTGTGGTCTTGATTCTACAATTCGCTTGCGCTGGTCCTCCCAGAAATCGATAAACTTACTCAGGTCTTTGCGAATGTACTGAACGTATAACGAAGCCGAGAATTCCGCGAAGCCTTCACTCATCCACTGATCGTGATAGCTGTCCCAGCCAATAACATGTCCCCACCACTGATGAGCAATTTCATGAGGAGCAACATATCGCCAGAAATTGTTCGTGCCGCCGCCCACGCCGAGCAACTGAGTTCGTTGAGTCGTATCAACAAACGCCAGGTACGGCATCAATACAAGAGTGGGCCATGCCTGTCCAAAAAATCCGGCGGGTTGCTGGGTCATGGCAATTCGGGAGTAAGGCAGCTTGCCAAAAAATGCATCGTAGATCCGAGTTGCATTCTGAGCATCAGCCAGCGCCAAATCGCCCATCTTCGTAGTGGAGATCGAGCCAAGAGTAGTGCCCGTTCTCATTCCCTCTCGTTCAAGTTGTTCTATATCGTTCTGAACTTGCTTCAATTGATCCGGAACTTCTTCATTGGCATAAAACTCAATGTTATAGCCGCTTTCCTTGTCGGCGACCTCTTTCTTCTTAAACTTACCGTAATTGAACCCCGCAACCTGTAATTCGGTAGTGCCACTGGTCCACTTCGTTACCGTGACATCGCCTTCTCGAGTATCTTCGCCGGCACGAGCGCCGGTGCCCACAAAGATCATGTTCTTCGGAAAACGAAAAGTCATGTCAAAAATGGCCCGGTCACCAAATGCACTGCCAAGATTATTTGGGTACCATGTCAACCGCGGAATAAGAATAAAGTTTCCACCACCGGAATCTCGCAGTGCATCCCCGCCCGTATACTGCACCGTTATGGAATAGGTCTTTCCTGCTTCCAGCGGTTCCGGCATGATGACGCCCAGATCCGCATCGTCATCTTTTCCTTCCTGAATGAAAGAGAGATCCTTCTGTGATTCATCTTGTACGCGACCGACCCTCAAGGTGCGGTAGAGATTAAATGGTAAAACGCGAGTTCCGGGAAGCAGGGACTGGAAAGTTATCCTGTCAGTTGCATTGATTTGGGTGCCTTTAATGATTGCCTCGATTTGGTGATGAGTGATATCAAAAACTCGATGATCCTCCGCACTATTTGCAGTTCCCTTCGCATACTCTTCAAATCGATGAAACGCAGTCCAAAAGCCACCATCGGATTCGCCACAGCTGAGCTAGGCAATTTCCTCTGGTGCAACTTCAGGAATACCCATTGGGTCGAATATGTAGATCAACTTGTTATAACGACGGCCGTCAATAAAAGCATTGAAAAACCCTGGCCGCGCGGGGGCATAGATATCCGCCAGAGTGCGCAACTCCCGGTTGTCGCGAAGCCGCTTGCGCAGCAGTTGTTGGTTGTCGCCGTAAAGATCGCGCGCCCGCGCCGACTGTGGGCCGCCGGTGCCCATCTTTGTCGCAGGCGAACTCGCCACTTCTTCGAAAGTCTTGTCGGTAAACCGCAAAACCAGGCTAGTAAACTTCTCATTTAGTGATGGCTCATCCGTAAAAATCTTTAGGCTGGCTTTTTCGACTTCAGTAGGCGGCACAAGCGATACTTCACCATCACCTATAAAGACGGCGCCTGTCACTCTTCCTTCTACTGCGTTCAGGAAATAGATTTCGCCACTGTGCAGGACAAAGAGAGCGCCTTCCTTCTGAAGCTTGAGTTCGCTGACGGCAGCATAAGCTCCGCCAAAATCCTGTGGCGCTTTGCCTTGCCGCCTTAGCAACTGATAGATCGGATCGGAATTAGCTCGCGTACCCGGCGTCTCCACGGTAACGTTCGCTTCGACTGGCGCTACTTCGAGTCGGATTTCAAGTGAGACGACGTCACTTTCAGTAACCTTTACGGATGCGTTTCTATATTCAGCGAAGCCTTTCGCCGTTACCACGACTGTATAGATATCAGGTGGCAGACCTTCAAGCTTGAAGCGGCCGTTGGAGTCGGTTTCGGTGGTGAAGCTGTTCTTGCTTACTTCACCTCTGGCCGCGATCGTTGCGGCGATGATAGCGGCGCCCTTCGCATCCATGACTTTTCCCTCGATGCGACCGCCGGTTCCGTAGGTCGTTCTGAAGGGCGGGATTGCCAGTGCCAGAAAAATGAAAAAGATTGATATGATGTATTTCTTGTGAATCATCAGGTACCTCCTGGAAGGAGTTGAAGGCGAGGTAAGACAGTAGCGTGAGCCGTGCATTATCTACCGCATGGGGTTTGCAGAGTCAAGCCAGTTTCCAGCGTCACCATAAAACACTAGGGCATGTCTGAGAAAGTGAAGACTAAATTGCTTCGTCGTATGGGCGAGGCAATTGAAGACTTTGGGATGATCCACAATGGTGACCGGATAATGGTCTGTCTTTCCGGGGGCAAAGACAGTCATACACTGCTCGATCTGTTACTTGATGTGAGACAACGCGCGCCCATCGCTTTCGATCTGCTGGTCGTAAATCTCGATCAAAAGCAACCCGGGTTTCCAGTCGACGTCCTGCCCGCTTATCTAAGGGGGCGCGGTGTTGCTTTTCGAATTGTTGAGCGCGACACCTACTCGATAGTTAAGCGGTTCGTTCCGGAAGGAAGGACTTACTGTTCGGTTTGTTCTCGTTTGCGACGAGGGATCCTTTACAAGATTGCCTTGGAAGAACGCTGCACCAAGATAGCATTGGGCCACCACGCTGACGATATCATTGCCACTTTTCTGCTGAATCTTCTGTATGTTGGCACGCTGAAAGCCATGCCGCCTATTCTACGGTCCACCGATGGGCGTAATACAATCATTCGCCCGCTGGCTTACTGCCGGGAAGCTGACATCGCAGAGTTTGCTCGTTTCAAACAGTTTGCGATAATTCCCTGCGACCTTTGCGGTTCTCAGGCCAACCTCAAGCGCACACGAGTCAAACGTTTGCTCGACGATCTGGAGCACGAGATTCCTCACGTCCGCGCGTCAATGCTCAAGGCACTTAGCAACACTGTGCCATCACATCTGCTTGATCCTGATC
>DATEUF010000279.1:0-4565 GCA_035283325.1 Pyrinomonadaceae bacterium | reverse complement strand
GAAAGCCGCGGAGGCGGATGAGGAGAATCTGCGCGTGCGTCTGGAAAGCGAAAATATGACACAGCAGGCTTCTGTCGCCAGTATTAACGCCGACTACAGCCAGGCCAAATTGCAGCTTGATACCAACGAGGTGCTCGGTAAACAGGGATTGGTTGCAGATCTAACGTTGAAGGTCGGCCGCGTAAGCGTGCAAGACCTCGCAAACCGGCTCAGAGTCGAGCAACAACGACTCGCAATCAGCGGGAAATCGAGCAAAGCGCAACTCAATGCACAACACAGTCGGATTGACCAATTGCGCGCGTTCGCCAGACTCAAGCATGACCAGGTCGAAAGCCTTAGGGTCCGCGCGGGTAGCTCGGGAGTGTTGCAACAAATATCCGTGCAGGTGGGTCAACAGGTGACCCCCGGATTCGATATTGCCCGAGTGGCCGACCCCGCTTCCCTGAAAGCCGAATTAAGGATCGCTGAAACGCAAATTAAGGACGTCAAAATTGGGCAGCCGGTCGAGGTTGATACTCGCAATGGCATCATCCAGGGCAGAGTCTCCCGAATTGATCCGGCGGCGCGTGAGGGAACTTTTACAGTCGACGCAGCGCTGGAAGGACCACTGCCGCCGAGCGCGCGGCCTGATTTGAACGTCGACGGCACAATCGAACTCGAACGACTTGAAAACATTCTCTACGTGGGCCGGCCTGCGTTCGGACAGGGGCAGTCCACAGTGAGCATGTTTCGATTGAGTCCTGATGGTCAGGAAGCGGCGCGCACCCCAGTGGTGTTGGGTCGCACTTCGGTCGACATAATAGAAATAGTCAACGGGTTGCGCGAAGGCGATCAGGTCATCCTTTCCGATACTTCTGCCTGGGACAACTACAACCGTGTCCGGCTGAGGTAAGACCGCAAGACCGGTCTTGGGTTTTTGGTCTTGGGTTTTTGGCCTTTGGCCTTTGCTCCTGATGCCGTAGCACTAGATGTCAGGTCATCGATTGGTTTCACAAAGACCCAAGACCAAAAGCCAAAGCCCTAAAAACAATTTAAGGAGGTTCCCCCGGATGACTTCAACCGAACCACTCATCCATCTCTCAGACGTAAAGAAGGTCTTCTATACCGATGAGGTTGAGACTCACGCGCTTTCCGGCATTCACCTCGACATACAGAAGGGGGAATATGTCTCAATCGCCGGTCCATCAGGGTGCGGCAAGTCAACTCTACTGTCGATTCTGGGCTTGCTTGATACGCCCACGGAAGGTGAATACGTCCTTAACGACAACTCTGTCGAGAACCTCTCGCTCTCTCAGCGTGCCCGTATACGCAACCGTGAAGTGGGCTTCATTTTTCAGAGCTTCAATTTGATCGGCGACCTCACGGTTTACGAAAACGTGGAACTCCCATTGACCTACCGAGGCATGAATTCCGCCGAACGCAAGAAGCGTGTTACGGAGGCGCTAGAGAGGGTCGGCATGGGCCATCGCGCCAAGCACCTTCCCAGTCAACTCTCCGGCGGCCAACAACAACGTGTAGCAGTGGCCCGCGCAGTCGCAGGTCAACCCAGTATTCTGCTGGCAGATGAGCCAACCGGCAATCTGGATTCGACTAATGGCGAAGCCGTCATGGAACTTCTACGCGAGCTACATCGCGGCGGAGCTACGATCTGTATGGTGACGCACGACCCCAGATATGCGCAGCACGCGGATCGCATAGTTCATCTCTTCGATGGCCTTATCGTTGAAGAGGAAACAGGCGTCAGCCGGCAACAAGCCGAGCAGGAATTGAAAGAGAGCGGGTTCGGATTCAGTTCATGATCAGTTTACGCAACGTCGAAAAGTATTTTTCACATGGCGTAACCAGAACGTATGTGCTGCGTCGCATTGATCTCGACATACAGCCGGGTGAGTTTGTTTCCATCATGGGACCGTCGGGAGCGGGCAAATCGACTTTGCTTCACATTTTGGGCATGCACGATCACTCTTGGGCCGGCGAATACTATTTCGATGATAAGCCGGTACATAGTCTCGACTACAAGAAGCGCGCTAGTCTGCGGAACCAAAATGTGGGGTTTGTGTTTCAAAGTTATCACCTGCTTGATGATCAGACGGTATTCGAAAACCTGGAGTTACCACTGTCATATCGTGATGTTGGCAAAAAGGAGCGGCAAAGCATTGTCTGCGATACCTTGGATCGATTTCAGATCGTCGGTAAGAAAGACCTGTTCCCTATGCAACTTTCCGGAGGTCAGCAACAACTCGTCGGCATTGCGCGGGCGGTCATCGCCAGCCCACGAGTAATTCTCGCTGATGAGCCGACCGGCAATCTCCATTCAAGTCAGGGTAAAGAAGGAATGGATCTTTTCAAGCGCCTGAATGAAGAAGGCACCACGATTGTTCAAGTGACGCACTCTGAGACGAATGCCGCTTATGGTCACCGGATCGTGCGCCTCTAAGACGGCTGGATAGTTGATAACTGAATTCTCTGGCTCTTGTCTGCTTGCTCTCGTTGTGCAACCTGGTTTCGGAAACTCGGTCTTAGATCGGTGGAGTTTGGCAAGGAGCAATCATGGCGAATTTTCGCAGCGATATTCGCTACGCCATTCGAAACCTCCTCAGGCGGCCTGGCTTTACGGCTATCACCGTAGCCACGCTCGCGCTGGGCATTGGCGCTAACAGCGCAATTTTCAGCGTGGTTAATGCGCTGTTAGTAACACCACTGGCCTTCCCTGACCTCGATCGCATTGTGGCCGTCTGGGAGAAAGCCCCGAGCCACGGTTACGAACACAACGAAGTCGCGATGGCCAACTATCTTGACTGGCGTGCCACAAACCAGACTTTCGAGCAGATGGGCTTTTATCGTTGGTGGAGCACTAACCTCACCGGCAATGAGCAGCCCGAAAGAGTACAGGGCTTCCTCGTTTCGGCAAATTTCCTGGATGTCTTAGGCATGCGACCGTTAATGGGTCGCGGCTTCCTGCCGGACGAAGATCAACCAGGAAAAGATGCAGTGGCGATCCTCACGTACGGACTGTGGCAACGTCGCTTCGCCGGCGATACAAACATAACCAATCGCACCATTACAGTTAATGGCGTCGCCCGAAGGGTCATCGGCGTCATGCCGCGGGACTTTAACTATCCACGCGGGGCTGAGGTGTTGGCGCCGCTGGCTATCACACCGGAATTGGTGAGCAATCGGCAAAGTCATTCTTATCTCATTGTTGGACGCCTGAAGAGGGGAGCCTCGCTGAAAGGCGCGCAGGCCGACTTGGAGACGATCGCTACTCGTCTGGAAAAGCAGTATCCGGAGACGAACACCGGATGGGGCGTAGTCATTTATCCGATTGTTGAAGACACTGTGCGCTTCTATAAGGCGGCGATTTGGGTGTTAATGAGCGCCGTCGGCTTCGTGTTGCTGATAGCCTGCGCCAATGTAGCAAATCTGACTCTGGCGCGCGCTGCCGGGCGGCGACGGGAGATTGCTTTGCAAGCGGCGCTTGGAGCGAGCCGGTGGCGCATCGTTCGTCAACTGCTTACGGAGAGCATAATCGTTGCCCTGTTCGGTGGTGCACTTGGGGTATTGATTGCCTACTGGGGCGTGGATCTGATTCGCTCATTGAATCCTGGTGAGGCAGCAAAGTTTGCTCCTGGATGGGACCATCTGGGCATGAATCTCCCGGTGCTGGGTTTTACGCTTGGCATCTCGGTGCTGAGCGGCGTCCTTTTTGGACTGGCTCCCGCGTGGCAGATCTCTAAACCAGACCTAATTAATGCCCTGAAGGAAGGGGGCCACCAATCGACATCAGCCTCACACCGCCTGCGTAGCCTGTTGGTGGTGTCTGAGCTCGCCCTTTCTTTGATGTTGCTGGTAAGCGCCGGTCTGCTGGTACGCAGTTTTCTCGCCTTACTCAAAACCAATCCTGGTTTCAATCCCGACAGTGTTTTGACAATGGGTCTCACCTTGCCTGTGGCGAAATATCGCGAAGAACAGCAGCGAGCGACGTTTTATGCAGAGCTAGTGCGAAAGGTTGAAACTTTGCCAGGCGTGGAATCCGCTGCAGCCGTCAATTACCTGCCACTCGGTGGGAGCAATTCATCCGACGCCTTTTTAGTTGAAGGACTGCCTGAACCAGCGCCTGGGCAGGAATTTATTGGACGCTATCGCGTCTGCACTCCGCAATTCTTCGCCACACTCGGTATTCCGGTCCTGCACGGACGCAGCTTTACCGAGCAGGATAAAGCTGGCGCGCCCCCAGTCATAATTGTCAATCAAACGCTGGCAACCCGGTTCTGGCCAAACACGCAGGCGATTGGCAAACGAATGCGTTTTTATGGCCCACTCGAGAAGAATCCCTGGATGCAAGTCGTTGGTGTGGTCCAGGATGTAAAGCACGAGCTGAACCTTCCGGTTACACCTGACTATTACTTGCCGCTGGCTCAGGATTCCTGGAGCACCATGAGGTTAGTAGCGCGGACCAGTGTCGAGCCAATGGCTTTAGCAGGTCCGATCCGTGATCAGGTCTGGTCTATCGATAAAGACCAACCTGTTTATGATGTGCGCACAATGCAGCAGGTTCGCGCGCT
>DATEUF010000278.1:0-9554 GCA_035283325.1 Pyrinomonadaceae bacterium | reverse complement strand
TTTCATCGTCGCGCTTGGGTGCAAACAGCTCGCCCAGGACCACCTTGATTTCATGTTCGCTCCACGTTCTTTCTCGACGGCCGTCGATAATCTTTGGTCTGGGAATTCGCGGCGGTCGCCATTGGTCCAGGGCAGGGAAGTGGTTCTCGGCTTGATTGAACATGGCCACAATGATGTTTAGTTCACGATCGATTGATTGCGGTTTCAGTTCATCTCGCATTCGCTTGTCGATGTATCTCTTGCAGTCAGCCTTCGTTACCTCATCAACGCAGAGACCAGGCGTGAGCAGCTTACAGAAATCCGCAAGCACTCGCTTTGCCCTCTGTCGCTCGCGAGAGTTCTGGATGTCGTCGGCGTATCGCTCGGCCAGCTCGGACATCATCGGGCGATCTAAGGCTACGGATAATCCAAAGCGTCGCGTTGTCGCGTCGTGTTTGATCTTGTAGGCAACGGCCTCCGCGTCGGAAGGCTTCAGAAAAACTCTCCGAAACCTGATCCCATGAGTCAGCCGCGTATCAAGCCGGTAAACGTTTTTCTTGAGCCGACGTGAATAGACTTGTTTGATCATAGTGGCATTCCTCTTTGACTAGCTCGCCAGACGAAGTATTTTCCGGCGATCTCTCTCCGCCGCGTGCGCTTGGGCAATCTTCAACTCAACCAAGGCGTTAACTTCTTCCCGAAGCAGCATCACCCGCCGCCCGAAACCTGTAACGTGTGTAAGGTTCTCCGTGCCGGCCTTTCGCTGGCGCAGAGTGTTTGGGTGTAGCCCGCCGAGTAACCGGCCGGCCTCTTCAAAGCTAATAAGAAGCGATTCATTCATCTGTTTGCCCCCATCTTTCTGGCTAATCTTGAAAGTCGGATTTAACCACCCGCCCCTTTTTTTGTTGGCTGTTGGAGGAGTCCGGCACTTGAGAAACAGATCTCTTGGTTTATCGGAAGGGATCGCTCGACCTTTGTAGCCACTACGACTAATTGTCCCGATCTACGAACTAGGCTGATTGGCAGTCAGGGTAAATAACCCTAGCTAGGGAACTTCCTTTTACGACGATTGTTCAAGCTCACGCTCAGTTTTTCAGATGAAATCGGCATCTTCTCTCTGTCGTCGGTCGGGTCTGATGAAGTGGCACAGAATGTGCTGACTCATCCCCGCCGGTTAAGCCGGCGCTCTTGAGAGTTCGATTCGAACGGGAGAAACAAACAAATGCGTTGTGATGCGGCAACAAAAACGAAGACTGTTTCTGGCGTGCAGATAAGGTTCAGTTCGTCAACGAGCAAGTGGGCCGGGATGGATAAATATTCAACCTGTATTGAAGTCGCTGTTACCTGCATCGACAAGAAAGGAAACGAGAGAGTCATAGGAAAGGTACGGCTTTTCTATTTGGATCTAGACGCCGTATTCGACACAAACGACAGTCTTCATGATCTCTTTGATATTCGATCAGAAACTGCACCTTTCTATTCAGCACTCATCGATTATGAAACTGGGGATTTCAAACCAAACTTGGCAAAAGTCCTTGGCGAGTACATCTGCGACTCGAATGTATTGATCGTTGACCGCCTTGAAATTCTTCCAGAGTTTAGAGGGAAGAAGATTGGACTGGCGTCCCTGGTATGGTGTTTACGACAATATGCTCGTGAGTGTGGCGTCGTGGCCCTAAAATGCTTTCCGTTACAATTTGAGTGTGCCGAAATGGGAGAGCCTGCTTGGCGCAGAGAGATGCAGTTCGGCAAGCTCAGCAGGGATCGTAAGAGGAGTTTAGCGAAGCTGAAAAAGCACTATGGCTCGCTCGGATTTAAGGTCTTACCAGCAGGCGACATCATGGTGGCCTAAGCCGGATAGTGTTAACGGTTGATCGCGCCCGGTCGATTCCTGGTGGTGGGTGAATTTCACCCAGTGCCAATTCAGCCAGTGCTTGAAATTAACTTACCTGATTAATTCCTTCAAGTTTTGTTAATGAAGAGCCGAATACTTCACTAGGTCCCAGGCTGCCCAGACTTCCTTGAGCAGTGTTCCTTCGAGCGTTGAAATCCATTCGAGAATGGTCATTTGTCTCGAGTGGGACGTTTGCGAGCACGGCGTCGTCTATCCCTTTGTATCTTCGCCAGCAGACGATTCTCGTACTGGTTGAGAGCTGGTGGGCGGCGATGTCTTGTTCCCTGGCTGCAATGAGTCGGGCGAGTTGCCGAGCGACTGCCGGATTGGTTTTATAGTCAGCATCGAAGGCGATTAGGGCGTTGTATGAGCGAGCGGCGTCGATGATTTCTGCGTGGGAGCAGCTAACTCCTTTGGTGGCGATAACGTGCGCTCTCGGTCTGAGACCTACAAGAATCTGAGCTTTAAGAGCGCCTTCGGTAATGATGACGGTTTGTCCCGGCGGCAGAGTTGCCGGCTTGAAGGTAAAGTGGATTGGCGTGCCTGAGTTCGCGCCACGAAACTCAAATGGGCATGCGAGCCATCGGTATTTCTTTTCGCTGGGGCGAAGATCGTTTCGGTGAAGCCGGAGTTGACAGGCTTGGATTCGGCCCTGGTTGTCGCGGTAGGGCATGACAAGCAACGGCATGTTGTAATCACGAGGTTGCCATAATTGGACGTTGCCAGTTTCGCCTTGCCAAAAGCCCGGAACGCCAATCACTCCAGGATTAATATTTCGAATTACATACTCGGGAAACCTGACCTTAACAAATTTGTTCAGTGTACGAGCCAGACTCGCACGTTCCTTATGCGTTAGCGGAAGAGCGCCGCAGTTCTGTATTTCTCGTTCGCGCAGTCCTCTTGATAAGAGACCACCAGGTCCATCTATCAGTTCGGAATAATACTTGAAGGCTGGCGACCTTCGAATCAATTCCTCATACACCGCGTTGCGAATCTCGATCGGAGCGATTTCGATTGGAGGAGGCGCTTGCTTTCTGTTTATTCGGGGGTTTGCAACCAGGAAGAGACGGTTGTGGTGAAAGATATTGCCGCCATTGCGCGAAGTACCTTGAGAGCCATCGCTCACTCGCATGCAAATCGAGGTTTGTTCGTCGGCAGTGAAACCGTACCAGTCGGGCTTCCTGCAAACCCGGCATGGTCGATATTTGGTAACTCGACAAAAGCCGTTACTCCCAATTCGCTGTCGCTGCGGAAAGTTGATGATCCTGCATTGGTTGGTAGAAGGAATATGAGCTGACATTTGTCCTCGATGCGAAGTTCTTAGGTGAGCACTCCATTGACTGTTTCAAACTCTTGTTTCTGGGAAACGGATCTCCCTGACCTCTCGATTGTTCGAAAGTGTCTACCGCCTTGGCTTCCGCTAAATTTTGATCGCTGGAAAGTACCTGTAGCTGAACAGCGAGAGCGCTAGCGAAGAGAGCCCTGCGAGGCGCGCCGAAGGGGCGAATGAAGCGGAGGTGCAAAGGGGGAGAGTCGATAAAGTGGGCGTCTCGATAACAGAGATTACGTCCCAGCCCCTCCCTGACGCGGGCTTGGGGAGAAACGTAATCCGCGGTTATCGGATGACCGTCCTAGACAGAGGCGAGGGGCTTTGTCCTCGCTGGAGTCCCTAATGTTCGACGGCAGTCGCAGGGGCGTTTTCCTGCGGCGCCGGAGAACTTGCTGATGGTTAACCTGGTGGAGCGCCTCGGGAATTCCTCACTCAGAAGATTTTGATCGATGAAAAAAACAGCGAGGAGCAAAAGTGTCGAAAAAACGGGGAGTGTCTGGAGGTGCACAAGCGAAGAGTAGCGAGGTGGACCCTCTGTGTGGAAGGTGAAATGCCGGAGCACCAGCAATTGGAGGGGATCAGAGTCGGCCCTGGAAGATTGTTAACAGGTTTGAGCTAACCCTGATGGCGCACGGCAGTCCGGCCTGAACATCTAGAGTCAAAGCTGATTTGAGTGACCAGCGAGATGCCGAGGTGCCCTGCAGCTTCAAAGCAAGGCAAAACCCTTTTCACTTCTGCTTTAGGTTCAGCCGAAAGCTCCCACAAGCGCAGCGTAAATCCACCGGGTCAAACCTCGGTGTCAGAGCCAACCATGAGTCGCACTTCGGTTTCTCGCAGCGAAACTGGTGCAGCAGTTGCCTAAAGGCTGTCACAACCGGCTCGAAATCTTGCCTCGACAGTTCGGCCCACTCGTTATAGTGAACCGCTTTATTGATGATCCACTGCTCCCCGCCGCAGGTCGCCAGACTCTTGGCGCGTGCCTTCTGAAGCTCCTCAACCTTCACTTTGGCTTGAGCGTCATCCCATGACTTTGCTGCCTTCTCGGCGCGCTTTAGGAGTTCGCCCTGCCTGCCAATCACAGCACTCAGCAACTCGCCCATGTCATATCCCCCGTCACCCCTAAACGAGACCTTCGCTCCCAGTTCGTCCGCCAGGTCTGCGGCCACGTACTCTAAATGCCGACGCAGACGAGCGGCCGCTGTCGGCACTTCATTCTTGGCTAAGTCCTCGGCTATCCGATCCCAGATCTCCGCGACCTCATCAATAACGGGCCTGTATCGACGGTCCAAGTATGAAACGCGACTGCTGATTTCGTGCCAATCAATCCTTCCGTTCGCATCTGGCGCGCCCATACCTGATCATGCGTAGTAATGACGAACTGCGTGTCTGGAAAATATGTCTTCAGGAGCTTACAGAACTGTTTGCGATGTTGGGAATCAACAGACATAACCACATCGTCGAGAACTGCGAGCGTGAAATTGGTACCCAGGACCCTCTGCATCAAGGCGAAGTAGAGGCACACCCCCATTCCGTCCTGATGGCCTTCGCTGTGATATGCGCCGGGCGGGAACATGCCTTTCTTATGGAAGTCCACCAGGAGCCCAAGCTTCCCGTCCATAGGTTCAAACTTAGCCTTGAACTCCCCCTCATCATCATGGTTGACGAGTTGATAGTATTCCCGAAATCTCCCTCAACTTCTGCATAGAGTTCTACCAACGCAGCCTCGGCAACATCACAATAGACCTTGTAGGCAATTTTTCCGCGGGAAGCTGCCGCATTCTTTGTCTCAGCGTCGCGTCGGAACAGGCGCCAATTGTTCAATCGCTCTTGGGCGACAACCAGAAAGTCGTGGGCTTCAACAGTTGCACTCTTATCCGGACGTGCCTTCACTTTCTCCCTGGTTAAATCCAGATCGCTGCTCAGCGTGTCTGGTATCGATGCCCATCCCGACTCAAGTCTCTCTTTCAGCGCAATGGTTCCTTCTAAGGAGGAAAGAGCCTCCGAGAAAGCGAGGAGATTCCCCGACCATTGCCCTAACCGCTTGACGAATTTCTTGTCTACTTCCGCGATCTTGGTTAGGGGTTCGATGAGCCCCCGAATGCGGATGACCTCCTTAGAGATTGACCTGCCGGCTTCAAGCAGTTTGTCTCGCACAACCTGCGCTTCTTTCGACTTTTCGAGCTTCTCCTGCAAGTGTGCGCGAAGAGCTCCAATATCCCAGTCCGTGTCGCAAAGCGGGCAATGTGGACCGTCGACCAGGTCAAGACCGGACTGGAGGAGCGAGCGTCGCTTGATCGAGGAAAGAAGGTCCGGGTTCGCTTCTATTTTGAGAATGCTTCTCAACGCCGACTTGACCGCAACCTCGGTAGTGGTTTCGAGGCCTTTGTTTACCGCATCGGAAACTGCATTGATAGACCAAATGCTTCACCTTGCCCATACCTGAAGGTCAACACCTCGCCTTTATGCCGCACTAACTTGTCGTTGACCAGATAGACTCCTAAAGGTCCATTAATATTGCCGGTGACCGGAACAATCGCCTGAGTACACCCATATGGTTTGGGCGCGTTGTGAATTTGAATCGCATCCTTCTAAGCGTCTATCTTGAGGCTTACCAATCTGCCTACGATAAAACCGATGATCTTCGCCTTGTTGACGTACTGAAAGCGTCTATTAGGCCCAGTGTGCGATCCAAGATCGCTTCGTCTGTGTAAGGATTCAGCAAAACGCAGCGAAGCCAGCGCGCCCCGCGATACGTAGGGAGCGACAGAAAGATTCGACTCTCGCTTAGGAGACGCCCCTGCAAACTAGTGTTCCAATCGTCCCAACTGGCGGGGGGGATCCAATCAGGCTCACCACGGAAACAAATGATGTTCATTTCAGGCTCCCCTGCCAAGCGCAGGTAGGAGTGCTCCGGTAGCTTTTCAAACAGGTATTTCGCCAGTCGGCAACCTTCCTCGACGAGCTGCGCATAGCCTTTTAGCCCAAGGTGCTGAAGTGACAACCAGAGTTTCAATATCTCCACGCGGCGGCTACCGTGGATGCTGATCTCGCTCAGGTTCACAAAACCACCCCCAACATTCATGTACGGCAACGGCATCTTGGAAACCCTTCTCATGCGCTCCTCGTCTTTGAACAAGATCATCGCGCAGGTGGTTGCAATGTAGAGCCACTTGTGCGGGTTGAAGCCGACGGAGTCGGCCTGATCTAGGCCAGCCAGACGGCTGTTGAGATTGCTCAGCCATTTTTATCCACACAGTTTTGATGTTGACGAACTTGCGAATGCCGTACGGGCCTAGCTCGCGCCCATAGCCAGACTGCTTGACGCCGCCAAAGGCATTCCATGACTGCCCGTTGTCACGATTCTATCTTCCAGCAGTGCGACAGATTCCCTAATGCACGGCGGGTACGTCCTTCTTCTCTGACCGCGTTTCCTGGAGAAAATCGGCGAATCTCTCTAGCGCTTGAGAAAGCTGCTCACTGCTCCCGAACCCGAGGCGAAAATGCTCGGCCATACCGAAACAATCGCCGGGTACAAACAACACGCCGCGCTCGGCCAGCGCTTGGCAAAAAGGCCGCGCATTGGAGCCGTCAACCAGCCATGGGAAGGCGGTAGTCCCACCTTGTGGACGAATCCATCCCAAACGATCCGAATGCTCGGCAAAGAACTTGTCGAGCAGGGCCAGGTTTGAACGTGCCAGCTTTCGAATTCGCGCGAAGATTGTCTCTCGATGCTTGAGAGCAAGCGTGGCTAAAGTAACGCTCAGCGCCGCGTTTGAGATAGTGAAGTACTGTCGGGTATTGCAGTATAGCCTAAGGCGTTGAGGGTCGCGCTCGACTAGCCAGCCAACTCGCAGACCACTGAGAGAAAGCGCTTTTGAGAAACCGCCGATTACTGTAGCGTGCGGAAGTCTCGCGGCTGAGTTTGTTTCACGACTGTAGTAGATTGGGTGATAGATTTCGTCCGAGACGAACTGAATTCCCCGCTGTGTTGCGAAGTCGTGCAACGAGCGCAGGTCCTCGTCGCTTACCTTCGACCCCGTTGGATTATGCGGCGAGTTAACGAGCAGCAGCTTCGTGCTTCGGTCAACCAGCGCCTCAACTTCGCTCAGCTCAACCCGGAAACCATTTTCGCGGCGCAAGCGGTAGAAGCGCGTTTCAAGTCCGAAAGACTCCGCCAACGCTTTCATGGGTGGAAAACATGGCCACGGCAGAATTACGTTACCGCCATGTTCTGCGGCCAGAAAGAGGAGAATCAATTGAGCCTCAGAGGCGCCTGTTACGATTTGTACCTGGTCGGCGGCGACTTGCTGCATCTCGGCAATTACCGAGCGAAGCTCTTCGCCACCGTCGGCTGCCGAATAGACTAATTCTGTCTCAAAGAGGCGATCACGTTCATCGGCGTCGAGAAGTTGTATCAGTTCGTGAAATGTCCAGCTTGGCCCAGTGCTTGAGGCGAGATCGTGCTCTATAGGCGGGTCAGCAAACTTGTAATGATCTAGCCAATTATCGAGCGCAAAAGCCGGCAAGTTCATTTCTTCTCCTTCTCCATCTAGGCACCTTGATGAGCTTCTTTAATACTCGCGACTAGTTGGCGGCGACGAGGATGCCATAGACGCTGTGACGGTCGGAGCGCACGAGGTAGCCGCGCGCGTTGATCTGAATGTCGTAGCCCGGAAGCCTCGCCACCTGCCAACGTTCGGGTTCGAGTCCGTACTTGCAGAGGATTTCGAAGTCCATGGAGTGTTCGTAGAAGAAGACCCACACACGCCTTTCTTTCATCGCATCAACACCTCGTTGCTGACTTGGTTTCTGACTTCTGAGACCACGCGAGTTGAGATTCGTCGCCGACTGTTTCAGCGTGCGGCGAGTTGTCCCTCGGCGTGCGCCGCCTTCTCTTCGCCGAAAGCGATGCCGGCCTGGAGCAGCGCCTTGACGAGCGGGTGCGCGCCCTCCATCTCGACGATGCCCTCCGTGTACGACGCACCCGGGACGAAGAGCGTGGCAATGTAGAATCTGTGGTCGGGCAGTTGCAAGACCCTCGGCTCATCGTTCTGGTCCCTGCCGACCACCTTCAGCCCGCTCTCGTCCACCGCGCGCTGGAAGGCTGGGTTAATGCCGAAGCTGCAGTAGTAGTACTCTTCGATCTCCGTACGGCCGTAAATTTGCGCGGGGCAGCTTTCCGGGAGCAGGTTGATCTTCAGCGTCTGGTGGGCGACGGGGCAGACGAGGGCCGTGAGCAGCAGCGTACCGGCTGCGGGGTCGTACTCCTGGTGTACGGCGTCCGTGATCCCCATCACGTTCCTCGCGTATTCGAGGACGATGTGCTGGAACCCGGCACACGTCCCCAACAGCGGCCACCCGCGCTCGCGGGCGAAGCGGATGCCGCCGAGCGCGCCTTCGATGCTCAGGTACGGACTTCCGGGGCTGGCCCACAGCGCGTCCATATGTCCGAGCCGGGCTTCGACATCCGTCCCCTCCAGCGAGGGCGTTGGGACCCACTCGATGTCCGTCGCAAGATCCAACTCTCCCGCCGCGCGCTTAATCATCTCGACTGCGGCATATTGCGGGCGCTGATATTCAGGGAGCTGGTCGCCGATGAGTCCCACTGTCAGTGTCTGGTTCATGCTTGTTTCTCCTTTGAGTAATCGAGTTTGTTTTTGAGTTGGCTAAAACGTCCTTGGGGGCCTTTGGTTGTCACACTATTCCCTGCGTCCTCCTCAGGTCAAACTCAGGTCAAATACTTGCGCCGCGGATGTCTGCCCTTTGTCAATTAATCCCTCGATGAGTCCATGTGCATGTAGTTCTTGCGGGCGATGATCTCCGCGCCAAGGAACAGCTTCAGTGCGGCGAGGTGGTCGCTGAAGTAGTGGGTGCACAAGATGAACTGGGCCTGGGCCTGCTTTCCGAGCTTTCGCTCGACGAAATCTTGTAGCTGCTCGGCGTCTTCACGACTAGCCAGGCCGTCAACCAGAAAAATCTCTGGGCCATTAACGAAAGCGGCGGCGTTGGATTGGTATTTATCACCTACAATTACGAAGATATCAGATTCGAGCTCTTGAACTTTCATCCTACGGTGTCTCCCTCTTGTTCCGAACTGCGCCCCTGAGTACATTACAGAATTGGACGGATGTGGTCTTGTACGAGATTGACTTTAGAGCCTAAACGGCCCGGTCTTCCGTGATCTCGGGCACGACGTTATCCCTCAGGTCACGCGGTGTTACTTCTCTACAGCGAAAACTGAATCAGACCTCTCCATCCAACGAACTCGGATCTTTTAGTTCAGAAAAACCAAACCTTCGATAGAGTTCATGTGCATCCTTGGTTGCGAGAAGCCAACGGTTAAGTCCCTGT
>DATEUF010000277.1:0-2037 GCA_035283325.1 Pyrinomonadaceae bacterium | reverse complement strand
ACTACATGGCCGGCGAGCGAACCGGACACACACTACAAACTACGGCACTGGTGAACGAGGCCTACCTGCGGTTGGTCGATTCGAGCCAAGTGCGCTGGCAGAACCGCGCGCATTTCATGGCCGTCTCGGCCCAGTTGATGCGACGCATCCTGGTTGATTTTGCCCGCTCGCGAAACTATTTGAAGCGAGGCGCCGGAGCCCAACAAGTGACTCTTGACGAAGCCATGGTGATTTCCGAAGCCCCCGATTTGGATGTCGTTGAACTTGATAGGGCCCTGGGTGAGTTGGCTGCCGTCGACGCGCGCAAGAGCCAGGTCGTGGAACTGCGTTTCTTCGGCGGATTAACCGAGGAAGAAGCTGCTGAGGTGCTGAAAGTATCACCCGAGACGGTTCGGCGTGACCTAAGACTGGCCAAGACCTGGCTGTTACGGGAAATGGACAAGCGTGAGACGAGAGGGTGAAAGCGCTCTTAACTAACTAGGCAAGGGCCGTGCCCTTGATATCCCCTGTGCTCCGCAAGCTACTGCGTCCCGGGCTGCGACAAGAAGTCAGGAGTCAGGAGCCAGGAGTCAGAATGGCCTTGAGGCAGCCCTGTAGCGCAGACCTGCCTTTCAAGGTCTGCGGCTTTGAAAGATGGGTCGTGCTACAGGGAAGATTCAAAGCGGCAGAGTCAAAAAAGCGACTCTGCGCTACACGGGTCGCGGAGCGCGAATCGCAAGAAACGAGAACAAAATTCTCGTTTTGTCGCTCATAACGGTCTAACTATACATACGGCTATAAGTAATTGCGAATAGTGTTGCTTAAATCGCACACAGCTTGCGTAGGGTTTCGTGGCCGTGGTTCCATTGCCCAAATTGCGCCTCTACCGCCTGGATCACTTCGTTGAGATGACCAAAGTATTGATCATGAATGCACAGCTTGCGCGTCAGCTTCCAGACCCGTTCAATCGGATTGAGATCGGGACTGTAAGGCGGCAGGTACTCCAGATGAAACCCCTCATCGTGAGTCTGACGCCACTCCCGATGCAGTTTGGCATGATGATAGCGGGCGTTGTCGAGAATCAGAATCACGCGTTTGCCTGCGCTCTGACTGCATTGGTACAGCAGCTGCAGAAACTGCCAAAACGTCTGCCCGTTAAATTTCCCGCTCTCCTGCGCATAAGCGAATTTTCCATCCCGAAGCCGCACAGCGCCAAAATAGCCCACACTTTTGCGGGTGGGATGATGCGGCAAGACGGGGTCGTGGTTTTCCGGCGGAATCCACATGCGGCACCGCGAGCCATACTGCTGGAAATGCACTTCGTCGATGGCCCACAAATCAAGCCTCGGGTGGCCTGCCCACTCGTGAAGTTTTTTTTTCGCGGGCCTGCACCTCTGGATCTGCCCGCGCCAGTACCGGACGCGGTTTGCGATAGCGAAACTTCCACTGCCGCAACAAGCGGCGGCAGTGCCGCGGACCCAACTTCACTTGGTGCTTTTGCTTCAGATAGGCCGACATGGTCTTGCCGTCCCAGAGATTGCCTTCCAAACCCATGTCGCGGGGCTTTCCTCGCACGGCCTGTTGCAGATCCGCCAGCTGCTCGGCACTCAGTTTGCTGGGTCGCCCACTGCGAGTTCCTTCCTGCAGTCCCGCCAGCCCGTGCTTTTCGAAACGCTCCATCCAGTAGGCGACTGTGCGTGGAGCATCTCCCAGGATCTGGGCCACTCGGCAACAATTCATGCCTTTGGCCACCAGCAACACACCATGCAGGCGGTGGTCATAACGCGATTCCTGGGAGCGTTGGATCTCCTGTTGGAGCGCCACAATGACAGATTCCGACTCTGGCACCTTGATGACTTTCATGCATCAAGGATACAACAGTCGGAATCTATTCGCAATTAATTATAGCCGTATGTATAGCTGGATTGGCTAAAGCCACAAAATGGCCCGCCTGGTTTTTTTTTGTTTTCGGGCAACCCAGCCCTTGGCTAAGAAACATCCCCAATGCTGGCGCCGTTGCCGGACTCGGCTGATTCAAGACTGGAGACTTCTCTGACC
>DATEUF010000276.1:0-4385 GCA_035283325.1 Pyrinomonadaceae bacterium | reverse complement strand
ACGGCTTCCATAATTGCCCTATATCGAACGCAAAGCAGTCAGGAAGGGATCTACCTATGGGTCAGAATCAGGTGATGGAGGATTTTGTACAGTAATCTTCCAACGGGGAGTGTCTCATTTCATTGACAGGTTCCGAGTTGGGTATGGAAAAATCGTTTCTACAAAGATAGGGCATATGATTTTGACTTGTGGCGTATGATTCTTGTAGGTACTCCACTCGAAGGAAGCTGCGAAATATTGCGGATGCTTTTGACAGGATATCGTCCGATTCCTGGGGTCACAGTTCCATGAGAGATTAGGTTACAAAGTTCTGTTTGATGACTTGCGTGCGGCAGCCTATACCTTTCCAAGCATTTTCCAGCTACTACCATTAAGCGAGCAGAATCCAGACATTCGGACGAGTTGCCTAGTCGTAAATATGCCCCAATCTGGTCCGACTCCTGTGGACCATTTTGCGTTTCAAATCTGGGAAAGATCGTTGCTACCGTTACTAGAAGGCTCAAAGGGGTTGTTGGCTTGGCTACTGCCAATATTCTCGACTCCTTCAGTTTGGGAACAGCTGGGGATGACTCAAGACGTTTTCCTAAAACATCTCGAAGTCATGTTAAAACAAGGCAAGGACTTCAGAGCGTCACTAACAAAAAGATTGTCCGAAGAACCTTTGCAGCGAAGCGCCACACAGGAAGCAAGAGTGAGATATTTTTATAGTGAAAAATATCCAACAACATCTCAGGTATATGTTAACATTAGTTCAGTTGATTCTGGGAAGGGGATCGTTCCTACCGGCGGCGACGGGCGCGTGCTGCAAGTGAGTGCTACGAATAGCAATCGATGGGGGTTCACGCCAATAGCGCTTCGTTCCACACATGGTGATCTCGTAAAAGATACGACTTTTATTAGTTGGCTCCGAAAAGAGTTCTACAAAGACATTCACCGTGAAGAAGTTAAAGACACGGTGCATGCCCTGATGAACGAAGAGTTTGGGAAGGAAGCTCTGAGGAATCAAAATATTGTTTTGTCTCTGTCCGACCTGGGTATTAATCCTCTCCGCTCCCTTCGAGATATCCGTGTTGAATCAATTCTTGACCTCAATACTTTGGCGCTTCGAGATTCCGTCACCAAAATCAAACCGGACTTAGCGCGGGAAGAAATTGATGTTCAAGCCTATAATTTCGCATCTTATTTACACAACGAGCAACAGGACGTGGGACGCGCAATTCCCTTCTACGAACTTGCGCTCGCTAGAAGACAGCCCTTGACAGGTGCCGTCACTGGTACCTTGGTCGCATATTCGGCAGCTCTTTTGCAGGATGGCGATTACCCGCAAGCCTTTACGGTACTCAAAAGTTCTCTAGATGAATTGATTGCTGATATCAGATGGAGACCAGATGCATTAAACAACTTAGGCGTGGCATATGAGGGCCTTGGGAGTGCTAAGGTCGCCAGGGGAGCCTACGGGCTGGCTGCGGGATTTGGATCAAAAGAAGCACAAGGAAATTTGCGAAGAGTGAGTAATGAGTAGCGTCTGTTTTGTTGGCGCTGGCTCTGACGTTTCACTATAGAATCTCATCTGCGGGAAGATATAGGGTCAGGTCTTGGATCTTGTATTTCGAAGTTTCATAGGAGATCGCAGAGAAGAGCTTCACGGTCAGGCTTTCCTTTATACACAATCTTGGCAGGGCGAGCCTTACTCCTCGAACATTGAGGTATCCAGGAGCCTTGCCCCGTGAATGATTTCATGTCCACAGGAACTCCCGAATATTTATGAGGCGATGAAGGTTTCGCTGATCCTCACTGCGCCATTTCTGTTCTAAGCGAGCATGCTGCCTGAGCGCCCGATAATACGCTCTGTACCTCTTCTTGTCTGGTGTCACTATCCTGCGGAATTCCGCGCCCGCTACCTTCTCAAAACGCAGAGGCGGCTTGGTGATCTTTTAGGGTACGGATAGTTAGCCGAACGCTCTTGGATTTCTTGTTTTGCTTCATTTCTCTAGCTGGCTATCGGGTGAGTAGGCTGATCAGCGTTGCGGAATAATGTGGGGTCTGTTACCGCTAAAATCCCAGAGCGAAGAGCAGACTCGATCGCATTTGTTGCATTCTGCCGGCGCTCAGTGTTGTGATCAGCGAGCCGATTTTCCCCTTCGAAACGGTTTGCAGGTGGTCAAGGTTGACGGCGCAATCCCTGGGCATGCCGTCCGCGTTCGTCAGCAAAACTTCGGTTGGAATATCCCGAATGGTTGACGTGATCGGGGCAACGGTCACTTCTCCTAGGAATTCCAGCGCCGAATCTCTGGTCAGAATCAGAACCGGTCGTTTCTTGTCGGGTCGGGAAAACAAATACCATCTGACCTCACCCCTCTTCATCAATCACCCCAGACCTGTTCCGATTCCCAGTCGCTGAACTCGCCGCGTTTAACCGGCTTACGCTTGTAGCCTTCCCGATGCTTGGACTCCATGTCCCTTACGCGGACTTCTCTAAGGGCTGAACGCAAGGCTTCCCTGGTAAAGGCGGACCGTGTCGTCCTTAACCTCTTAGCGGCACTGTCCACGGCCTTTACGAGGGTTTCATCCAAGGTCATTTGCACCGTCTTCATAAGGGGGCTCTCCTGTTCGTAGCTATCAGTATAGCTATAGTAGCCCACATCGGCATGCTAATTCAAGTCGCCGGCTAAAAACGGCACGATCCTTCATGTATTATGGAGCCAACAAAACGGCGCCATCACTTAGCTCTTGCCAACTGTCCTTCTCTTCAATAAAAATCCCCCCGTTTTGGTTCCTGCTTCTTTAGCTAAAGGAGGTAGACGCAAGTTATGGCAGGAAGGGTTTGGGGTCTGGCCTGACTATTGACTTATTCATCTTGTCCGGCTCGATGGGAGACGGCTCCAGGACGATGTGCAAATCGGTAGCTTCAAAGGATCGGGGTCAGGCCTGAGGATGGACTTATTTCTTTGTTTTCAACCGAGGGCGATCGCGCCAGGCCCGTCTGTCCAGACAATCCTGGCAGAGCGACGCCATCCGCTTCTTGGTCGGACAGTGCCGCTAGATCCGTGATCACGCCACGCGTTTCCGCAGCGGATTTTCTCTCCACGCGCTCTGAAAGATCCGGCCGCCGGTGCGCTTCTCCGTGCGGATGTCCTCCTGCCCGATCCCTGGCATTCCCAAAGCATGCAGGAGCTTGCCATATTTGCGCAATTGCGCAAATACGCAACTATCGCCGTAAGGGCGAGGCTGAGTCGATGAACCCCGATAGGGCCCTGAGGATCTGCCGGATTTGGCGGGGATGTTTCAGCCGATATCTGGCCCGCGTGCCGTCTGTTTTATATCTCACAACCCCGGCCATCTAGCGGCTCTGCCCTCGCATTCTTCGCTACGGCTTTACGTAATCTTCAAGTTCCAGGTGAAGTATTAGGCCGCGATCTATTTTCCCCAACAACTCGCCGCTCAGCACTCCAACGGTCTCTCGGATACGTCCTTTGTCGATGGTTCTAACCTGGTCGCAAAGAGCCCGCGAATCTTTAGCCAGATGAGTTTCTTTCGCAGGCAGTAAGGGTTGGACCAAACGGTCTAGCGCTCTTTCCTTCACCGACGAAAGGGGAACAACGGTTACCGTCGACGAGATATCATTGGCCTCTGTCCTGGAAACAATAATGCACGGACGGGTCTTGGGAACCTCGGCCCCGCGTGCCGGGTCAAGGCTTACCCAGACTAACGCGCCTCTTACCACAAAGGCCAGTCCTCTTTATCTACGTGAGCAAATTCCCGACTGATTCGATGCGACTCTTGCCGCCCGGAACGATACTCCTCGACTAATCGGGCCTTGAGCTCTCTTCTGCTGTGCTGGGCTATCCAATCGGCCAAGCAAGTGTTCAGCAAACCGCTCAAGGTTGTTTGCTCCGATAGCCTTTTTGCTTTTTTGACAAGATCGTCTCTGAGTACTACAGTCGTTCTCATAAGCGCCTCCATCATACTCATGTCATACAAGTGTCATACTACGGATGATAAATGTCAAGCCCTATCCAGCGCAAACTATACGCGCTCCGAAGATCTAGCTACTGGTACGCTTCTCCGTGCGAGGTGTCCGCCTACGCCATCCCTCGCATTCCCAAAGGACGCTGGAGCTTGCGCAACTGCGCAAATAAGCAACTATCGCCGGGAGGGCGAGGCCGAGTCGATGAACGCCGATTTTGGAACCAACAAAGCAACGACCTACCCCTTGCCAACCGCTTGCCACTTGAATAAAATCCGCCTCGCTTCCTCAACTTTAGGTAAAGGAGGTAGACGCAAGTTATGGAAGAAGAAAGAAAAGAAGGGCTTGAGCTCACCGAAGCTCAGATTGCAGTTCACTGGAAGGAAGAAGAGTACTACCACCCGTCACCGAAGTTTAT
>DATEUF010000275.1:0-2578 GCA_035283325.1 Pyrinomonadaceae bacterium | reverse complement strand
CGTATCCTCTAGGCCGTCAAGGAACCGGAAAAGCTCAACCATTCTTTTACGGAGAGGAAAGAATTCCGTATCAGCGGGGAGGCCTCTAAGGAACTCGCTACCCGGATATTTCTCAAAAATCGTCATCAACTTAGGGGACGTCGTTGACTACGTGGACTAAGTTCGGTCAACTTCCGAGGGTCGATTATACGGGCAGGGTTTGTCCAGCTAGTCAACAACGTCCCCATCAGCTTTCCCCAACGTCCCCATCAGCTTTCCATCAGCTTTCAGCTTCGGCGTCGTTCGAGTTGCTGATCAAGCTGCTCCAACGACACACCCAACGAAGGATCCGCTTCAAGCTCCTGATCGCGCCGAAGAGCTTCCGCAATACCTTCGTCTTCATCGTGGAGAACAGGCGGCAGCGAATCAAGCAGGTGAGCTGCGAGGACGGCTCTCTCGCTCTCGGGCAAATCTAGCGCAAGCTTCTCGACTTCAGTGATAGTGGCCATGAAAGAAGTATAATCTGCGGCGTTTTGGAAGCAAGCCCTTTGAGTGGCGTAACGGGGTGGCGGTGAGCCTTGGCCCGCAGGGCCATCGGTTCCATCCGCTGGTTCGGCCGCCGCGCCAACCGAGACTTTTCAGGTTTAGTAGGAGCCGCAAGCGGGCGGTCACGTGGACGGCGTGGTTAGCCTTTCGCTCGTTTGAAAATAAGTCGCATTAGTCGTGTCTCCAGCGTGAGGGGAGACTTCTCAAGATCTGCGTAGCCTTCCACGAACTGAAAGCCCACTCCCTCAAGGATCGCCTTGATCTCATGGGCGGAATAGACTCGCCAGGTCATTCTTTTGATGACAGGACCTCTCGGTTCAAACCGGGTCAGAATATTGTTGATCCGACTTGTCAACAGGTCAAATTCACGTTCTTCTCGAACGACAATGCCCTCGACGGTTCTCTCATCTGTTGCTCTGAAGTTGCGGATAAGAAAGTCCCGGCTGAGAATCTCGATGAAGAAGTGGCCTCCAGGTCTCAACGCCTGATAGACTTTCTGCAAGATGCGGCGGTCTTCTGCATCTTCAAAATACCCGAAACTATGGTACATGATGATGGCCGCATCGTACCCACCCCCAAACTCCGTATCACGCACGTCGCCTTGAACGAAGGTGGGCATAACGCCAGCAGCTTGGGCTCTAGCGGTGGCAACTCTGAGATAGTCGGTATTGAATTCAATGCCAACAGCGACGATGCCACGCCTTGCCAGCTCTATGCTGTGCCTGCCCGTTCCACAAAAAAGGTCCAACACTCGTGAGCCCTTCGACAACCCAAGTTCACGAACCAGAAAATCCACTTCTTTCTGTGTGGTTGCCTCGGGAATATTACCGAAGCCTGTCCTCATTCGGAAATCATCATAGAGATCTTTAAACCAGTCCAATGAATCTCCTCGAATGAAATGCTAACGCTATGCCGCTGAGCCGTTACCAAAAATCGAGTCACTCCTCAGCAATCTGAGTATCGGCTCCAGCGGCGGGTTAGACGGCTCACCCGGCGCGCAGGTACACAGCGCCCACATCGAATGCATCCTCCACGGTACCGAACGGTTCCCCGTCGGGAAAGAAGCATGGCTCGTACTTCTCGTGACTGTAAGTGTAGAAGGCGACACTCCACCGGTCGCGGCCCTTGGAATAGCGGAGTCGACATAGATGCGTTGGTGCACCTCGCAATCGCGCCATGTGTTCGTCAAGGGTTTCGTTCAGCAACTCAAGCGTCCTCTTACTTGGCCGCGCCGGCTCGGTGAAGGCATCAATGTAGCAGAACTGTCCCCTGAACCTGACCTCGATGCGCGTGAACAAGCCACGGTAGTACCGCTCAGCGTGGCGGAGAATGCGGCGCCGAGTTTCATCCTGCACAGCCACCGAAACCTTGCTCCCTCCAGTATGCGGCGACAACACCCAATGCTTTCTTGCCATTGTTACTCCACCCGAGCGTCTGCGGTCGGGCGAACGCCAAGCCTCACCGGCTGGCGCCGCTTAAGTGAACCGAGCGAGGCGAGCAAACCCTGCTTGTCGCCAAGTCGGTGTCGGCTGTTATGTGGTCTTTCCAATAAAGTCTGTAGCAAACGATTCTTTCAGCGATCCAATAATCGGAGCCAGATCAGATAAAGGAACAGTTTCAACTGCAAAACCATTCCTTTCTGCCTGCATTTTGAAAATCTTTTCCGCTGAGAAATCTTCTGGAATAATGATTTTCACAGGCCATTGGCGCTTAGCCGTCCATGCCTTTTTGAAAAGATTTTCAACGTCCTTTTCATTCGGTGATTCATCTACTACCTTCGATAATACGTGACCAAATACATACGCACTAGCTGCGTCGATAAGGACATAGATGTCGTAAGGTTCATCCTTTACGAACAAGAAAGTGTCGTTTACTCGGATCGCTATCCACGCCTCATTCACTCTAAACTGATCGGGAGAAAGCATTACGAAAACTCCTTTGCGGGATATCAATATGTCGTGGTTTGAACCAGTAATATCCAGACAGGCTTTTGTCGATATTAATATCTGCAAAGGCCGCCTGCAAGATAAAAACCATTGCTGATGGGGCGATG
>DATEUF010000274.1:0-6031 GCA_035283325.1 Pyrinomonadaceae bacterium | reverse complement strand
TCAAAATGTGCCCTTCCGCTGAAGCCCAAAACACTTTATCCTCTCAAACCCTTCCTGACTCCACTTCACCCTGGTTCACTTTCAATCTCTTGCTCTGATTCTTGCACGCTCAAGTCTCTTCATGAATAATCCGGGCTAGGTGAGAGCGGATAACTAACGTTGAATATAGTTCGGATCGCGCCAAACGGAAATCCCTGGTTGAAATTTGCCGCGCCGAAATCGTTGCCGGTATCATAGAAGGCACCGAAGCCGCCTCGCAACACAGTTTCGCGTCCCGGCTCTTCCGACAATAGATACGCCACCCCAATACGTGGACCGAAGTTGCTGTAGGACGTCTTGTAAGCTCTCGTGCCCAGCGGGGCTAGATCCATGGTCGCAAGATTATCGATCTGCGTAACCGCCGGTTGGTCATTCCCGTTCGCCTCCGTCGGAGCGGGGTTGACATCCCAGCGTAAGCCCAGATCGAACGTGAGGCGGCGAGAGAGCTTCCACTTGTCTTGAGTATAGGCGGAGAAGTTGATGATGACAGGCCTTCTCGGGAGACTCGTTGAAATGAAAGCGCTGCCTGCCGTGGCTGCCAGCACTTGCTGGCTGGAGTCGAAGACTACGGATAGAAGGTATGGATTCACATTTCCGATCGGATTCAGTCGCCTGTAATCAAAGCCGAATCTAAACTGATGGGCACCGACAGTGTAGGAGAAGTTGTCGACTAGGTTAAATTGGTACTGACCGGTCCTAGTACCTCCGAGGGCAATCGTCGGGAAACTACCAAAATTGAGACCAATGAATCCTTGAGCGGTGCTCGAATCATATTGGCTGGGAACCACTGTGCTCCGCGCAGGCGGAGCGGCCCCGCCAAAGTCATCCTGCGTCACCGTAGCCCAAGCGTTATTACTGCTATAGTTGATTCGTAGCTCGTTGGTTGTGCTCGGCATCAATAACCATGTGACACCGAGTGTGAGCGTCTGAGTGTTGATTTTATTGGATTGAACGTTGCCGAGATTAAATCCAGGATCCCTGAAAGTGGACTCTGAAGGGGCCTTGTTATACCTCCCAAATAGCGTGAACTTGCTGTTGATTGTGTGGTCGATTCGTATACTCGTCGCATCCAGACTAGAAGGATCCGAATAGGAGGCGCTGAACTCAGCCATCCCGTCTCCCAGATCTCTTCCATTTGGTAGCGGGAATGCGTTCAAGATCGGCCGTATACCGGCAGGTGACTGCTGTCTTAAAGCCAGAGTCGGAACATTCGTCAGGCTGAACTGCGGAAGACGAAGGCGCAAGCCCTCATACGAGAAGAAGAAGAATGTGCGGTTACGGCCTTTGTATCCTGGCTGGCGACCTCCTTCGCCGAATCTAGGCAAGAGGACGGGGCCGCTAAACGTACCGCCGAAGTCATTTTGTCTCATTGGTGGCTTAGGCCGGCGGTTAGCGTTAGCGAACCAATCGTTGGCATCGAAGACATCATTTCTAAGATAGTCAAACAAGGACCCGTGAAAGTCATTGGTTCCCGAACGGGTGACAATGGAGACCTGACCGCCCGGTTGGCGGCCATACTCGGCAGAATAGCCGGACGTCTGAACTTTGAACTCCTGAAGAGCATCTACCGAGACAAGGCTTTGTGTTGTACCGAACGTGGTCAGGCCAGGCAGATTGCCGGTCGTACTTGTGCCACCTATAGACCCCACCTGCGTCGCGAAATTCGCACTGACGCCATCAACCATAAAGGCGTTTGCGGTTCCGCGCTGCCCGTTGACGCTGAACTGCCCGGAGTTGTTTGGTCCTGCTGGTACGATCACAACACCCGGAGTCAGGCCAATTAGTGATTGGAAGCTGCGGCCATTGAGTGGGACGTTCTCTACGAACTGGCGGTCCACTACGGTGCCGACCGCTGGTGATTCATCAATCAGCGATGCTTCGCTGGTCACTTGCACTTCCGCATTGACATCGCCCGCCTTCAACTGAATTTGCAGCCCCTTTTGATCGCCGACGTTCAGCACAATGTTCTCCACGCGAATGGGTGCGAAGCCGTCGCGCTGCGCTGTGACTGAGTAGGTCCCAGCAGGAAGCAAGGGAAATGTATATCCACCGGAATCATTCGTCGTGGTCTGACGAGCGAATGCCGTCGCCGGATTCAGCAACTGAACTTCCGCGCCAGGCACAACTGCGCCGTTCTGATCCACGACCGTACCGCTGAGAGTGGCGGTAGCGGATTGCGCCGCGACAGTGTGCAGTGTGCAGTGAGCAGCACGAAGACAGTAGACAATAAGCAGGGGGCAGAAGGCAGCAAGCGGCGAATGCCTGATGACACGGAGCGACAATGATTCATAACGGTCTCCTCAAAGAATCAAAACTCAGAAAACTGAAAATGCCGCAGAGCAACGCGGATTCACGCGTATAAAGGCAATGAACAATCGGTGTTCATCTGCGTATATCTGCGGCTGAATGCTGAATACGCTTTGCTAGCTGCTCAGCCTGGACCACTGAGCGCCAGAACTGCGGCGTTTTGATAGCAACGCTTTTGTTGGCAGATGAAATCGTGAACGCTGACTGAATGGACTCATTCGTCGTCGAGGCCAACTCAGTCAAGCGCGCGACGGCGCGAAATAAAGACGCTTCGTCTGTTACCTCTATACCCGCATCACCCGCACTGGATCCCGAGCCAAAGATGGGCGCCAATTCCTGACGAATTGAAACCAGGTCGCGTTGAAACGCATTGGCATGCGCTGCGATCATTGCCAGCCACTTTGTCCGCGCTTCCGAATCCAACGAGCGCAAGTCATCGGCCGAGAAACGCTGCACGAGATTCTTCATGGCGAAGGCGTGGAGTAAGGCCTGCCGTGACCGATTCAAAACACGATTCGATAGCCGACTCACTTCCTCGTTGACTTGCTGTTCAGATAATCCCCGTCCCCGCAAATAACGGCGCACTTCAGCATCAACTGGAATCGTATTGGCAGTAGTTATTGCCTGAACATCAACGTCCGACAATCCGCTTTCACTTTGTGTTCGACGCCGTTCACGCTGTATGCGCGCCTGCGCTTCGGGCGTCGTTTCGATCCGCACCTTGACCGCGCGATCCCGCGAGACTGACGAGAGCGCCGAAAGAATCTCTCGTTTTCGGCTTTCGGATTCGACAATCGCTTCGACGTGAAGCGCGCCACCCGCTTCACGCTTGACGCTCACTTCCTGGCCCATGTCAGCGGAAATCTGGCCGAGCAATCGCAGGACTTCTATTTCCAAACTGGCGGAAGCTGCTGGGGGAACAGGGGAAACGGGTAAAGGGGAACCCGGAATAGTTTCGAGTTTCGGGTTTGGAGTTTCGGGCTTTGCGGACGAAAGCAACTCCGGATCGGGTTCAAAGATGGCCGGGGCGACAGTCTGCACAGCGCGTCGCTCATAACCGATCTCAGTGAAGCGAAACTCAACCGATTGCGGATTGCGGATTGCGGATTGCGGATTGGTGTCTTCAGCACCCACTACGACTGTCAACTCCGTGGCGTGTAGGTCAGCGCGATTTAATCTCACTGTCGCTTTAACTAGTCCTTCGCTCGAAGTCTCGGGAGCGTAACTGACAACGTAAGTGGTTGGCCCTTCTTCGATATGTGCGCTGTCAGGATGTACCACTAGCGATGAAAACTCCCTTGCGGAAGGAGCGAGCTTCCAGATCTCACTGGACGCCAGGCGGTTCTGATGCAAATGGCTTGAAGGCTGCACAGTAAGCTTCGAACCGTGATGATAGACGACTCTTGAGCCATCATTCCTGGTCCATTCCCCGGCGACCAACTTGTTCTGGGAATCATATAAACGACGAGCCGTCGCTTCCCTGCTCTGCCAGACTTCGACTCGCGAGCGTGCAACCAGTTCCCCGCCCGGCAACCTGCGCTCTTCCATTTGGAGCGTGCGATGAAGGACTTGATCAGTGCTTGCAAGTGCAGCGTCTTCAGAAACTGCTGCGCGTTGGAGTAGATCTGTGACGGTTAAATGCGCCGGCTGGTGTAACTGGGCAAACAGAACAACCCCGATAAGAAGGGCGGCGATGATTGCGGTTACTGTTGCGGGACGGAAGAAAAGTCCAATGTCCAATGTCCAATGTCCAATGTCCGCGATCCGACGTCGCAAGTTGGACCACGCAATAGACAATGTCCTCGATGGAGTCGGACCCCACCTCCTACCGCGGGTGGTACTGACCTCGCGTTCGGGACTTTGGACCTTGGTATCAGAGCCCTCCCTAACGGTCGGGCTACTGCTTGGACTTTGGACTTGTATGACGGTCGGGCTACTGCCTTCGGGTATGAGGGTTGGATCCTGATAACGAACATGCAAGGTGGGCCAGGGACTGCCGAATCGCAGACTCATGCCCAGGCTGCGGCCATCGTTAAACTCGACTTCGTCTCTTTGCTCAACCTCGCCATCGGTGGGGTGCTCTACTTCCAGGAACGAAAGCCTGAGCCACTGTTCGCTGAACACTTCAACAAACCTGATCTGCTCAGGCATGTTGACGTTGATGGTCTGTTCGTTTATTTCAGCGCCGATTTTCTGCGAGCCGAGAATGAATCCATTGACCGAGATCATTAGCTCCTGTGGCCGATGCTCAATTACGTCTCGGAAACGGCGCTGCGATTTTCGCTTGAAGTCTTCCGTGGCGGCTCCGCCTGAGGCATCAGGAGGTCCACCCCGATCTCCGCTGCTACGGTCGTCGCCGGATGAGTCACGTCCAATAGTGTCCATGGTGAAGCGCTCGGAAAGTGGGGGAAGATTAAGAATGCGATTGACTTCGTCGAGACAGCGGCGGCAACTGACCAGATGTGCAGTCACCGCGCTATCAACGATGGTCGGGTCTTCACCGCTGTAGAGGCTGCGCAACACTTCCTGTTTCACACACTCGCCACAAGGAGTTTGAAAAATCTGTGCGCGTAGCTCGCTAAGAAGGTCGAAGGGAGAATCGGCGGGACAGTCGCCGGTTGTGGCTGACGCTGAATGCGACGGTTGCGGCGCTGGCCTATTGCTCATGAACTTCAGCCGCGCCGGATGCTCGAGATAAAGCTTCGCTTCACGGCGCGCAATTCTCAGACTGTCATCTACGGCTCGTCGGTCGCGACCCAGAAGGAGGGCGATCTCTCCCGGATAATAACCGTGAAAGAACCTTAGAATCAGGATGCTGCCAATCTGAGACGTTTCGCTGCGCACACAGGCGTAATGACAGACGCGGCGCAGGTCTTCACGCACCTGCAACTTTGCGGAGTGATCGCTAATGCGTAGGCCGATCTCTGCCGAGTCATACTCCGCGACAGAGAGCGAAACGCTCTGCGTGTGCGAAACCCGCCGAACTTGTGACAGATGCATGTTGCGAAGCATCCGGTAGAGATACCCTTCTATGTTTTCAATCTTCTGCAAGTCGGGCCGGTGAAGCGTGAACTGGATAAATGCATCATGAACAAGGTCTTCGGCGCTCGCCCGCTGGCGTTCGGTAAGTTGCAGAGCAAAGCCCATCAGCCATTGATAGCGCTGAATAAATACATCTTCGTGGCTGGGGGAGGGACTAATTCCCCGAAGCTTTTGCATTGTTTTCCGGCCCGTTACTTATATGACGCTTCGAGTGGATGAAAACCCGAATAACAACTGGAAAAAAGTGCGAAGAAATGTGGAATGAAGAGAATTCTAGCGCATCAGGAGCAGGAGTCTTAGGTGGACAGGACGGAACTGGCGTCAATCGTCTCTGTACCTCGCCCTGTACCTCGTCCGATCAGTTGCTGAATTTTTTCAGGTTAGTTGCTGAAGTGGCGGTTCAGCAGAAGTCGGCCAATTCCGCGATAGCTACTGACCCGTGATAACCAACTAAGAGACAAGCATTTAGGTGAAATCTTGCCGGCCCATTTCGCCGAGCCCTTGGAGTGAACCCCAAAAGTGAGACAAAAATAATTAGCAGACCCTACTATGTATCGACAATTGAAGGGAGCTGCAAGATGGCAAAAAGAGGGTCTTACAAAAAGTATACGCCGGAGTTCCGGAAGATGGCTCTGGAACGGAT